>NZ_JBLTJB010000030.1:0-1238 GCF_053470005.1 Bacillus sp. N1(2025)
GGCAATGTCAGAAGACGCCAGATGCTATTGCAGTCAAATTAGGACAGGATACATTGACCTATGGCGAGTTGGCGAGAAAATCCAATCAGGTCGCTCGTTATTTAGCAGAACAAAACTATGCGCACAATTCTTATATTGGAGTTTGGGCAGAGAGACGAATCGAGACCATTGTAAATACGGTGGCTATTTTAAAAGCCGGCCATGCTTATATTCCTGTGAACCCGGAACATCCTGAGGAAAGAATAGAATATATCGTGGAAAATAGTGATATCAAGCTCATGATTCATCCGGATTTATATGAAAAAGAGAACCTTTCCACCTATAACGATGGTGCCTTGGAATCGCTAGAAGGCTGCCAGCAGGATAGAGCCTATGCTATCTATACGTCAGGAAGTACTGGACAGCCTAAGGGCGTTGTGATCACCCATGAGGCAGTAGTGAATACACTATTAGATATTAATGAGAGATTCAAAGTAGGCAGCGAAGATAAAATCATTGCCCTATCATCGATGAGCTTTGATTTATCTGTCTATGATATTTTTGGAGCACTCATTAGTGGAGCCCAGTTAGTATTAATTCCCGATCTCTTAGATGTGGCCAGCATTCATCAGATCATGATCGAAGAAGAAATCACGATATGGAACTCGGTTCCGGCCATTATGGATATGTATCTGGAGAATACAAAACAAGATACAGTGCAGAGATCTGCAGCAGAACGCTTACGTAGGGTGATGCTAAGTGGAGACTGGATTTCTCTTGGTTTGCCGGAGAAAATCAAAACAAGAATGCCAAAAGCACAAGTCATCGGGTTAGGTGGAGCAACAGAAGGCACTATATGGTCCATCTATTTCCCAATCACAGAAGTGAAGCCGGAGTGGAAAAGTATCCCTTATGGCTATCCGTTGAAAAATCAACAAATTTATGTACTGGATGAATGGGGAGAGGAATGCCCGATAGGCGTTCCAGGAGAACTGCATATTGGTGGAAAAGGAGTCGCCGTAGGTTATCTCAATGAAGAAGAGAAGACGAAGGCCGCCTTTATCAACCATAGATTAGGGTATCTGTACAAAACAGGTGATTATGGTGTGATGCGTCGGGAAGGATATGTAGACTTCCTTGGAAGAAAAGACAGTCAAGTAAAGATACGTGGACATCGTGTCGAATTAGGAGAAATAGAACACTGTATCAATCATTTGCCCAATATTCACCAGTCCGTAGTCGCTGATTATAGTGATTCC
>NZ_JBLTJB010000031.1:0-1238 GCF_053470005.1 Bacillus sp. N1(2025)
AGCAATGCCAGAAGACTCCAGATGCTATTGCAGTCAAATTAGGACAAGATACATTGACCTATGGCGAGTTGGCGAGAAAATCCAATCAGGTCGCTCGCTATTTAGCAGAACAAAACTATGCGCACAATTCTTATATTGGAGTTTGGGCAGAGAGACGAATCGAGACCATTGTAAATACGGTGGGTATTTTAAAAGCCGGCCATGCTTATATTCCTGTGAATCCGGAACATCCTGAGGAAAGAATAAAATATATCGTGGAACATAGTGATATCAAGCTGATGATTCATCCGGATTTATATGAAAAAGAGAACCTGTCCACCTATAACGATGGCGCCTTAGAACTGTTAGAAGGCTGCCAGCAGGATAAAGCCTATGCTATCTATACGTCAGGAAGTACTGGACATCCTAAGGGTGTTGTGATCACCCATGAAGCAGTAGTGAATACATTATTAGATATTAATGAGAGATTCAAAGTAGGCAGCGAAGATAAAATCATAGCCCTATCATCGATGAGCTTTGATTTATCCGTCTATGATATTTTTGGAGCACTCATTAGTGGAGCCCAGTTAGTATTAATTCCAGATCTTTTAGATATGAGTAGCATTCACCAGATCATGATCGAAGAAGAAATCACGATATGGAATTCGGTTCCGGCCATTATGGATATGTATCTGGAAAGCACAAAACAAGACACAGTGCGGAGATCTGCAGCAGAGCGCTTACGTATGGTGATGCTAAGTGGAGACTGGATTTCTCTTGGTTTGCCGGAGAAAATCAAAACAAGAATGCCAAAAGCACAAGTGATCGGGTTAGGTGGAGCAACGGAAGGCTCTATATGGTCCATCTATTTCCCAATCACAGAAGTGAAGCCAGAGTGGAAAAGTATCCCTTATGGATATCCGTTGAAAAATCAACAAATTTACGTACTGGATGATTGTGGAGAAGAATGCCCGGTAGGCGTTCCAGGAGAACTGCATATTGGTGGAAAAGGAGTCGCCGCAGGTTATCTCAATGAAGAAGAGAAGACGAAGGCCGCCTTTATCAACCATAGATTAGGGTATCTGTACAAAACAGGTGATTATGGTGTCATGCGTCAGGAAGGATATGTAGACTTCCTTGGAAGAAAAGATAGTCAAGTAAAGATACGTGGACATCGTGTCGAACTGGGAGAAATAGAACACTGTATCAATCATTTGCCCAATATTCACCAGTCCGTAGTCGCTGATTATAGTGATTCA
>NZ_JBLTJB010000032.1:0-1227 GCF_053470005.1 Bacillus sp. N1(2025)
CATTACACGTAAGTGTAATATATGGAGGATTAGCTCAGCTGGGAGAGCATCTGCCTTACAAGCAGAGGGTCGGCGGTTCGAGCCCGTCATCCTCCACCATTCCTATCATACATAAGTTGGCGTATTAAGCCGGTGTAGCTCAATTGGTAGAGCAACTGACTTGTAATCAGTAGGTTGGGGGTTCAAGTCCTCTTGCCGGCACCACCTTTATATGTTATACTATATAAGTCTCTTGTAATAAGAGCCATTAGCTCAGTTGGTAGAGCATCTGACTTTTAATCAGAGGGTCGAAGGTTCGAGTCCTTCATGGCTCACCATGTTTTTCTTGCGGATGTGGCGGAATTGGCAGACGCGCTAGAATCAGGCTCTAGTGTCTTTACAGACGTGGGGGTTCAAGTCCCTTCATCCGCATTGCCAAACGCGGAAGTAGTTCAGTGGTAGAACATCACCTTGCCAAGGTGGGGGTCGCGGGTTCGAATCCCGTCTTCCGCTCCAACTATACTATACCATCCATGCCGGGGTGGTGGAATTGGCAGACACACAGGACTTAAAATCCTGCGGTAGGTGACTACCGTGCCGGTTCAAGTCCGGCCCTCGGCACTTATTGTTGCGCCCGTAGCTCAATTGGATAGAGCGTTTGACTACGGATCAAAAGGTTAGGGGTTCGACTCCTCTCGGGCGCGCCATACATACTTTTGAAAACGGGAAGTAGCTCAGCTTGGTAGAGCACATGGTTTGGGACCATGGGGTCGCAGGTTCGAATCCTGTCTTCCCGACCATTTCGGGGCCTTAGCTCAGCTGGGAGAGCGCCTGCTTTGCACGCAGGAGGTCAGCGGTTCGATCCCGCTAGGCTCCACTTGATTTTAATTGTTTTTTGGCGGTGTAGCTCAGCTGGCTAGAGCGTACGGTTCATACCCGTGAGGTCGGGGGTTCGATCCCCTCCGCCGCTACCATTGGACCTTTAGCTCAGTTGGTTAGAGCAGACGGCTCATAACCGTCCGGTCGTAGGTTCGAGTCCTACAAGGTCCACCACTTATACGGAGGAATACCCAAGTCTGGCTGAAGGGATCGGTCTTGAAAACCGACAGGGGTGTCAAAGCCCGCGGGGGTTCGAATCCCTCTTCCTCCGCCATATCTAATTTAATTATCATCGCGGGGTGGAGCAGTTCGGTAGCTCGTCGGGCTCATAACCCGAAGGTCGCAGGTTCAAATCCTGCCCCCGCAACC
>NZ_JBLTJB010000033.1:0-748 GCF_053470005.1 Bacillus sp. N1(2025)
GGTTTCCAGCATTTTTAAATGGGACGGAGTAAGCTTAAGGAAAGTTACCCTGTTATCTTTGAATGCTGCACGCAGCCTTTCCTCCGCGTCTCCTCCCTTTAATAGAAGAGATCCACCACTAATCAGCGGTAAGAACAAGGACGTTACGGAGAGGTCGAAACTTAAGCTTGTAATCAGTACCGTCGTACAAGCTTCCTTCTGGTATTCCTGATCTGCATACGACAAGTAATGATCCAGATTGCCTCGTGTCACCGCCACACCTTTGGGCTTTCCTGTCGTTCCTGATGTGTAAATCACATAGGCGATGTCGTCTTTTTCAACGGCACACGCTGGGTTTTCCGCATTCTCGCCCAGATCTTCAAGATTCATCGAGATGAGTGGGACTTCCGTTTCCATAGTCTTCTCTCTTGTTAAAATGACCTTGGGGGCTGCATCGTTCAGGATATGCTCTATTCGTTCCTTCGGTGTTGCTGGATCAATCGGGACATAGGCGGCTCCACTCTTTAGCACGCCCAAAATGCCAATGATCGTTTCCGCTTCCAGGGTAGTCATGATGGCCACTCGATCATTGGGCTGAACACCCAACGAAATCAGTTCCCATGCCAATGCATTGGCCTTGCGGTTGACTTCTCCATAACGAAGTACGCCCGTTTCGTATTCGATTACCGTCTTCTCAGGTGTCTGTTCCGCATGTTTCTCGAATCGTTCCACTGCCATATGATGCTGTGCATACTCTATATGGGTATCG
>NZ_JBLTJB010000034.1:0-748 GCF_053470005.1 Bacillus sp. N1(2025)
TAATACCCATACGGAGTATGCACAGCATCATACGGCAGTGGAACGATTCGAGAAACATGCGGAACAGACACCTGAGAAGACGGTAATTGAATACGAAACGGGCGTACTTCGTTATGGAGAAGTCAACCGAAAGGCCAATGCCTTGGCATGGGAACTGATTTCGTTAGGTGTTAAGCCCAATGATCGAGTGGCCATCATGGCTTCCCTTGAAGCGGAAACGATCATTGGCATTTTAGGCGTGCTAAAGAGTGGAGCCGCCTATGTCCCGATTGATCCAGCAACTCCGAAGGAACGAATAGAGCATATTCTGAACGATGCAGCACCCAAGGTCATCTTAACAAGAGAGAAGACTTTGGAAACGGAAGTCCCATTCATCTCTATGAATCTTGAAGATCTGGGCGAGAAGGAGACAAATCCAGCGTGTGCTGTTGAAAAGGGCGACATCGCCTATGTGATTTACACATCAGGAACGACAGGAAAGCCCAAAGGCGTGGCGGTTACACGAGGCAATTTGGATCATTACTTGTCGTATGCAGATCAGGAGTACCAGAAAGAAGCTTGTACGACGGTACTAATTACAAGCTTAAGTTTCGACCTCTCCGTAACGTCCTTGTTCTTACCGCTGATTAGTGGTGGATCTCTTCTATTAAAGGGAGGAGACACGGAGGAAAGGTTACGTGCAGCATTCAAAGATAACAGGGTAACTTTCCTTAAACTTACTCCGTCCCATTTAAAAATGCTGGAAACT
>NZ_JBLTJB010000035.1:0-676 GCF_053470005.1 Bacillus sp. N1(2025)
TGGTTGCGGGGGCAGGATTTGAACCTGCGACCTTCGGGTTATGAGCCCGACGAGCTACCGAACTGCTCCACCCCGCGATAATAATGGTGGAGGATGACGGGCTCGAACCGCCGACCCTCTGCTTGTAAGGCAGATGCTCTCCCAGCTGAGCTAATCCTCCATCATATAAGTGACCCGTACGGGATTCGAACCCGTGTTACCGCCGTGAAAGGGCGGTGTCTTAACCGCTTGACCAACGGGCCCTGGTATTTTTTCGTTTGTTATGTATTGATAATTAGTGGCGGAGAGCAAGGGATTCGAACCCTTGAGACGGGGTTACCGCCTACACGATTTCCAATCGTGCTCCTTCGGCCACTCGGACAGCTCTCCATAAATGGCTCCGCAGGTAGGATTCGAACCTACGACCGATCGGTTAACAGCCGATAGCTCTACCACTGAGCTACTGCGGAATGAAGTCTGCCTGGCGATGTCCTACTCTCACAGGGGGAAACCCCCGACTACCATCGGCGCTGAAGAGCTTAACTTCCGTGTTCGGCATGGGAACGGGTGTGACCTCTTCGCCATCATCACCAGACGTTTTAGTGACATGTATTATTATACTATGTATTTCAGAAAAAGCAAGAGTTTTTTTGAAAAAATTCTCTCAAAACTAGATAACAGTAAGCATACATTCAAA
>NZ_JBLTJB010000036.1:0-557 GCF_053470005.1 Bacillus sp. N1(2025)
CTTGCCTCCACTGTACTGCTAATTATTCTAGGAGCTCTTTCATTAACAGTATTCACTACTAAAGAGTACTGGACATGGCTTCTTAGCAATTTTGTGTTATATCCTCAATACTTCCCTGACATATTCCATCACATTGGCACAGGTCGCCTTAACGATTCACTTTGGACAATTCCTGTTCAGATTAGCTTTTACCTTGTGTTACCCGCAATTTATTGGTTTTATAAACGTTTCGGATTCAAAAAAATGATTCTTTGCTCTTTTGCTGTTTCCGCTTTCAGTGTGTTGGTTTCTTTTATAACATTGAAGTACTCGCCTGACAGTTTGATCGGTAACCTGTACTTACATTCTTTCCTGCCACAGATGTTTTATTTCACTTTGGGCATCTTCTGGGCAAAGGCATGGAGAAAGTCACCGCCGCAGCATATTGTTTTATTTTCATCTTCGGTAATTTTATTTTTACTCTTTAAGGCAGATCCCATGCATCTCAGTTCAATAAACAGTACACTATGGAGCTTTTTATGGTTCATTCCTTTGAGCTATGCAATTATTTGGTTCGA
>NZ_JBLTJB010000037.1:0-554 GCF_053470005.1 Bacillus sp. N1(2025)
ATTGCCTCCACTGTACTGCTAATTGTTCTAGGAGCTCTTTCATTAACAGTATTCACTACAAAAGATTACTGGATATGGCTTTTTAGCAATTTTGTGTTATACCCTCAATACTTCCCTGACATATTCCATCACATTGGCACAGGTCGCCTTAACGATTCACTTTGGACAATTCCTGTTCAGCTTAGCTTTTACCTGGTGTTACCCGCAATTTATTGGTTTTATAAACGTTTCGGATTCCAAAAAATGATTCTTTGCTCTTTTGCTGTTGCCGCTTTCAGTGTGTTAGTCTCTTTCATAATCTTAAAGCTCGCGCCTGGCAGTGTGTTCGGTAACCTGTACTTACATTCTTTCCTGCCGCAGATGTTTTATTTCACTTTGGGCATCTTCTGGGCTAAGGCATGGAGCAAGTTACCGCAGCATATCGTTTTATTTTTATGTTCTATTATTTTATTTTTATTCTTTAAATTTGACCTTCTACATCTCAGCTCAATAAACAGCACATTATGGAGTTTTTTATGGTTCATTCCTTTGAGCTATGCAATTATTTGGTTCGG
>NZ_JBLTJB010000038.1:0-488 GCF_053470005.1 Bacillus sp. N1(2025)
CCACGCCAGCGTCACGGACAGCTGGCTTGATCTGATCGATATGAAGATTGCGTTTCTCAACAGTATTTCAGGAAAAGTAGCTGATGCCGGATTAGCCGATTCGTTTGTGGAAGAGTCATTTTTAGAACATGAGCTGATTCATGCGAAAAATAAATCAAAAGCTATCATGCAGGAACAGCGCAATGAAATGAAAGGTATCCTTGATGAAATCAGCAATATCATTCATCTTGATGTTTTCTCTACAGAAGATGTCGATCAAAAGCTGGAATCAGCAGACAAAAAACGGGACGATACCGTACATAAGCTCGGCAAGCTTGATCACGATCTAACGAAAGAATACGCAGAAACCGAGGCAAACGAACATTTCATTCAGGCAGATTTTCAGCAGCTCCAAAACGCAACAGGCCAAGGAAAAAACGCCACTCCGCTTCACTATAACGCCAAGGCATACAGGGAAAGTGACATACATAAGAAAAAAGGCGAGATTG
>NZ_JBLTJB010000039.1:0-419 GCF_053470005.1 Bacillus sp. N1(2025)
CTTGTATTGGAGTTCAAGTGGTTGTAATTCTTCACCGTTATACAATCGTGAGAAATCTTCGATTAATAGATTTAGCGTCTGATGATCGGAAATAATATGGTGCATATCGAATAGTAAAATATAGTTGTTCCGATTTCTTTCTTTGACTACTTTAAAACGCATAAGTGGTGCTTTTCCGATGTCAAACGGGCGTACAAATTGTTCCATGTCAGCGTCACTGTAGCTGTCGGTCTCTTCATATTCCACTTGGTAGAATACCTCGTCTGCAATGACTTGATATGCTCCTTCTTCGGTCATTACAAAACTTGTTCGCAGCGACTCATGACGCTTAATCAGACGATCTATGGCTTGTTGTATTTTTTCTAAATCAAGGTTACCCGTTACTTCTAGCGCTGACGCCATGTTATATGCAGTACTGT
>NZ_JBLTJB010000004.1:0-436864 GCF_053470005.1 Bacillus sp. N1(2025)
CGATTGTCAGAGGTTTTGTTGATTATTTTGCTTCCAGCCTGCGGATGCGCTCATCGAGATCAGGGTGTGTGGAGAACAGTGACGAATGCTTTTTACCGTTAATTTTTAACGTCTGCACCGCCGTCTGGTCCTCTTCATTCACATGTCCTGTATAAGACTTCAGCGTACGCAGGGCGTGAATCATTTTATCCTTGCCGGCAAGGTCTGCACCGCCGCGGTCAGCGTGAAACTCTCTATGGCGCGAGTAAGCGAAGACGACAAGACTGCCGAGAATGGAAAAGATAATCTGAAACACGATCATCGCGATAAAATGAACGACCGGCGCGAGGTCTTCTTTGACAAAGCGGCTTGCAACCCATGCCGCGATTCGGGAAAGGAATACAACGAACGTATTGACGATTCCCTGCAGCAGCGTCATCGTGACCATATCACCGTTTGTGATGTGTGCGACTTCATGGGCAAGAACCCCTTCCACCGCAGCATCATCCATCTGCTGCAATAAACCTGAAGAAACCGCGACAAGCGAACGGCGCTTAGAAGGTCCGGTCGCAAAAGCATTGACCTCCGGGGAATGATAAATGCCGACTTCAGGCATTTTCGTCATCCCTGCGGCACGGGACAATCTGTGCACACGGTCAACCAATTGCTGTTCTTCATAGCTGAGCGACTGTTTCTTCGGATTTAACACCCGGACGCCCATCATCGTTTTGGCCATCCATCTGGACATTCCGAGAGAAATAAAAGAACCGACAAAACCGACGACAAGACTGAACACGAGCAATGCCATCAGATCAATGCGGCCATTTTGTATATACGAGCCGACACCGGTAACGCTTGTAATAATCGTAAGCACAATTCCGATTGTCGTAATGACCAAAAGGTTCGTTAAAATAAACAGAAATATTCTTTTCGCCATAATTACCTCCGTCTTTTTTAAGATCAAAAGAACTTATTTACTTAAATTATAAATGATCTGTTTGAAAATGCAACAATTTCGACGTATGATGTTAATGTAATTCTCAGTGATATTAAAAAGTGAACACGTAATCAATCAGAGGTGAACCATGAACACGTTTAAACTGACCCGAACTGATATGGTCCGGCTTCTTTACGCGCTAAAAGGCCAAGGAGACGCAACCCCTCTCCAAATCTTATTGCAATCAGCGGATATGACCTTGGATGAGGCGGAAAGCCGTCTGCATATCCCTGAATTTCTGACGAGATTCGAACGAAAAAAAGAGAAAAAGGAATACGGGCTTTCAACTAACGAGATTGTCGAGCTGGGAAATCTGTGCGAGCTGACGTCTTTAAAATCAACCGCCGTCCAAAACTGGGTGAAGCGCGATATTAAAGATTTAATCGGCCACCCCTTACTCGGCAAAAAATATACAATTGAACAAGCTGTCATCCTTCTCATTGTACGTGATTTAAAATCAATTTATGACTTCGAACATATACGCGGCATATTAAAAATCGCTTTTAACACGATCACAGACAGATCAGACGACGTCATCAGCCCGATCAGCTACTATGAAAGCTGCGCCCAAGTGATTGATTATCTTCATCATAAGGCAAACCCGCCGATAAAGGAAACGAGCCTGCAGGAGCTCGTCGAAGAGCAGACGGACAAGCTCAAAGGCTGCTTTAAAGAACTCGGAAGCGGACAATGGAACAATATCAGATCCATAATCGCCGTCACGGTGCTCTCCGTTTTGACTTTCCATATTCAAGCCTCAGCCTACAAAATGACCAGCCATTTATTATAATTCATAATGCTTCTTCGCCCCGGTGTCTGCGCCGGGGTTTTTTTGCTGTACAACAATTGCCAGCATAATCAATACCGTTCCGTTTGAAACTAAAACGCGAAAACACATCTTGCCAGAGAAAAGGAGATGAAAAAGATGGCGAGCAGAAATAAACTCTTAGTTCCAGGGGCTGAGCAGGCACTTGACCAATTTAAATACGAAGTGGCTCAAGAATTCGGCGTGAACCTTAGCTCTGATACAGCAGCACGCGCAAACGGCTCTGTAGGCGGGGAAATGACAAAACGTCTTGTACAGCAGGCTCAATCACAATTAAACGGGAAAAATCAATAATGCAGCTTATTCGCCGGGGCTTCTCGGCGAATTTTGATATTTATCGGCATTCTCCTTTCCGTGCCGGTAGCCGTTCGGATTCCTTCGGTCTGACGAATCTTCATGATGCCGATAGGATTCCCAATGTTCATTGCGATCATGATTCCAGTAATGATTGTAATACTTTTGCTTAGGCTCTTTGTCATTTCCGTTTTCCTGAGGATTTTGTGTTGGGGGCTGCTCTGTTTCCCCATCTTGTTCCTTCTGTGTGTTTTCCTCTGATCCGGAAGCTGCATTTTTTTCGGTTTGCTGATTGCCGTCCTGACTGTCCGGCTTCGCTTCTTCCGTACCGGGCGTTGTTTCATTGTTTCCCGGCTTCTCTGCTGCCTTTTCTTCATCAGGAGCTGTCTTTTCATCAGCCGCCGGCTTGTCTGTGTCCGGCTGCTCGCTTTGATCAGCGTCTGTTTCGGTATCTTTTTGATCTGTTTCATTGCCGTCGGTTTGCTTTTCAGGCTGTTTTTCTTCTGTTTTCTTTTCGTTTCTTCTTATGTAGCTGCCTGTTGACATCCCTTCCTGTTTTGCTTTTTCTCTTGTTTCCATATCAGATTCAAGCGATTGGACCTGGTAGGTGCCCTTATATTTTTCAGTCATGTCAGCCAGCTGTTTTTTAACGCCTTTTTTATATGTATTGTCATCTGTATTTTCATAAACCGTGGAAATTAAAATCTCTTTTGATTCCTTTACATATCCATGCTTGCTGCAATCGGTAATAATATTACTGATGACTTCCTTAAAATCGCTGCTTTTCCAATCTCCGATGTCACTGATGACCTGTTTGGCGTCATGGTTCAGCGGTGTCAGTTCAATGACTTCATATTTGCTGTTTAAAGCCATTTCAATGCTGGGATTAATGTCAAGCGTCATATACGCGTAAGCTTTGTTATCAGAAAAAACCGGGAGCAAAATTAAAATAAACAAAATAATAGCAGTCATCGTAAACACTCCCAATTTAAAAGGGCGCAGTTTCAGAAAATCAAAAAAGCTGGCCCTTCTTCCCATACGCGTTTCGCCTTCGAACGTAATTTCCTCTCCGATTTCACAAGTGCGGTGATCATTTTTTGTTTTTAAAAATTGTCCGTCAGGGGTTAGCAACGTGACGAATTTTTTATTTTTCTCTACTATGATCCCTCTTCTCATGAGTGCAACACCCCTTTAAGATAATCTTTTAAATAAATATAATCACCGGTAATAATAATACTCATGGCGATGATATATTTTCGGTTCCGTTCGATCGTTTTTCTGCTGACCGACACGAGCTGCTCCAGCTGTTTGACAGGAAGCTGTTTTTTCTGGTGCAAAATGGACGCCAGCTCTTCATTTTCAACAAGCGTGTAGGCAACCTTAATCGCATTCTGCCTCGCATCTGTATGCTTCGGCGATTGTTCCAGCAGCTCTTTAAAAGACAGGCCGTATTCTTTCAGCTGCTTCTGAAAAAAAAGAATTTCTTCCCGGCGCTGTTCCTGTTCTATCTGTTTGCGGTATTCATCAATGGAAAGCTCCGCTTCGATAAGGCTCTGCGAAGATTCCTGGTCGTCGCCTTCCTGCACATCCATATTGATATGCTGAGCGGTTCTTGCTTCTTTTCTGATATAGTCTATCACTTTTCTTTTTATAATCAGCTCTGCAAATGCAAGCAGCGAATTACCTTTTTCAGCCGAATACTTTTCAATGGCTTCGTTAAACGCGATCAGCCCGATGCTGAATTCGTCGTCTTTTTCATCTATATATCGTTTACAAACGGATGAAACCGTCTTCGCGATAAAAGGCTTATATTGCTGTATTAAATCGTTCTGCAGATCTTTGTCGCCTTTTTGTATTTTTTCAACAGATGTTTCAAGCGTTTGCTTCTTTTTTCCCAATTTAAACAAAAGGCTAAGCACTGGTTTCACCTCAGTTCCTCCCTATAACTACTCATAATCATAGCTAATTTAGTAGGGATTCGCAAAGGAAGAAAAAGAGAAATCGATTTCATTTGTCTCAATTATGACAAGCCAATAAGACGTACTATACATGATTTCGTGCCCCCATGCAGAATTAAGGGGGTTTTCTCTGTGTTTTTTGTAACAATGCTGTTATAAAATTGTTATCATATGTCTTAAATGTAAGCGTTTCAAACAAAAAAGGGAACCTGCTTTTTAAAAAGCCAGACTCCCTTTTTGATCATTTTACGCGTGTTCTCTTTTTTCCGATTCCGCGCCAGACTCTATTTGTTTTGCTCCTGACATAAACCATCCGCAAACCGCGATGGCAGCCAGAACCGCCCAGAAAATGATTTTCCAGGCCGCCGAATGGATGACATCTGCCGGAATTATACCGAGTTCCTCATGGGCCAATGTATAAAGAGCGAGCTTTACTCCTACCCATCCGACAATCACAAATGCCGCCGTTTCAAGGCCCGGCCTGGTTTTCAGTAAGGATACGAACATTGATGCCGCAAAACGCATAATGATTAAACCGATTACGCCGCCGGCTAAAATAACGAGAAACTGACCGCCGTCCAAGCCGCCGATGGCAGGAAGCTGTGTTCCCGGGAGCGTTACGGCAAGCGCGACCGCCGCTAAAATGGAGTCAACGGCAAAAGCGATGTCCGCGAGCTCCACTTTCAAGACAGTCTGCCAAAACCCGCTTTCTTTCTGCGTTTTCTGACCGTTGTTATCTTTAAATACATACCGCTTCAGCAAATGGCTGACCGCAATGTAAAACAGATATAAAGCGCCGACGGCCTGGACCTGCCAAACATTCACCAGAAAAGAAATGGCGAACAGCGACCCGAAACGCAAAATAAATGCGCCCGCCAATCCGTAAAATAAAGCCTTCTTCCTTTGTTTTTCAGGAAGATGCTTCACCATCACAGCCATCACCAGCGCGTTATCCGCCGCCAAAATCCCTTCCAGCCCGATTAAAACGAGAAGAACCCATCCATACTCCAATAATAATGCAAAGTCCAATCCATTCCCTCCGTTTCTTTTTTCTATCATCCGAGCTTATACCGGCGGTTTTTTTACGCAAAAAAGACCTTTGCCGATATAAGGCAAAGGTCTTGCTAGACATGAATGATTGGCATGCCAACAAAGCCGATGGATATGATCCATGAATTGACGACTTTGTTTCCGGAATATCCGGACGCTACTCCCCTTTGGGATTTCAAGAAATATTTGTTTATACGCTCATGATAAAGCCTGTTTCATCATTTGTCAACGCTTAACTTTTTTAACAAATTGAGAAATTTTTTCTGTTTTGGCCCGCTGTTTTCTTCTCTTTAAAAACATCCAAAGAATGAGAAGCAACACAATGAATATACCGAGCGGCAGCATATATTGATCGAGAATGGAACCGACGCTTTTCCAATTTTCCCCGAGTTTCATTCCCAGGTATACGTAAGCAAATGTAATCGGCAGCATCGCTGCATATGTATATAGAGAGAACACCCAGACATTCATCTTCGCAATGCCGCACGGCAAAGAAATCAGCGTCCTGACCCCCGGTATAAAACGGCCGCTGAACGCGACCAAACCTCCGTGCTTCTGAAAGAAATCATCTGATTTCTGCAGGGATTCGGGTTTTATCCATATATACTTTCCATATTTCAGCAAAAACGGCCGACCGCCCAGCCTGCCGATTCCATATAAGACAAGCGGACCTGAAACACCGCCGAGCGAACCGGCAAACACGGTCCCGGCAAGCGTCATATCCCCTTTTGAGACCCAATAGCCCGCAAGCGGAAGAACAATTTCCGCCGGGATGAATTCTATACTGAGCGCCAAAAAAATCCCGGCGTAAGATAAGCTTTTAAACGCCTCTATTATTGAGATGATGAAATCTTCGATGATCTATCACTCCCGGCTTACGTCTATATTCCGAAACTTAAGAATGATTTTAACACAAAACCTTGAGGCTGAAATATCTTTTAGACATGCCCGTTATAAATGTGAGTCGTTTCAGATCGGTATAGCGGGAGGGAATGACATGAGCAATACAACGTCCCGCCTGTCTCCTGATTGCTTGTCTGGCGGCGTTTACATCACTGAAGATCTCCGGAAAAGTTACCCTTCGCGGGAAGCGGCGGCTGACCGCGGATTCAGTTCATATGGGAGCGGGAAATTCTCTCAGTCACTACATGGGAATGCGTGGGCATTTCCCGGGGAATGATTTTGTATAATCTTTTTGATTACCACTGATGATTTTCAGGGACTTCAGCGCTTTAAAGAACTTACCGATTCACTGATTGTAAATAGAGAATTCATTTGCTTTTCAGCCGACCATTGCCGCCTGAGGAAATGGAACAGCCGCTCCATGAAGGACCGCAACACCCATAAGTTGCTACACATGGAACGGACCCGTTTATCCACAATAAAGACAAAAAGGAGTTTTTATTCATGCACACGATGTGGAAGGGTTCGATCAGTTTCGGTCTCGTCAATATCCCGGTCAAGCTCTTTGCGGCCACTGAAGATAAAGATATAAAATTCCGCAGTCTTCATAAAGAAGACCATGCGCCGATTAAATACGAAAAAATCTGCACCGGATGTGAAAAAAGTCTGGAACCTGATGAAATCGTGAAAGGCTATGAGTATGTAAAAGGGAAATACGTCATTATGACAGACGAAGACTTGAAAGACGTAAAACAGGAACATGAAGAAAAAGCGGTTGAGATTGTTGACTTTGTCCAGCTGCAGGAAATTGATCCGATTTATTTTAACCGGTCGTATTATGTCGGGCCGGGAGATAACGGCACAAAAGCCTATACACTTCTGCGGGAAGCGCTGAGAACGACGGGTAAAATCGGGATTGCCTCCATTACGATCCGCTCTAAACAGCAGCTTGCGATTCTTCGCGTGTATGACAACTGCATCGTGATGGAATCCATTCATTATCCGGATGAAGTCAGAAATGCCGGACATGTGCCGGGCGTTCCCGAGCAGACAGCCGTTAATGAAAAAGAGCTGCAGACGGCGATTACGTTAATTAATGAACTGACAACCGAGTTTGACCCGGAACAATACGAAGACACATACCGGAAAGCCCTTCTCGCTAAAATTAACGATAAGCTCGAACATGAAGAAGCGGGCGTGACACCGGCTGCTGCCGGCCCGCGCGAAGATGTCATTGATCTTGTCAGCGCGCTTCAGGCAAGCATTGACCGGACGAAGCGGCCGGATCGCGAACAGGCTGCACCGGCGCGGACAAAAGACGCCGCGTCAGCAGGCGGCGGAGGCAAAAAGCAAAAGACGACCAGACAAAAAGCCGGAACGTCTTAATCATGGTGCTGACGATGCAGCCGATTTTGACCTCTGTACCGCCTGAAGGCAGTGAGTGGCGCTATGAGGTAAAGTATGACGGATTCCGCTGTCTTCTCCGCATAGACGAAAGCGGCGTTACATTAACCAGCAGAAACGGACAGACGCTGACGAATCAATTTCCGGAAATCACGGCTTTTGCGGCCCGGTGTTTTCAGCACATGAAAGACAGGTTCCCCATTACGCTTGACGGAGAGCTTGTCTATTTAATCAATCCGTACAGAGCGGACTTTGAGCATCTTCAAATCCGCGGACGTTTAAAACGGACGGAAGCAATTGAAAGCACCGCTGATAGACGGCCATGCCGCTTTCTGGCATTTGATCTCCTCGTTCTGGAAGGCGCCGGCACCGTCTCATTACCGTATGTGAAACGGAAGCGCGCCCTTTCCAAACTGTTTAAAGAAGCAAATCTTCCCGCCTGCCCTCATCACTTAGCGGAAGAAGCGATTCAATACATTCCGGAACACACTGACTTTGATGCGCTTTGGGACAAGGTCGTCCGCCATGACGGAGAAGGTGTCGTAGCAAAAAGAGCATCAAGCGGCTGGGCGGAAAATAAACGCTCTCCCGACTGGCAAAAGTATAAACATATGAAAACGGCACATGTGCTATTAACCGGATTTAATCCGAAGAACGGGTATGTAACAGCCTCTGTTTTAAAAGACGGCACCGCCGTCCCGATCGCTTCCGTTTCCCACGGCATGCAGTCGGAAGAAAAAAACGCCGTCAGAACCATTATGGAGACCCACGGAAAAAAACTGCCAAGCGGCGAGTATACACTTGAGCCTTCTATCTGCATGACCGTGCAGTATTTAACCATATTGCAGGACACGCTGCGTGAAGTATCTTTTGTGTCTTTTCAGTTTGAAATGGATTGGACGGAATGCACGTATCAGCAGCTTATCCTCCGCTCTAAAACGCTGCCGCCGAAGCTGCAGTTCACAAGCCTGGATAAGATCGTTTTTAAAAAACGTGAAAAAACGAAAGCAGATTTCCTTAGTTATATGGTGAAAATGAGCGATTTTCTTATGCCCTTTCTTAAAGATCGGGCCGTCACGGTGATCCGTTATCCGCACGGCGCGCCTGGCGAATCTTTTTTTCAAAAAAACAAACCGGACTACACGCCGGACTTTGTCTCAAGCGTGTTTGACGGGAGCCACGAGCACATCGTATGCAGCAGCATACCGTCACTTCTATGGCTGGCCAATCAGCTGGCGCTTGAATTTCACGTTCCGTTTCAGACAGTGCATTCTGAAAGACCCGCAGAGATTGTCATTGACCTTGATCCTCCGTCAAGGAATGATTTTCCCATGGCAGTGGAGGCTGCGCATGTGCTGAAACAGCTGTTTGACTCATTCAGCATTACGTCATTCCCGAAGCTCTCCGGAAATAAAGGCATTCAGCTCTACATCCCGCTTTCACCGGAAGCATTCACCTATGAAGAAACCCGTGCGTTCACAATGCTCATCGCCGATTATTGCGTCAGGACGCGCCCGGATCTTTTTACGACAGAGCGGTTTATCAAAAACCGAAACGGCAGGCTCTACCTAGATTATTTGCAGCATGCCGAAGGGAAAACCATTATCGCCCCCTATTCGACCCGGGGCAACGAATTGGGAACGGTTGCGGCTCCCCTTTATTGGAGCGAAGTCAACTCCTCTTTAACACCTGATGATTATACGATCGATACAGTAGTGAACCGCGTCAGGACAGAGGGAGATCCGTTTTATGATTTTTACCGGAATCCGCAGGACGGCCCGCTTTCAATCGTGCTTGAGCAAATCAAGAGAAAGAGCTGACGCTTTTTGTCAGCTCTTTTCAGTCTGATACGTGCACATCAATTTTTCTTTGGAAATAAATAAATAGCAGGAGTAAGGAATGTTTTTGAGGGTGAGCTGTTTTGCAGTAAAGTATAAAATCGGAATATGGGCCGCTTTCTTAAACAGCCTGTAGCAGCCGCTGGACGGTTTTATCACATCAAAACCGAGTCTCGCCGCTCCTTTATGAAGCATTGTAATGCCGACGACTCCCTTAATCTCGTCTTTCCGTTTATGCTGGTTAATATAATCCGCTAAATGAGGCATGGATTGATATACCTTCTGATATAGCATAATCCCCCTTCTGACCGCGCTTTCAATAGGCTGCAGCTCTTTCAGGAGTTTGACATTATGAAGATGAATCTTAACTAACACGTCGTTTTTTTTAATTCTGGTTCCGTCGCTCAGGATGACTTCTTTTCCTTTATATCTTGTCAAACGGACGCGGAATACATTCGATTGCCGTTTATCAATCAGCGTCAGCCGGGTAAAGAAGAAATAAAGCGGATCAAGTAAGTACCATATAGACAGCAGACAGCTTCTCACATGTTCACCTTCTTTATATTCAAAGCACCCTCATATTTTGGCATGGGGCATGTCACATTATGATTGGTAAATAATGATGCCGACCTGTATCAGCTTATGCAAAAACCGCTTCAGGCTCTACTGTCCGGAACAGAAAAAAACACTCTTCGTGAAGAAGAGTGTTTGTATCCGCTTTCTTTTAACGGAAAAGCAAATGCTGGCTGTGAATTCCCGCTTTTTTCAGTAAGGCTATCAGCTGTTCCTGTTCTTCAGGCATAAGTCCTGAAAACGCTCTCGCAATTCTCAATGAATGAATCGGATAAATTTTATCCAAATACTCGTTTCCTTTATCAGTTAAATGGGCGTAAACAGACCGTTTGTCCTTCGGGTCTTGTTCTCTGACCAAAAACCCGTTTCTTTCAAGCTTGTCGATGACATAGGTGACATTCCCGCTGACAAGCAAAAGACGCGACCCGATTTGCTGAAGCTTTTGCGGTCCTCTCGTATAGAGCAGCTCCAAAACGGCAAATTCAGTCGGATTAAAACCGTGTTCTTTACTGTCGCGGATGCTGTGTTCAGACACACTCTTGAAAGCCCTTGCAAAAACTTTGTACAAATTCATCGAACGCATCACTTCTTCTTCGTTAAATGATAATCTCATCATATCTACCCCGTATTTAAGATTTTTATAAAAAAATAATGTAAACCCTTACAATTCATAAGAGTCGTTCTTTGTTTTATATTCTATTCGTGCCGTTTTTCAGAATTCCTTCTTTTTTATATAAAAAAATACCCTTATACATCATTTAATTTGTATAAGGGTTCCGTTCTTTATAGGGAATGTTCCGAAAAAAATACGCGTATTCCTTTCTCAGCTCCGTAATTGTCATGGAATTGAGTATTTCTTTCGTATAGACTCCGATCTGAAGAAGCTTTTTGGAATAATGGTTTCTCTCTTTGTCCAATGCATTTTGAAGCAAATGACTCATGGCGGCCTCCTTTGTTTTCCGTTATTCTATGATCAGAATAACGCTTTTATATCAAAGACGTATAAAGCCATTGTAAAACTTCTGTAGGATTATGATGTTTTTCGGTAAAGTCCGTTCTGGACGGCTCTGAGCAGCGGAAAAGCATGTTCCCCGGCAAGCTGCATGAACGCCTCCAGCATTTCATCGCGTTTCATATCTAATTCAATGATTTCTTTTGCCAGCGAAACCGCTTTTTCTTTCTCCATTCCTATCCTTCCTCCTCATTGTGTCTGTACAGTAAGCATAAAACGGGGCAAAGGACCATGCATTAACCTTGTCAATTTTTCTGCCGCTTTTTTTCTAAAATTTTCTATTCCGCGTCAGAAAACCTGACAAGCGTCAGGTTTTTTCTCTTTTTTTCTTATATAATATGAGTAAAAGACATCCAGGGGTGGAAAAATGACGGCAGACGAACAATCTTACAAAGATAAAAAAGTAATCTCGATCGGCATTGTAAGCGAATTAACCGGATTGTCAGTCAGACAGATCAGATACTATGAAGAACGGAAATTAATCTACCCGCAGCGATCATCACGGGGAACGAGAAAGTATTCCTTCGCGGACGTTGAGCGGCTGATGGATATTGCCAACAAGCGGGAAGACGGCGTGCAGACGGCTGAGATTTTAAAAGACATGCGAAAAAAAGAACAGGCTCTCAAAAACGACCCGCAGCTCCGCAAAAAAATGCTGGAAGGACAGCTTAATGCTCATTTTAAGTATAAAAACCGCTGATCAAAAAAGTCCGCCTCCTGTGAGACGGACTTTTTTTATAAAGCATGAAGAAATGCAGTTGCAATGCCGAAATAAATTAATAAGGACAAAATATCGTTCAGCGTCGTAATCAGCGGTCCTGATGCAATCGCCGGGTCAATGTTCAGTTTATGAAGAATAATAGGGACGATCGTTCCGGCCATCGTACCGATAATCAACGTTGCAAGCAGCGATGAACCGACGACAAAACCGAGCGTTAAGTCTTTCTGCCAGACGGTTGCGACAATCGTAATCGCGATCGCACAGACGATGCCGATATAGATACCGGTTCTTAATTCACGGAAAATCAGTTTAAAGATGGTTTTTTTATTCATTTCTTCTTTAGCCAGTCCTCTGATGACGACGGCGAGTGACTGTGTGCCTGTATTACCCGTCGTTCCCGCAATCATCGGCATGAAAAATGCGAGGGCGACTACTTTTTGCAATGTATCTTCAAAATAATTCAGAATGCTTCCGGAAATCAATCCGATAAACAAAAGCAGAATGAGCCACGGCAAACGGCGGTACGCCGCAACGTACGCTTTCGTATCAAATGTAATCGCCTTACCGGAGGCTGCGAATTTTTCGTAATCTTCATCGGCTTCTTTAATCACGACGTCAATAATATCATCGACAGTGACAATACCGACAAGCACATGATTTTCTTCCACGATCGGAATGGCTAAAAAGTCATACCGCTGGATCAGCCGGGCGACTTCTTCCTGGTCTTGGAGCACCCCGGCCGAGATGACACGCGTAAACATGAGATCCTGCACTTTATCGTCAGGCTCGCCGAGAATTAAATCTCTGTAAGAGAGCACTCCGACAAGCTGCTTGCTGTCATTAATCACGTACAAATAATTTATTGATTCTGCGATTTCTGCAAAGCTTTTCAGCTTCACGACCGCATCTTTTACTGTATAATGCTGCGGAATCCAGACGAAGCGGTTCGTCATCATCCGGCCCGCCGATTCTTGCGGATAGTTCATCAAAAGCTGTACGGCCTTTGATTCCTCAGCTTCCATGCTGGATAAAAGCTGTTCTTTCAGTTCTTCATCCATCTCTTCCAGCAATGCGGCGAGATCGTCGTTATCCATTTTATTCATTGCGAGAGTGGCTTTCGTTTTACCGACTTTATGCAAAACGGCAAGCTGAAATTCCCGCTCCAGCTCTCCGATCATGTCGGTGATGTCATCAACCGTCATATATGACAGATAGCGGGCCCGGTGCTTTTCCGGCATTTCTTTAAACAAAAATGCCATGTCATAGGGCTGAAGCTCATCTATCATGTTTCGGAATTCTTTTATTTTTCCGTCCCGCAATAAAATGATAATGCGTAATATGAGTTCGTCATAGGTCATGTTTTGGACCATCGGGACTCGTACCTCCTTTACGGAGACGCGCCGTCCGTCAAGGGAAGTGCGGCGGTTTGTCTCCTCATCATGTCGTCACTGGTTATCTGGCTGTATATGGGTACTTCTTCTGACATACTCGAATGGGGAGAATCCATACTCCGCACCTCCTTATCATGCTCAGTCGTGTACGTTTTGAGGCATAAAAAAAACCTTCCGATATGAAGGCGAAAACAAGCACGGCAAATAAACGTGCGGGGCCTCCAATCGTAGAGCTTTAGCACTGTATGGCATAGGACAGCCATCCAGCTGCGTTAAGAATCACCTTATGTCGATGATTCCTGTTGACCCATTGGCGTCTTTGGACATTTTTGGGCAGCAGCGTATCTCCATACAGGAGCCTCACCTAACGAAGTTCTTATTTGAATTGACACACTGAGATTACAGAAAAAAAAGGAATGTGTCAACCTTAAATTTGTGATTTCAGCACATGCCTATAAAATAAACGGAATAAAGGCATAAAGCCCTTATTCCGGCAAATCGCTTTCATCCTCTTCTGAAAGGAAATGATAGGATTCATGCAGCATGAGCGCGTACTCCCCTTCTTTTGTCGGATGCGGTACATACTCAGCCTCGTTGATATACTGCTCTTCCCTTTTCTTCATATGACAGACCTCCTGTTCAATTTTAGATTGTCCAAAAGAAGACCCGTTATCATAGGAAAAAAAATCACTTGCGGAGGGGGACATGCAGCTATATTTTTCGGATCGTGAAAAAGTTCCTAAGCAGCCACGGGCCCGGTTTGAAACCGAGCGTTAATTGCCACGCGCCGATCGCCTGCAGTCCGAACTCCCGAACGAGAACCATTTTTTCACTCATGCTCCGCACATCCTCAAACCACACTTCATGCGTTCTTCCATTTTCATCAGTATACCGGAAGTAAGGGGAACGCTCCTGCTGGGAATAACGGATCACTGATTGATGCTTCATGGCCGTTTCCATGGCGCGCTGATTGGAGATGGCGGATCCGATCGTTCCGGGACGGTACGGAATCACCCAATCATACCCGTACAGCGGAACACCGAGAATCACTTTTCTTCTCGGCACCCTGCTGATGGCAAAATTGATCGTTTGCCTGACCTCTGTCAAAGGCGCCACGGGTCCCGGCTCACTGCCGGCGTGGTGCCAGTCGTACGCCATAATGAACATATAATCGACGACGGCTCCGATTCCGCCGTAATCATATCCCCTCAGCCACGGCACTGCATCACTTGTTTTCGCCGGAACCGATATCGTTAACGCGAGCTGATGCTCTGAAAGCCGGGTTTTTAACTGCCGGAGAAATCCTGTGAAGAGGTCCCTGTCAGCTTCTCTGACCCGTTCAAAATCGATATTTACACCGCCGTATCCCTTTCTTACGGTTAAGGAGACGATATTGTTGACGAGATTCGTTCGTGCCGTCGGATTTTGCAGCACTTGATGGGCTAATTCCGGACTGAATCCCCCTTCTGTCAAATTTGTAATAACGGCAAGCGGGCGCACTCTGTTCTGCCATGTGGTTTCTATTGCGGTTCTGTCGTTTAAATCGTTAATGATATCTCCGTTCGGGCCAAAATGATATTCAAACAAAGAAATCGCCGAAGAATACGGCGCAAAATCATTAATTAACTCTCTATCCGCTTCAGGCGTCCGAATGACATAAAATTGCAGGGTTCCCGCAAGATAGTTAGAGATATCAGGGATCTTCACTTTCATACCCGCCCGCAGCCGGTTCGGCGGAATATCCGGGTTTGCCTGCATCAGCTGCATCTGCGGCACATAAGCCTTACCTGCGATAACGGCATACGTATCATTCGGCTGAACCGTATATTCATTAAGAGGGATTAAAAGCGCCTGCCCCGGAACGATATTCGTTTCCTCAAGCCCGTTGACGCTTCTGATGCTGTCAACAGGGTATCCGTACTTTCTGCTGATGGAAAATAACGAGTCGCCAGACTGCACTGTATGAACAAACATAGATGTCCTCCGTTTCCTTTTGATCAAAAGGGCTCTTCTTATCTTTATGAATGATCATCCGGTCCGATTCCAAACTCTGTTTGGAGAAAGGCTGTTTACAAATCAGACATGATCAACTATGATGATGTCATCATAAAAAACTGTATAGGAAACGCACTAGGGGTGCTGTTATCGGCTGAGATAAAACATGCGGCAGGCGTGTTTTGATCCCTTATAACCCGATCTGGATAATACCAGCGTGGGGAAGTGCAGATTGACCGGAGCGCAGGGTTTTTCCCCATGCGTTTTCGTTCTGCTGCTGCATATTCCCTCGGATATGCAGTTTTTTATTTTTCATTAAAAAACGGGGGAGGACACCGCAATATGAAACTGAATATAAACCGCCTGTAAAATCATCTCTTTCATACATACGACTATCCGATAAGAAAGCAGGAGATCACAATGAAAAATTGGAAAATGAGAGAAATTGTCGTCATGTCCGTCATCAGTGTTGTATTTGCTGTCATTTATTTAGTATCAACTCATGCAAGCAATATAGCGGCAGGGTTTTTCGGCCGAATGAGCTACGAACCGATTTACGGTATCTGGTTTATCGTCTCGGTAATTGCCGCGTACATTATTCAAAAACCGGGAGCGGCTCTTGTTTCTGAAATCATCGCCGCGTTTGTGGAGTGCTTACTCGGAAATCCGTCAGGGCCGATGGTGATTCTGATCGGGATCGCACAGGGAATCGGTGCGGAAGCGGTCTTTTTTGCGACACGCTGGCGGATTTATACCCTGCCCATGCTTCTTTTATCCGGTATGGGATCTTCTGTGACGAGCTTCATTTATGACTTGTTCGTTTCCGGATACTCTGTTTTGAATCCGGGTTTATTAGCCGTCATGCTTCTTGTCCGTCTGATCTCAGGTGCGCTTCTTGCCGGCCTTCTCGGCAAAGCAATCAGTGATGCGCTGGCTTACACAGGGGTGCTGAACGGCATGGCGCTCGGAAAACAATTCAAGAAGAAAAAGAAACAGGTGAACCAAGATGCAGGCATCTGAGCCCCTTCTATCGGCCGGCTGTCTTACCTTTTCTTATGATCAGGATGAAAAGCCGATTCTTCAAAACGTGTCCTTTCAGCTCCGCAAAGGAGAGCGGGCTTTATTGCTCGGGCCGAGCGGATGCGGCAAAAGCTCGCTCGCTCTTTGTTTAAACGGTCTGTACCCGGAAGCATGCGATGGGGTTCAATCGGGCACCGTTTCTTTATACGGAACACCTCTTTCACACCTGACAGAACCCGCCGCCAGATCCATCGGCGTCGTGTTTCAAGATCCGGACCAGCAGTTTTGCATGCTGACGGTTGAAGATGAAATCGCCTTCGGCTTGGAAAATTTGCAATATACAAAAGAAGATATGGACGCAATCATCAATGACGTTTTAGAAAAATTAGAGATCACTCATCTGAAAACGCGAACGATCGCTTCGCTGTCAGGCGGTTCAAAACAAAAAGTGGCGCTTGCCTGTATCATTGCGATGGAACCGGAACTCATTATTTTGGACGAACCGACGGCACAGCTTGATCCATATTCCGCACGTGAATTAGTGCGGCTGATCAAAGATCTACAAGCAAAAAAAGGCTTCGGCCTTCTCGTTATCGAACATCAGCTTGATCATTGGGCGCCGTGGATGGACAGGACGATTGTCCTTGACGAAACGGGTCAGAAGGTGATGGACGGAGAGACGGACGTTATCTTTGAAACAAAGATTGAAGAGCTGATGCAGCTCGGCATTCCGATTCCGCGTGTGATCTCATTGCAGGAGCACGTCAGCATTCCTTTTACATTGTGTAAAGAAAAGCTGTTTCACGAACCTGTACCATCTCTGCCCGAACCCCGGCCCGCCGCGCTTTCGGCAGAAGACGCGCTGAGCGTTCACGAGCTGTCATTCTCAAGAGGAGCAGACGTCATTTTTCAGGATGTGAGCTTTTCCGTAAAAAAAGGTTCAATCACCGCGATTGCCGGCCCTAACGGAACAGGAAAATCCACGCTCCTTTCTGCCGCGGCCAAGCTCATCCGTCCGCTGAGCGGAGACATCAAAATAGACGGCAGACCGATTGATTCCTATTCTGAAAAAGAGCTGCGGCGGCTGACCGGATATGTTTTCCAAAATCCTGAACACCAGTTTGTCACAGATTCCGTCATTCAAGAGCTGATGTTCGGTTTTGAAAGCAGCAGACCCGCAAAGGAGAAAGCTCTTCAGCTGTTAACCCGATTCGGCCTGAGACGCCATGCCTCACAGCATCCGTTTTCTTTAAGCCAAGGACAAAAACGCCGGCTCAGTGTCGCGACAATGCTTATGCACAATGTGAACGTTTTGATGCTTGATGAACCGACTTTCGGACAGGATGCCAAAACGGCGCGGGAGTGTATGCAAATGCTCCGTGAGATTCAAAAGGAAGGAACGGCTGTTTTGATGGTGACACACGATATGGAACTCGTCTCAGATTATGCCGACACGATCCTTGTGCTCTGCGGCACGAAACTGGTATTCCGGGGAACTCCCGACGCTTTATTTTCTGATAACACCGGGATCGCCGAGCAGGCGCATTTGGCTTTGCCGCTGCGGTATGAATGGATGAAACACGACAGGAGGCGGAGAAATGAACTTGCGGCTGGAGGCTGTTAACCCGTCAATAAAGGCGGCGGCTGTATTGTTATGCGTCATTATGCTGTCGTTTATTTATAATCCGTACACCCCTGCTTTGTTTTATATCATCATTGCGGGAGGCGTCCTCTCGGCGGGGCGTGTGCCGCTGAAAAAATGGCTGCTGTTCACGATTCCGTTTGTCATTCTGGCCTTCGGTTCTTTATGGACAGCCGCCGTATTCGGAAACGTCCCGACAACCGGAAGCAACCTGCTGTTTAAGCTCGGGCCGATTGCCGTCAACAGTGATAACGCGGCGCTCGGGATTTCTATCGCGTTTCGTATTTTATGTTTTTCCGCTTTGTCGATGATGTTTCTTTTCACAACCGATCCGATTCTGTTCATGCTCAGTCTGATTCAGCAGTGTAAGCTGCCGCCCAAGCTTGCATACGGCGTTATCGCGGGGTTCCGGTTTCTCCCTCTTCTGAAAGATGAAATCCTGATCATCCGGCAGGCGCACAGAATCAGGGGCGCGGCGTCTGATTCAGGGCTGAAAGGAAAGCTCTCCGCCTTCAGGCGCTTCACCATTCCGCTATTGGCAGGCGCAATCAGAAAGGCGGAACGCACGGCGATCGCGATGGAATCTAAAGGCTTTACGGGGAGCCGAAACCGCACGTTTTACAGAACTGTTACCGTGCGCCGCGCCGACTGGTGTTTTTTCCTGCTCGTGCTTCTGTTATTCGGCGCAAGCTGGCTCATTTCATTGTTGTTTGTATAAAAACAGGCCGCCGGAGTGATTCGGCAGCCTGTTTTGTTATGTATGTTATTGATGATAATTGAGAGCCTGAGCGAGATTGGACTTGATCGTAATATCTGAGAAATTAATGCCGAGCTGTACGGCGGTTTGAGCGATTTCCGGCCTGATTCCGGATAAAGTGGACGTGACGCCGATCAATTTCAGCGCCTCAATTAATTTAAAAATCTGATGCGCCACCATCGTATCGACAACCACTACACCCGATAGGTCAATAAACAGATGTTCAATCAGCCGTTTGGCACATGTGCTCAGCGTATTTTCAAGAATGAATTTGGCGCGCTCCGTGTCAATATCGCCGACAAGCGGCAGCAGCGCCGTCCGTTTGCTCAGCGTGATAACCGGAGAGCTTAACTCCAAAATCATTTCTCTTTGCGCGTTCAGCTGCATTTTCGAGTTATGCTCGGCATGATCGACAAACGTGTAAATCGTAAAATCAAATACTCGTACAATTAAATTCTCCCATTTCTTCCTTTCTCCCTCTGCAAACGAAGATTCATGTTTATCGGCAAACGCATCATAATAACTGATGTATAGCCTCCGGTTTCTCATGAATTCACGGACCACATACTGGACGGGTGTATCCAGATGCTTCTGGTCTTTCGCGAGCTCAATCACCCACTGCTCGAACTCTTCTAAAAATTCTTTTTCCGGCATGATATACATTTTATTAATATGCCGGTAAAATTCTTTATCCTGCTCCGTCAGTTCTTCTGTGATGACAGGATTTGCCAAAGAATAAACCGAATTCGGGTCCGAATCTTCCATCGTTTCGATCCACTCTTCCGCAATTTGATCCGCTTGTTCTGTAAAATAGTCGTATAATGCTTCATTTATCTTCATATCTCTTCTCCTTTCCCATTTCCAATTATAGCGTCAGCGGGTCATGAATGAAAATAAAAGCTGTTAAACTATCCATTTATTTGAAATTTTTTAGTGCAATAGATTACGCCTTTTTTATGAAAATGCTTCAAATGACTCTTTCCGACCGGCATGCTCTGCCATAAAATAGTAGCAACACCCTTGTATCCACTCGCAAGCATAAAAAAGGAGGGCTTTTTTATGAATGGTGAAATGCATTTGATTCCTTATGTCACGGATGAACAGATCATGGATGTGAACGAGCTTCCAGAGGGTATTAAAGTGATTAAGGCGCCAGAGTTGTGGGCAAAAGGGTTTAAAGGCAAGGATATTAAAATCGCGGTGCTTGACACAGGCTGCGACATCAATCATCCTGATTTGAAAGACCGGATTGTCGGCGGGAAAAACTTCACCGATGATGACGGAGGCAAAGAAGACGCGATTTCCGATTATAACGGACACGGGACACACGTTTCCGGAACGATTGCCGCCAATGATTCAAACGGCGGAATTTCGGGTGTCGCGCCGGAAGCAAGCCTCTTAATTGTTAAAGTTCTCGGCGGTCAAAACGGCAGCGGCAAATACGAATGGATCATTAACGGCATCAACTACGCCGTTGAACAAAAGGCCGATATCATTTCCATGTCACTCGGCGGGCCAAGCGATGTGCCTGAATTGAAAGAAGCCGTCGCAAATGCGGTAAAAAGCGGTGTTCTGGTCGTTTGCGCGGCAGGAAACGAAGGCGACGGAGACGAGCGTACAGAGGAACTGTCGTATCCGGCCGCTTACAACGAAGTGATCGCAGTCGGATCAGTCTCAATCGCCCGTAAATCGTCTGAATTTTCAAACGCCAATAAAGAGATTGACCTAGTGGCTCCGGGAGAAAATATTCTCTCCACCCTTCCCAACCATAAATACGGGAAGCTGACGGGCACTTCAATGGCCGCCCCGCATGTGAGCGGAGCGCTTGCCTTAATAAAAGGGCTTGAACAGGACGCGTTTCAGCGGACGCTTTCTGAGGCTGAAGTCTACGCCCAGCTCGTGCGGCGGACCCTTCCTTTGGACATCGCCAAAACATTGGCCGGGAACGGGTTTCTGTATTTAGACGCGCCTGAAGTGCTGATGGAAAGAGCCGAACAGGCACAGCTGCTGTCTTTCTGATATTTTTCTCATATAATGAATGGTCAGCTTGTCACATCACCAATTTTTAAAATGTGAGATTTTCTATTGACAGTGATCTGAATAAGCTGATAAGATAACCAACAAATGATGTAACTTTTCAAAAAAATTGAAATACTTTCTCTTATCGAGAGTTGGGCGAGGGATTGGCCTTTTGACCCCAACAGCAACCGACCGTAATTCCATTGTGAAATGGGGCGCGTGATTTTTGCGCCGAGACGACTGTCTCATAAGGCACGGTGCTAATTCCATCAGACGTGATCTGAGAGATGAGAGAGGCTTACATTTTGAAGTTAAAGCCTCTTTCTCTCATGAGAAAGGGGCTTTTTTGTTACATCTCACTTAAAGGAGGAAACTTAATGACAACAATCAAAACTTCGAACCTCGGTTTTCCGAGAATCGGCTTGAACAGAGAATGGAAAAAAGCGCTTGAGGCTTATTGGAAAGGAAACACTGACAAAGAAACGTTTCTTAAAGAACTTGACGGTTTATTCTTATCAGCTGTCAAAACACAGCTTGACCAGCATATCGATATCGTGCCGGTCTCTGATTTCACCCATTATGACCATGTGCTTGATACAGCCGTCAGCTTTAACTGGATTCCGGAAAGATTCCGCAGCATCACGGATCCCGTTGATACATACTTTGCGATTGCCCGCGGTGTAAAAGACGCCGTTTCCAGTGAAATGACGAAATGGTTTAATACCAACTACCATTACATCGTTCCTGAATATGACGAAAGCATTGAATTCCGTCTGACGAGAAACAAACAGCTTGATGACTACCGCCGGATCAAAGAAGAATTCGGAGCGGAAACGAAACCTGTCATCGTCGGTCCGTACACATTCGTCACGCTTGCGAAAGGATACGAAGAATCAGAAGCGAAAGCGATTCAAAAACGCCTTGTTCCTCTTTATGTTCAGCTGCTGAAAGAGCTTGAAGCAGAAGGCGTCAAATGGGTTCAGATTGATGAGCCTGCCCTTGTGACAGCTTCTTCTGAAGACGTCCGTGCCGCCAAAGACCTCTATGAAGCGATCACAAAAGAGCTTTCAGGACTGAATGTTCTCCTGCAGACATACTTTGATTCGGTTGATGCATATGAAGAACTCGTTTCTTATCCCGTACAGGGAATCGGGCTTGACTTCGTGCATGATAAAGGCAGAAACCTTGAGCAGCTGAAAAAGCACGGCTTCCCGAAAGATAAAGTGCTGGCAGCCGGTGTGATCGACGGGCGCAACATTTGGAAAATCGATGTTGAAGAACGCCTTGATGCAGCTCTGGATATCCTCAGCCACGCTGACGTTGAGGAATTATGGATTCAGCCTTCAAGCAGCCTTCTGCACGTGCCGGTGGCAAAACACCCTGACGAGCACCTTGAAAAGGATTTGCTGAACGGCCTGTCATACGCTAAAGAAAAACTGGCGGAACTCGGCGTCTTAAAAGAAGGGCTTCTGTCCGGCAAAGCGGCCGTCAGTGAGCAGATCGAAGAGTCAAAAGCGGCACTTAAGGCTTTAAAAGCATTCGCAACAGGAGCGAACTCAGCTCAAAAAGAAGAGCTGAATCAGCTGACGGAAAAAGATTTCTCCCGTCCGGCAAGCTTTGAAGAACGATTGGCGCTGCAAAATGAATCACTCGGTCTTCCCCTTCTGCCGACGACGACAATCGGAAGCTTCCCTCAATCTGCCGAGGTGCGGAGCGCACGGCAAAAATGGCGGAAAAAAGATTGGACGGATGAACAGTACCAAGCCTTTATTAATGCGGAAACGAAGCGCTGGGTTGACATTCAGGAAGAAATCGGCTTAGACGTGCTCGTTCACGGAGAATTTGAGCGGACGGACATGGTGGAATACTTCGGTGAAAAACTGGCCGGATTCGCCTTTACGAAATATGCATGGGTGCAGTCTTACGGTTCACGCTGCGTACGTCCGCCTGTCATTTTCGGAGATGTCGAATTTATCAAACCGATGACGGTAAAAGATACGGTCTACGCCCAATCGCTGACGGAAAAACACATGAAAGGCATGCTGACGGGACCTGTCACCATCTTAAACTGGTCATTCCCGCGTGTGGATATTTCAAGAAAAGAAATCGCCTTCCAGATCGGGCTTGCCCTCAGAAAAGAAGTAAAAGCGCTTGAAGATGCCGGTATCCAAATTATCCAAGTGGATGAACCCGCGCTCCGCGAAGGACTGCCGTTAAAAACGCAGGATTGGGATGAATATTTAACTTGGGCCGCAGAAGCATTCCGGTTAACGACGTCTTCTGTGCAAAATGAGACGCAGATTCATACGCATATGTGTTACAGCAACTTTGAAGATATCGTAGATACGATCAATGATCTTGACGCGGATGTCATTACAATCGAACACAGCAGAAGCCACGGAGGATTTTTAGAATACTTGAAAGAACATCCTTACGTGAAAGGCCTCGGACTCGGTGTATACGACATTCACAGCCCGCGTGTGCCGGCAACTGAAGAAATCTATCAAATTATTGATGACGCGCTTGAAGTGTGTCCGACTGACCGCTTCTGGGTAAACCCGGACTGCGGACTGAAAACAAGACAGCAGGAAGAAACCGTTGCGGCATTAAAAAATATGGTCGACGCCGCGAAACAGGCACGAAAAAAACAAGCTCAGCTTGTATAATGAAAACAGCCATCCGCAAATCGCGGGTGGCTGTTTTTTCTGGGCGTGCTACTTATTCTTCAGCGCTTCTGCAAGTTCATATAATGAATCATGCTGCTTAATTTGATAGCCCCGCCCTTCTTTTTGCAAATACCCTTTTTGGCAGAATTGCGTCAGCACATGCAAGAGATGACGGTAAGATACACCCAAATAATCACAGACCGTTACGTGCTTCTCTTTATAAACCCCTTCATAAGCCGTCTGCAAAATAAAATCAGCAAGCCGGTTTTCAAGCGGGAACGCCAGACTTTGTGAATATTTCGAAGCCATAAGCGTTGCCTTAGCACTTAAAAACTTAGCCAACTCACGCAGGAATTTCGCATCCTGCAGCAATTGCGCGCGGCAGCGGTAAATAGGCAGAGCAAAACAAACAGTCTTCGCTGAGGCTTGAATTCCTTTTGTGTAATACACTTCATGTAATAGTTCCATCTCTCCGATGTAATCATTTTTGTTGATAAAATTAATTAAAGAAACTTTCCCGTTTTGATGGGTTACATATATTTTCGCTTTTCCTTCAATCACGTAAAACAGGAAGTCAGGCCTCCTGCCCTCTTGAATCATCCATTCGTCCCGCTCATATTCGTGCACTTCCATAAACTTTTCAGCGGGGAAAGAGAATAAATGCGCGATTGAGTGTTTTTCTAACTGATGCCGCTTTTTCTCGCCTTTATAAATTTCCATCGTCCACCCCAAAAATATGAGATATCTCATATTGTCTTTATGTCTTTACATGATAACATGCCAATTAAAGGAGGAACGGGAATGAAAGCATATCGCTGGATGAGTCTGCATTTTTTTAGTTTTTTTATGACATGGGGTGTTTTTCTGCCCTATTGGACGGGATGGATGGTGCATATAAAAGGGGTTTCCGTATCCGAAGCCAGTTTCATTATGAGCCTGGGCTTGGCGGCAAGAGGGATTTCCACATTATTTTTCTTCCCTTATTTATCAGGAAAATTCAGCAGCAAAGCCTTATTAAACGGCGCCAGAATCGGGACGCTTCTCGCACTTTTATGTTATATTCCCGCTGATTCTTTTCAAAGCCTGCTTCTTGTCACATTAGTGCTGCATGTGTTTTACCCTGCTTTAATGCCTGCTTTAGACAGCGCTTGCGGCGTCCTTGTACAGCATAACGAATTAAAGGCTTATGGGACAAGCCGCCAGTGGGGGTCCGCGGGTTTTGTTTCAGCCGGCGTCATCCTGTCCGTCTTTACAGGTATATTCGGAGATCAAGCGATTTTATGGGCACTGCTTTTGGGCACCCTGATATTCGCATGCCTCAGCTTTATGCATGCACCAGCTGTTCTTTCAAAACGGCCGGAAACAGACCGCGCAAGAAAAGAGGGTATGTTTGCCTTATTCCGCATCAAATATTTCGGTCTGGTGCTCGCAATCGTTATCTTACTGCAGGCGGCACATGCATCTTACTACAATTACGGTTATCTCTTTTTGCAGGAAATCGATGCGCCCGCATATGCCATCGGAATCATCATCAACATCGCCGTTATCGCGGAGATTATCTTCTTTGCAATCGCTGACCGATACTTTCATCAATTTACGGCAGGCTCTTTGCTCGCCTTGGCGGCGCTTGGTGCTACCGTACGCTGGATACTCGTATTTGCCTTTCCGCATGTCATCATTTTCTGTATTGCGCAGACGCTGCATGCCTGTTCATTCGCGATGGGACACTATGCATTTATGAAATACTTAATTAAGAATATTTCACCGGCGCAAATCCCGAAAGCCCAAGGCATATATTCAGCGCTTGCTCTCAGCTGGAGCACTGCGGTATTTACTATTTTCGGAGGTTTTTTATATGAAATTGAACCCCGGTATGCCTTTATCGGAATGATTGTTTGTACGATACCATCCATGCTTCTCGCCCTTTTATACAGAAAACTTGAAATGAAAAAGAGAGTTTTTGCAGGAAACGCTCAAGATATGTAGCCATCGCTTTATAGACGATCACATGTCCCGCTGTCATTTTGACCGATTTGCGAATGCTGTGCGATGTATTTTCTCTATATTTAAAGTATTTCCTTCATATATGATGAATTTAATGCGGGAATTCGTTCAGAAACTTGGACAGAGTCAGTGAATATACTGATACAGTACTGCTTACGCTTATTTCGGGGAACTTTGTTCGTAATAAAATGATTTTCAGCCAACTCATAAGGAGGGACATTGTGTCACAGCCTAATTTGCCTAATATCACCCCTGTCGTTACACTTTCCAGAGACGATACCATTAACCTTCTTCTTTCGTCAATTGCTATGGAAGAGCTGGGAATGGCACATATTCTGAATGCGGAAGGGGAAAAAATCCAATACGCGCTCGGAACGATTCCCGGATTAACAGGGCCCCCGTCAAGTCTTGCGGATATTCTGAACTTGAATGAGAGCGTCCGTGATACGCTTGACAGCTTAATGAAACAGGAGCTTCTTCTCGGTTCAAAATTGGACAGTATCTCAAATATCCCTACACTGGCGGGACCGACTGGTGCTACGGGGCCGACGGGACCAGCCGGCGGGCCCGCAGGACCGACGGGAGCAATCGGCCCGGCCGGAGCGACGGGGCCAACCGGACCGACCGGGCCGACGGGGGTCACCGGTGCGGGTCTTCAAGGGATTGTTGCTTTTAATCCGCTGATTGCTCCCACTTATACACCCGGACAGGTTGTCTTGTATAACGGAAGCTCCTATGTCGTGAACACAGCTTCGCCAGCAGGGATTCCGGATACGTCTGCCGATTATACGCTTTTAGCTGCCGCAGGATCAACCGGGCCGATCGGACCAACAGGCGCTACAGGAGCCGGATTGACAGGATTGACAGATTTTGATCCCGCTGCTGCGCCTTTTTATACAGCGGGGCAGGTTGTATTGTATGAGGGTGCTTCTTATCTCGTAAATATCAATAACCCTTCAGGCATTCCCGGGACATCGCCGGATTATACACTGCTTGCCGCCGCGGGGCCGACCGGGCCGACAGGGGTCACGGGCGCCGGACTGCAAGGCATCGTACCGTTTGATCCCCTCGCCGCCGCTGCCTATACCGCCGGACAGCCAGTTACTTTCAACGGCAGCTCTTACGTCGCAAACGTAAACAGCCCGGCGGGAACCCCTGGAGCCTCAGCTGACTATACACTTTTAGCTGCGGCGGGAATCACCGGCGCTACTGGCGTTACCGGACCGACCGGAAGCACCGGCGCTACTGGCGGCACCGGACCTACCGGGATCACCGGCGCTACTGGCGGCACCGGACCGACTGGATTTACCGGCGCTACTGGCGGCACCGGACCTACCGGAAGCACCGGCGCTACTGGCGGCACCGGACCTACCGGATTTACCGGTGCTACTGGCGTTACCGGACCGACCGGATTTACCGGCGCTACTGGCGTTACTGGACCGACCGGAAGCACCGGCGCTATTGGCGAAACCGGACCGACTGGAATTACCGGCGCTACTGGCGTTACCGGACCGACCGGAAGCACCGGCGCTACTGGCGGCACCGGACCGACTGGAATTACCGGAACAAGTCTGACAGCAACTTCCGGCTATGCAAGCAATACGGGCGGCGGTGTTGTCGCAGTTATTGTCGGCGGCACGACCATTTCTTTACCGAATGAACAAAACCTTTCGGCGGATATAACGGCTAATGCCGCAAATACCGTATTCACCGTTGCTCCGGCGGGACGTTACTATATCTCCTACCATATTAATTTAACGGCCGGCCTGCTTGTAAGTTCGCGTATTTTAATCAACGGCACTCCTCCTGCAAGTTCGATTATCGCCCCGGTCGCGTCTTTGGCAAACTTTAATAACTCCTTTATTGTGACTTTGCCAGCAGGCAGCACCATCCAGCTTCAGCTGTTCGGATTATTGGGTGCGGCCACATTGCTTGGAGGAAGCGTCGGTGCAGCTTTAAACATTATTCGATTATCTTAATGGAACATGCAAAAAAAAAGGATCAGGCGTTTGTCCGCTGATCCTTTTTTAATTGAGACAGAAGCTCTTGCGCGGGTTTAAATTGAGGATTGAACTTCACGGATTTTTTGGCGTAAGCGATGGCCGTCATATCATGGTTTAATTCAGCATGGCATTTTGCCATATAATAAAAAGCTCTGAAATCGGCGGCACCTTTTAAAATTAAGTGATCAGCGTTTTCTCCTTCAACCTGCGTTCCGTTTTCAAATGCTTTGATTGCCGCTCTGTACTTTTCCAAATGATATAATACAAGGCCTTTATAATAATGAAGATTGCTGTAATCAGGATATAGCTTGAGCACTTTTTCAATCCCTTGTTCGGCTTCTTCATACCGTTTGAGCTCAAGCAATATTGTATATTTCAAATAATACAGGAGAGACGGAGGCATTCGTTTTTCGCTTAAAAATTGAAAAATTGAGCCGTTGACAAGATGTAATGCTTTTTCATAGTCTTTTATTCTGTAGCATTCACTTGCCAAATGATAGACAAGCCACGGATCAGGATTTTCCTCTGAAAGCTCTTCATTTAAAATACTGATATTCCGTTTATGTTTTTGCTTGATCTTTTCTTCCTGCTCCAAGTAGCCGTAGTGATGAATCACACATGGGAGCGTGAAAAAAGCATTGTTTTCTTCCTCATTGGAAGCCGAGATATTCTCGTGAATTCTGCCTTGATACAGAAGGCCTTTATGATTGCGGAACAGTCTCGGCTGCATGCTTTCAAACGCTTCGTTTTCATCGAGCTGCTTCCCCGTATAATTGATGATTTTCAAAAGGCCCCGGCTCGGTAATCCGTCATGAAGCAGCGAAGTTAAAAAGCGGCCCGTCTCCTGATCGAGCTCTTCATCCGCGTCAAGCATTAAAATCCAATCCCCTTCGGCATGCTGCAGGGCGTAATTTCTGGCCTTTGCGAAATCATTCTCCCATTCGAAATCAAACACTCTTGCCTGAAAGCTTTTGCAGATATCTTTTGTATTATCTTGTGATCCGGTGTCTGCGATGACGATCTCATCAACGATGTCTTGTACACTTGATAAACAACGGGAGATGTATCTCTCCTCGTTTTTCACAATCATGCAAAGAGTCAGTTTACATTCAGCATTTCCGCTCATTTTCTCACCTTTCCCGATTTTGAAGTTGTTGATTGAACCAAGGCCGTTCAGGAGTGCCGTTCATCGTTATGATGACAGGCCGCACCCATCTGACGGCAGGTTCGGCAGTTGATTCTGCATCCCATTCCTGAAGCTGTCTGACAGCCCGCTTCGTAATGGGATGCGCCCGGAATTCGCGCGGGCTTTCAAAAATGAATTTTTTCGTTCGTTCCGTCACTGTCTTCATTTCATGAAAGTGCCGCTCATACATCTGCTTCTGCTCTTCTTCCAGGCTGACCATTAAAAACAGACGGCCGCCAGTTTCCATCTGCCAGCGGCACAATGCGGAGAACAGCCTGATTTCTTCTTTGTAATCTGAATCCCTTCTTTTATCCACGGTCACAGATAATATATTTAACAGCGCAATCGTGAGGCAATGCATGGCTTCAAAAGATGTCTGTTTCGCTTTTGAGATGCTTGGATACGGCATATGCTTCACCCGTCTCTTTTTTTATGAACGCTCCCCGCCTTTTTTCTTCCAACCGCAGTCCTCACAATCCCCGCACTCACAGCAGCCAATGCGGCCGTAAAACAGGCCGTCACACGGATCTTCAGGATGCGGATTCGGAAAGCACGGGTCGCATGGATCTTCCGGATCATCCGGATCACTGGGATCGTCCGGATTCCACGGGTCATCAGGATCGCCCGGATCACTCGGATTACTTGGGTCGTCCGGATTCCATGGGTCATCAGGATCGCCCGGATTACTCGGATTGCTTGGGTCGTCCGGGTCCATACAGGCTTCAGAATCCTGTAAGAAGATAATGTCCTCAAGCTTCGTCTGCAAAAGGAGTTGTGATTTCATGACGGTGCGCAGGAGCCGTTCAGTGCTTCTATTGATTGATGACAATTCCTCCAAGGAGGGATCGCCGGAAGCGCCGAGAAACATTTGAATCCTTTCCGCTTCCGCCTGCAGAATATGGGATAGTCCGATTTCTTCCATAGCCACGGATGAAAGAAGGAGGTTCAGGGTCTCACATCTGGAGAGTGTAATGTCGGGGGTGATGTTCGGTATGTTTGGAAGAGACATCGATTTCTCCCTCTTTTCTCTTGGTGTCATTATGCAAAAGTGCTATATCGTATTCTTATTCCGGGAGAGAAGAGATCATTACTGATGTTTTCGTTAATAAAATATCCCGGATATAAAATCCGGGATATTCGTTCGTTGATTTATTTTAATTCAAGTTTGACGTCTACATTTCCTCTTGTTGCTTTTGAATACGGACAGAACTCGTGAGCGGCGTGCACTAGCTTCTCCGCCGTTTCTTTGTCAAGATCTTTTGTATCAATGACGAGCGTTACGCCGATTTTGTAACCTCCGTCACTCTCATCTTTTAAAAGGCTGACCTGTCCTTCAATTTCAGAGGTCATGTCGATTTTTTGTTTTTGGGCGGCAAGCTCAAGCGCTCCCCCAAAGCAGGCAGCATACCCTGCCGCAAAGAGCTGTTCAGGGTTTGTGCCGGTTTCTCCGTCTTTTTTTGCATTCGGCATGATGATGTCAAAATCCAGCACCCCGTCGTCGGATTTAATATGTCCTGCTCGTCCGCCGACTGCGGTCGCTTTTGAAGTAAATAATGCCATTATTATCAGCCTCCTCATTGTACTTACTGTATATATTGCCCCTGCTCATATTTTTAAACATGAGGAATAGGAAATGGATCGTTTTTCGGCTACAATAGGGGTAACGTTAACAAACAAAGAGTTGGTGAAAGAAGTAATGGCAGAAAAAGATTTTGAACATATGAAACTTGAGAATCAGCTTTGTTTTTTGCTGTACGCAAGCTCAAGGGAAATGACGAAACGGTACAAACCGCTGCTTGATAAGCTCAACGTAACTTATCCCCAGTATTTGGCGCTGCTTTTATTATGGGAGCACGAAGAACTGAATGTGAAACGGATGGGTGAGCTTTTGTACCTGGATTCCGGAACGCTGACACCGATGCTGAAACGGATGGAGCAGCACGGAATCATCATGAGAAAGCGGTCGGCTGAAGACGAGCGATCCGTGACGATCAGGCTCACAGATGAAGGACGGGCCTTGCAGAAAACAGCGGCGGATATTCCCATTGCCATGCTGGAACAGACGGGACGGTCAAAAGAGGAATTAAAGCAGTTAAAGCAGTCGCTTTATGAGGTTTTGAATACGCTGCACGGCAAAAAATAAGGATGCCCCGAATGGGCATCCTTATTTTTATTCTGCTGCCAGAAGCTTCACTTCAATATTTCCCGCTGTCGCTTTTGAATACGGGCAGACACCGTGCGCTTTTTGAATAAGGGCTTCAAGCTCCTGTTTATCAATGCCGGATGCTTTGACCTCAAGCGTAACGCCTAGTTTATATCCTTGGTCTGCTTCATCTTTCAGCAGACTGACATGCGCAGTGACCTCTGTTTCAATACTCAGACGCTCTTTTCTCGCTACGAGCTGAAGAGCGCTGTCAAAGCAGGCTGAATATCCTGCGGCAAACAGCTGCTCAGGGTTTGTGGCATGTTCGAGCTTTTTTGCTCTTGGCGTTCCCGGCATGGCAACATCAAGATTCAGCACTCCGTCAGAAGACGTGACTTTCCCTTCACGTCCGCCGGCGGCTGATACGGTTGCAGTAAATAATGGTTTTGTCATGTGAATTCACCTCTATTATATTGTGTACAATTTAATATTACACAATATAATAGAAACCGTCAATCTTTCCGCATAAAAAAAGCCTACCCTTTTTGAAGGATAAGCTTAAAAGATTATACGCGGATTTGTCCGTTTCCTTTGATGATGATTTTTGTAGATGTTAACGCCGGAAGCCCCATTGGCCCTCTCGCGTGAAGCTTTTGCGTGCTGATGCCGATTTCGGCTCCGTATCCGAATTCAAAACCGTCCGTAAACCGGGTTGAAGCATTATGATACACGGCGGCGGCGTCAACGGCGGTCTGGAAGTAAGCCGCATGCTCGGCGTTCTCCGTCAGAATGGCTTCTGAATGGTTTGTGCCGTACTGCTGAATGTGGCGGACCGCCTCCTGTACGTCCTGCACCGTTTTCACACTGAGAATCGGCGCCAGGTACTCCGCTCCCCAATCGGCTTCTTCTGCTTGTTTCGCTTGAGGCTCCAGTCTGCAAATCACCTGGTCTCCTCGGAGCTCCACCCCTTTTTCTGTCAGCTGATTCAGCAGCTTTCGTCCGTGTTCTTCGGCCCATTTTTCATGAATCAAAAGAGATTCAATCGCGTTGCAGACCGAAGGACGCTGTGTTTTGGCATTGATGACGACCTCGCTTGCCATTTGAGGATCTGCTGACTCATCTATGTACACGTGGCAATTGCCCGCTCCGGTTTCTAAAACGGGTACGGTTGATTCCCTGACCACAAGATCAATTAAATTTTTACCGCCGCGCGGGATCAATACATCCAGCCCGCCATTTAATGTAAAGAGCTGTTTGGCGGTTTCTTTGCTTGTATCTTCTATGAGCTGAACGGCATCAATCGGAAGCTTTGACAGCCCCAGTGCGCGTTTCATCACACTGACAAGCGCTATGTTGCTGTGGATGGCGGAAGAACTTCCTCTGAGCACAACCGCGTTTCCGGTTTTCAGGCAGAGTGTGGCCGCGTCTACGGTAACGTTCGGTCTGGCCTCATAGATCATGCCCACTACTCCGAGGGGCACGCGGATTTTTTCAATAGATAATCCATTCTCTTTTTGAATGGTCTCCAGCGATTCACCGACGGGATCTTCAAGACCGATTAATAGTTCCACGGCGTCCGCGATATCGAGCAGGCGTTTTTCATCAAGAGTCAGCCTGTCAATAATGTCAGGTGTCAGTCCTCTGTTCCGTCCCGCTTCAATATCTTTCTGATTCTCTGTTAAAATCAGCCGGCGTTCATTTCTGAGTCCGTCTGCAATACATTGGAGCGCTTCGTTTTTTTCAGCCGTCGTTTTCATGACCATTTCGGCAGCCGCTTCTTTTGCCAAAGCCGCTTTTTGCAATACTTCACTCATTTGTGTTCCCCCTCGTCAAATAAATTCACCCAATCATCTCTGTGAATCACTTCCACCTGCTTCGTTCCTGAAAGCTGGTCGCTCCGCTTCCCTTTGGCTTCTAAAATTTCATCGGATGAGTACTGCGTCTGCCCTTTGCCGATAATGCCGCCGGGCCCTCTGACTTCCACTACGGCCCCTTTCGGAAAACTGCCGCAGACACCGGCGACGCCGGCCGGGAGGAGACTTGACCCGTTATGGATCATCGCCTGCTCCGCTCCCCCATCAATGATGATTTCCCCTGATATCGGAGAATGAAACATGATCCATTGCCGTGTATTATTCACTGAGGACAGGTCTTTATCGCCGATATAAGTGCCGTCGCCTTTTCCGTCTAAAATTCCCATCAGTTTTTCCCGTCCGGAGCCGGTTCCGATAAACACCTTCACCCCGAGCGACAATGCGGTCTGGGCGGCGAGAAGTTTTGACTTCATGCCTCCGGTGCCGACCTTTGAGCCTGCTGATCCGGCATATCCAAGCAATTCAGGTGTGATGTCATTCAGATAGTCGAACCGCTTTGCGTCCGGGTTTTCATTCGGATTGGCATCGTACAGCCCGTTAATGTCTGTGATAATCATTAATTGGTCTGCATGAATCAACCCGCTCACCAGCGCCGACAGCATGTCGTTATCACCAAACGTCAGCTCTTCGACTGATGTGGAATCATTCTCATTAATAATCGGCACGACGCCACGCTCCAACAGTTCCATTACAGTGGCATAGGCATTTCTGTACCGCTCTCTTTTTGAGAAATCATTTCTTGTTAATAAAATTTGTGCCGGTGTCAGACCGTATCTTTTTAAATGGTCCATATATTGCTGCATTAAAAGCGTCTGGCCGACTGCGGCAGCTGCCTGCTTTCCTTTTATCGTAACGGGTCGCGACGGATAGCCGAGAGCGGAAAAACCCGCTGCCACGGCGCCTGAGGTAATGAGGATCACTTCATGCCCGTTTTCTTTTAATAAAGAAATGGCTTCCGTATGTTCCTTGATTTTTGCTTCATCAATACTTCCGTTACTGTTGGTGAGCGAGCTGCTCCCGATTTTCACAACAATTCTTTGTTTTTTCATCATTTCTCCTCCGTGGCAATCAATCCAAACCGGCTCTGTCAATAAAAAAAGCCCATTCCGTCCTGAAAAATAAGGACGAAATGGGCTTTCCGTGGTACCACCTTGTTTGAACGCGTTTTTCACGCGTCCCGCTTTCCTGTAACGCCAGGTTATCGCGCCTGAGTTTTCCCCTCAGGACTCCAAGGCAGGTTCGGCAGGTTTCATGCGGCAAAATGTTTCAGCGGGTCATTTTGCTCTCTGTCACAGAAAGTTCTGCGTACTGATCCTCTTCAACGCTCAATGATTTTTTTATATTATGCAAAGAAAACAGGTTCTTGTCAAGACATTTTCATCCATAAAAAACAGTCCGCCTCCCCGCGGACCGTCATTAATTAAATACGATCGTTTTGTTTCCGTGAACGATGACGCGGTCTTCCAGATGCCATTTTACGGCTCTTGCCAACACGCTCCGCTCAATCGTTCTGCCGATATTCTTCAGATCCTCTGCGTGATCTCTGTGATCGACGCGTTCAATATCCTGTTCAATAATCGGCCCTTCGTCAAGATCGTCCGTCACATAGTGAGAAGTCGCGCCGATTAATTTCACTCCGCGCTCATAAGCCCGTTTATACGGATTAGCGCCGATAAAGGCCGGCAGAAATGAATGGTGGATGTTAATAATCCGATTCGGATGGGCAGATACAAAATCAGACGTCAAAATCTGCATGTATCGGGCAAGAACGATCACATCAATCTTATACTGCTCCAGCAGCTCAAGCTGGCGCCGCTCCACTTCGGCGCGGATGTCTTTGTTAGCTTTCATGTAATGGAACGGAATATTCAGCGGTTCGACCACTTCTTTGGCCTCTTCGTGGTTGCTGATGACGACCGCAATTTCGGCCATCATATTGCCGCTTTGCCATTCCCAAATCAGTTCATGAAGGCAGTGCAGCTCCTTCGATACAAAGATCGCCACTCGCTTCAGCTCACTTGCCAGAGACAGGCTCCATGTCATGCCGAATGTCTGGGCGATTGAGGCGAACGCCTGCTGTAAGTCCTCTTTTTTCTCACGAATGCCCTTACAGTCGAATTCGATCCTAAGAAAAAACCGTCCGCCTTCAGGGTCAGTCGTGTATTGATTTGATTCAATAATGTTTGCGCCATGTTCAAACAAAAACGCCGACACGGCCGATACAATTCCCGGCTGGTCGGGGCAGCTGACAAGCAGGCGCCCTTTTTCCTCATTCCCGCGGCGGTATTCTTTCAGCCGCTGTGTCATATATGAATTCATCTGTTTTAATCCCTCGTATCTTCATAATTCGTAACTTACTAATAGATTATACTGAAGATTTGATAAAAATCAATTTACGAAAGAATTTTCAGCCCTACGGCAGCGCATAAAATAAGCGCAATGAAAAAGATGCGCTTCGCATCCTTCTGCTCGCCGTAGAAAAGAATGCCGGCTAATGCGCCGCCCGCTGTGCCGATACCGGTCCAGATCGCATAGGCCGTGCCCATCGCGATCGTCTCCATCGCATAAGAAAGCAGGGAAAAAGAAGCCGCAAATCCGGCGATAATGAAAAGAATCCATTTGACTTTCTTTTCTTTTTGAAATTGATTCATTAAAATGACCCCGAGCATTTCACAAAGACCCGCGGCTATCAGGCTGATCCAATGCATTACGCCTTCTCCTCCTTCGTCTCAGGCTTATCCTGTGTGACCAGCTTTAATCCGATGACACCGATCAGCAAAACGCCGATCAGCACGATTTTCACCGGATCGGCCTGTTCTTTGAAAAGCAGGATTTCACTGAGCACGGTGCCCGCTGTCCCGAGTCCGGTAAAGACCGCGTATACCGTTCCTACGGGCAGGCTGTCTGTCGCCTTGATTAATAGATAAAAACTGATGATGATTCCCATAATCGTGCCGCTCCACGCCAGTGCTGAATCAGCATGTTTCAGGCCGGTGACCCATACCACTTCAAATACGGCCGCTATGACCACTAAACCCCATTTCATGTTCTTCACCCTTTCTGTATCCGGACAATACAAAAAAGCCCGGATAGTCGTCTCTCATGAGATTGACTCTCCCGGGCTTTTTTCCCTCCGTGTGCATATGCGGGATATGTCCGCATATGTGTTTTCTCTCGGACCAGGCCATGTATGAACATGCGGAACCCTAGAAAACATGTCTGTTCGTATCATACTACATTTCGCCGAAACGTTCAACGTCAGATGTGATGTCAAAAACCGTCAGCTGCCTCTCCCATTTGGTAACGGTCTCACCGGGCACCATGCCGATTTTTTCCGCGACACGGACGGAGGCAGCGTTTTCCGGATCAATCAGCGCCGCTATGCGTCCGTATTGCTGCATATGAAAACCGTAGTCCAGACAGGCGTTCGCCGCCTCTGTCGCATAGCCGCAGCCCCAGTGGCGGCGGGCAAACATATAGCCGATTTCCATCAAAGTGTTTCCGTTTACCGTCTGCGGAACGATTCCGCATTGACCGAGAAATGCGCCCGTCTCTTTATCCTCTCCGATCCAAAGACTGACGCCGTATCCTTTCGCCAATCGTTTGTTCCAGGCAATCCATTCCTTCGTTTCCCGTCTGCTTTTAAGAGAAGGATAATATTTCATGACCTCTCTGTCGGTAAACAGCCCGTACAAATTTTCTTCATCGTCATCCCGCATAGTCCGCAGACGGATACGCCCGGTTGTCAGGATGGTGCCGGAAGACTTATGTTCCATCATGCACGCCACGTCTCCTTTCCCTGTAATAGATTATGGATCCGGCAGGAAAAGTCCTTTCTCAGCATAAAAAAACCGCTTTTTTAAAAAGCGGTTTGACGATTACCAAGGTTTATCTGTTCCGAGCGCCTCGGCCAGGGCTTTGCTGTGTTTTAAGCGGTTTTTTCGTTCTCCGGCGCGCTGAACGGCCGTATTGTGAAGCATGACTTCTTCCTCGGTTTCCGGCACGATCCGCGGAACGGGTACCGATTTCCCGTTTGAATCAAGCGCGACAAAGGTCAGAAACGACGTTGCCGCAAGCTCGCGTTCGCCCGTCATCAGATGCTCTTTAATGACTTTGACAAACACCTCCATAGACGATGTGCCGACCCATGTGACGTAAGATTCAAGGCATACGGAATCCTGTTGGCCGATGGGGCGCAAAAAATCTACAGAATCCATTGAAGCCGTGACTGTTTCACACCGGCAGTGGCGGGCCGCGGAAATTGAAGCGATATCATCAATGTAGCTCATCAGCTTTCCGCCAAACAGCGTATTGTGATTATTCGTATCAAGCGGAAAAACCCTGCTTGTTTTAACAACCCTTGTTTCTTTGCAAAATCTTGATTCTGGCAACTTCATATTATTTAAACTCCCCTTTGGTGTCTGGTCGTTTTGACTCATTCATCTGTACCCTATTAAACAATACTTTGATCGTTTTGTCTAAAATTTTAAATATTAAGTTGGTTAGATATTCTCTCAGAAATGTTTCATTATTCATCACATCCGGGAATAATAAACGCACATTGAATACCGATAGGAGGATATCACATGGACGTATCCATTCCCAAATCCACGCGGAAACCGGCTTGCCGCAGTGAGTTTGATGCTTTGCAGACAGTCATCTTATGCCGGCCGGAACACATGGCCATCAAGGATATTATTAACGGAACGCAGAAACATTTCAAACAAGAAAATATTAACATACCCGTTGCCCTCAAACAGCATAGTGAGTTTATTGACATTTTAAGATCTCATCAGATTGAAGTCGTCCTGCTGCCTGCCGATCCCGCATTGCCTGAGCAGGTATTCACCCGGGATATCGGATTTGTATTAGGCGAGACGGCGTTTATTTCAAACATGGCGGCTTCAGTCCGGCAGGGAGAAGAAACAGTGTTTCAAGGCCTGCTTGACAATAAGAAAATCCCTTATACGCGACTGAAAAAAGCGAACATTGAAGGCGGCGACATCTTGATCGCAGACGGCACCGTTTACGCCGGGCTGAGCAAGCGCACGGATAAAGCGGCTGTCCGGGAGCTGCAGGAGGCGCTGCCGGAGATGACGGTTGTGCCGATCCCTCTCAAGGAGGATTTCTTACATTTGGACTGTGTATTTAATATGATCTCGGAAACGGAAGCGCTATACTGCAAAAATGGCTTGCGGCAGAAAGAAATTGATCTTCTCACCGAACGTTTTGAGATGATAGAAGTGCCTGAAGAAGAGCAATTCACGCTCGGCCCGAATATCCTGTCAATCGGCAATCAGACAATTATCAGCCTGCCGCAGCACCGTCATACGAACCGCGAGCTCAGAAAAAGAGGTTATACGGTCATTGAAACCGAGTTTTCCGAAATTATTAAATCAGGCGGTTCCTTCCGCTGCTGCACCTTGCCGCTTGTCAGAACATCTTAAACATTTACAAGGCAGTTTCCTTCAAGATACGTTAATATAGAGAAGACAAGACTCTAAAGGGGGAAACCGAATGGCTAAGTACATAGGATACGCGGGAACATATACAAAAGGCGGAAGCGAAGGCATTTATTGTTTTGAACTTGATACAGAAGCGAAACGGCTCAGCCGGCCGAAGCTGGCAGCAAAGCTCGGCAACCCGACATACGTCACTCCGAATTCTGATAACAGCATGCTGTATTCCATTGAAAAGACAGACGGAAAAGGCGGCGTCGCAGCCTATCAGATTCATCAGAACAGCGGGGAATTAACTTTTGTGAACCACCAGCTGATTGAAGGCCCGTCTCCATGCCACGTCAGCATTGATGATAAACATGAATATGTGTTAACCGCTAATTACCACAGCGGAAAAGTGCACGCCTTTCCCGTCAATGAGGACGGAAGTCTGCGGGAGCCGGCTGCCGAAGCCGCTCATACGGGAACAGGTCCTCATGAAAGACAAGAGAAACCGCATACCCATTTCGCAGGCTATACACCTGAGCATAACTACATTGCAGCCGTCGATTTAGGGACGGATACGCTTTATACTTACCAAATGAAAAACGGTTCGCTCACAGAGGTGAAAACTCACTCTTTCACACCGGGTTCAGGGCCGCGCCACATCGTTTTCCATCCGGCGGAAAAATATGCCTATGTCATGACGGAAATCAGTAATGAAGTCATCGCGCTTGAATACAACCCGACCTTAGGTGAATTCAGAGAGCTCCAGGTCATTTCCGCTTTGCCTGAAGGCTTTACGGACAAATCGCAAGGCAGTGCGATCCGCATATCTAAAGACGGCAGATTTCTTTATGCCGCCAACCGCGGACATGACAGCATCGCCATCTTTAAGATCAACCAATATTCCGGTGAATTGTCTCTTATTGAATGGGTGCCGACAGAAGGAAACTGGCCGCGTGATTTCGCGTTTGACCCTTCCGAGACATTCCTTGTCGCGTCAAACGAAGAAACGGGAAATCTGGTTTTGTTTGAACGTGATCCGGAAACAGGCAAATTGACTCTGCTTCAATCTGACATTCCGGTTCCGTATCCGGTCTGCGTGTCATTTCTGCATCAGGTTTAATCAAAAAAGAAAGCTGACTTTATATTGTCAGCTTTCTTTTTTGTATAAATGGCAGGCAACAAAACGCCCCGCCTTCACTTCTTCAAGCTCAGGCGTTATCTTACCGCAGAGCTCCATCGCTTCAGGACACCGCGTCCTGAATACACAGCCGCTCGGCGGGTTAAGGGGGCTCGGCAGCTCCCCTTTCAGAATAATCCGTTCACGCTTGTCCTCAAGAAGCGGATCAGGAATCGGGATTGAGGATAAAAGCGCCTTCGTATAAGGGTGAAGCGGTTCCCGGTAAAGCGCAGCGCTTTCTGTAATTTCCATCATGCGGCCCAAATACATCACGCCGATCCGGTCGCTGATATGCTTGACCATTGATAAATCGTGGGCGATAAATAAAAATGTCAGCCCTTTCTCTTTCTGAAGCCTTTTTAAAAGGTTGACGACCTGAGCCTGTACCGACACATCCAGCGCTGAAATCGGCTCATCCGCCACGATAAATTCGGGATGCAGAGAGAGCGCTCTGGCAATCCCGATTCTCTGCCTCTGTCCGCCGCTGAATTCGTGAGGATACCGGCTGCCGAAATCCGGATGGAGCCCGACAGCTTCAAGCAGTTCATCCGCCATCATCAGACGGGCTTTTCTTGTATTGTAAAGATTGTGGATTTCCATCGGCTCCATAATAATTTCCCTTACGGTCAGGCGCGGATTTAACGAGGCGTAAGGGTCTTGGAAAATCATCTGCAGCTTGCGGAAGAAGACCGACCGCTGTTCTGCCGCGGCACGGTGTATATCCGTCCCTTCATATGATACCGAACCGGCCGTCGGGTCATACAGACGGAGAATAACCCTTCCGAGCGTCGATTTACCGCATCCCGATTCTCCGACAAGTCCGAATGTTTCCCCTCTTTTAATGTGAAAACTGACACCGTCGACTGCTTTTACGGCTTTCTTTCTTCCTGCGTCAAAATGCATTTTCAGCCCGCTGACTTCAAGGAGCGGAGATGCCGTCATTTTCTATTCCCCCTTTTCGCTTATACAGCGGCGTACGGTGCATAATTCTTTTTGATAGACGGTTCCTTCCAAAGACAGCACTTCGATTGTTTTTCCCGTTTTCGGGGAGTGCAGCATTCGGCCGTCTCCCAGCGCCAAACCGACATGGTGGATCGCGCCTTTTCCTTCTTCATAGGCGAAAAACAAAAGGTCGGCCGGCCGGATATCGTTTACCGCCGCGCCGCACCCGGCTTTTGCTTGGTCCTTTGCATCACGGGGAAGGGTATAGCCGTTTGCTTTAAATATCGAATACATAAACCCGGAACAGTCAAACCCGAAACCGCTCAGTCCTCCCCATAAATACGGAAGCCCGAGAAACATCATGCCCGTTTCGATGACATCGGCCGCCCGTCCTTCCGTATGCCGGCACTCGTCTGCGTCAGCTTCATTTACGAACCTTTCTCCGAGGGGCGTCACCACCCGGAAAAAGCCTTTCTCACGTCCTGATGCCGGAAGACGCGTTAAGAAACTTACTTCCAAGTCCGGTTCGCCGTTTGTGTGATATAAAATAGCTGTCGGTTTGGTAATCCATACGGCGGGGGAAGATGTATGAAAGCCGTCTTTTGAAAGCTGGTTTTTTTTCATCCAGCCCGGATATCCGCGCGCGTCCTTGTTTGAAGGCTGGCCGGGAACGGCGACAAAAGCCCATTCCCCTTCCTCTTTGAGAATGATCACTTCTTCTCCGAAAAGCGCTTGCGTTTGGACAAGGTTGTCTGTGCATAATTGCAGCCGCTCTTCATATCCCATAGACACTAACCATTTTCTGATCTGCGGCGGGTTTTCGAGCATCGGCGCATCATCCGAACGGGGAGATGACGGCAGCGTCCATACGTTGGCTGCCGCCGCTGTAACGGCTGCTCTCATCTTTTCGCCTCCTCTTGTATCGACACACCGGTAATGCCGAGACCCGGTTCATCGGGAATCGTAATCTGACTGCCGCTGTATGTGATGCCGCCTTGAATCAAATCATCTTTCAGCATAAGCGGCGCATCAAAATCAAACCTTGTCACATTCCGTTTGCCCGCGGCAAAATGAGCCGCGGCGGTGATGCCGAGCTTGGTCTCAATCATGCTGCCGACCATGCATTCCACGCCGCACGTTTCGGCCATCGCATTGATTGTTTCCGCCTGCTTTATGCCGCCCGCTTTCATCAGCTTAATATTGATTAAATCGGCGCTTCTCGTCTGCAGCACGTGAAAGGCCTGACGGGGGGTAAAGACGCTCTCATCCGCCATAATCGGCGTGTCTACGGCATCTGTGACCTGCTTCAGCCCGGCGATATCGTCTTTATGAACAGGCTGCTCGACCAGCTCAATGCCCAGGCCGGCGTCTTCCATCTTTCGGATCGCAGTCACGGCTTCTTTCGGCGTCCATCCTTGGTTGGCGTCCAATCTCAGTTTGACGTTTCCGCCGACACGTGATCTGATCGCCTGAATCCGGGCAACATCGTCCGATATGTCACCTATGCCGACTTTTATTTTTAAAATATGAAATCCTTTGTTCACATAACGGTCTGCATCCCCCGCCATCTCCTCAGGAGAATTAACGCTGACGGTAAAATCTGTTTCCAGTGTATTCCGATAGCCGCCGAGAAGCCGGTAAAGCGGCTGTCCGTGCATTTGCGCCCATCCGTCATATACAGCCATATCTACCGCGGCTTTTGCGCTTTGATTTCTTTCCAACAGCCGGCTGATATCATACAGAACAGCTTCCGTGCCGAAAAGGCTCCGCCCCAAGAGAACGGGCTTCAGCACATCGTGGACGGCGCTTTCAATACCGGCCGTGCTGTCGCCTGTAATGACAACCGTCGGCGGCGCCTCCCCCCAGCCGGTCAGACCGTTGTCAAAAGTGAGCTTCACAATGACCGATTCAGCATTGTAAACCGTGCGCAAAGCGGTCTTAAACGGCTTTTTCAGCGGCACGGACATCCGTCCCGTTTGAATATCTGTAATCTTCACGCCTGATCACTCCCTTCCGGAAACCCCCGATTCAATCGTTACCGCTTTGGCCGCCGTATCCATAACCGCGCGGACTCCGATCGGAACGGCGAAGCTCGGTGAACAATGGCCGATTTTAAAGCCTTTAAGCGCGGGCTTCCCTGATTTGACAATGTAATCATTCAGCACTTGCTCTAAGGTAAGGGACTTTTCTTTGTTTTTCGGTTCGCATTGGTGAAAGTCACAGACCAGGATTCCGGCTGCATCTGACAGTTTTCCTGCCATCTTTAATTGATTCAGCATTTTGTCGATTTGATACGGCTCCTCATCAATATCCTCGATAAACAGCAATTTGTCTTTCGTATCGATTTCAAACGGCGTGCCGAGCGTGGACGTAATGAGCGACAGATTGCCGCCCGCAAGCTCTCCCTCGGCCCTTCCGCCTGTCAGCACCTCTAAGGGAGAAATGTCCTCCGTATAGGTGAATTCCGTTTCTGCAAAAAGCTGATGATACGACGCTTTTGTCAGGGGATCAGCGTCTTCAAGCCCGACATCCGTGCTCAGCATCGGGCCGTGAAATGTGACGAGCCCCGTATTTTGATGAATGGCGGTATGTAAAAACGTAATATCGCTGTATCCCCAGAAAATTTTCGGATTGCGGCGGATTAAGCCGAAATCGATGTCGGCGGCAATGCGGCCCGTGCCGAATCCTCCGCACGCGCATATCACCGCTTTGACATTCTGATCACTAAACATGTCATGGAGATCATCGAGACGCGCCCGGTCCTCTCCCGCCAAATAGCCGTGACGAGTCTTCAGCGCCCGGCCGAGTTTCACTTGAAGGCCAAGCTCATTCTCTAAAAAACGCAGCGCGGTTTGCAGCGTCCCGCTCTCAGGCGGGCTTGCGGGCGCAATCACACCGACCGTGTCGCCTTTTTGCAGTGCTTTCGGTTTATGGTTCATGACTTTTTCAATCTCCTTTCCGGATTGAAAAGTGAAACACGCCGCTCCTTTAATGGATAAAGAGCGGCATATGTTTCCGCTGTAAGATCAGGACTTTTCCGCCCATTTCAGATCAATGTAACCGACGGGGTGCCGGACAATGCCCTTCACGCCGCTGTTCTGCAGATGCACCTGATTGTAAAAGTAAATCGGAATGATCGGAGCCTCATTCATGAGCAGCTTTTCCGCTTTATGCATGAGCGCAAAACGTTTTTTGGCATCGGCCTCCTGTTTTGCCTGCTTGATGCAGCCGTCGTATGCCGCGCTTCCCCAGCCGGTGCGGTTCATGGAATTATCCGTTTGGAAAGCCTCAAGAAAACTGATCGGATCTGCGTAATCCGGTAAAAATGAGCTTTGAGAGAACTGGAACTTCAGTCCTTTCTGCTCTTCTAAAAAGACGTTCCATTCCATATTGGCGAGCTTAACGTCTATACCGAGCACACTTTTGAGCTTCTGCTGAACCGCTTCCGCTATTTTCTTATGCTCCGGTTTTGTGCTGTATGTCAATGTAACGGCGGGCAGCTTGTCATAATGCTCTTCCGCCATGCCTTTTTCCAGCAGTTTTTTGGCTTCTGATTCATCCGGATTTAATAAACTGCCGCCCGCTTCGCGGAAATCTTTCCCGTCAGGCTGAGTAAATCCCGGGGATACAAAGGCATGTGCCGGCTTTTCACTGTTTTTGGTCACATAATCCGTGATTTCTTTCTGATCAATCGCTGCGGCGAACGCTTTTCTGATCTTCTCATTTTGAAACGGCTCCATTTTTACGTTAAAACGATAGAAATAGAGTCCGGCCTGATCCCACGTGCGGACATTTTTTCCTCCCATCAGCTGCTCGCTCAGCTCTGCCGGCACAAAGGCGGTATCCAAATCCCCCGACTGGAACATCTGATAGTCGGTATTCCGGTCACTGACCATCGCCCAGGTGACTTTATCCAGTTTCACCGTCTTTTTATCCCAATACGTCTCGTTTTTGACCATCGTCATGCTGTCGTCATGCTTCCATTCCGTCAGTTTGAACGGCCCGTTGCCGACAAAGGTTTTTGCTTCAGTGAACCATTTCGGATCAGCCTTGGCGACCTTCTCATTAATCGGGAAATACGCCGGATTGGACACGACGCTCAGAAAATAATCCTGCGGTGCCGCCAATGTGACGACAAGCTTTTTTTTATCTTTTGCCGTGATTTTCACGTCTTCTTTTTTGCCTTTTCCGCTGTTAAATTCTTCCCCGCCTTTGATCATATAGCCGAGAAATGCGGAAGATGCGCCCGTTTTCGGATCGAGCATCCGTTTCCAGGCGTACACGAAGTCTTCCGCCGTAACGGGATCGCCATTTGTCCATTCGGCGTTATCACGGATATTGAAGGTATATGTCAGCTTATCAGCGGACACCTTCCAGCTTTCCGCCATGGCCGGTTCGGGTTTATTATCTTTTCCGAGCCTCGTCAATCCTTCCATGATGTTATTCAGCGGCTGCCAGGAAACATTATTAAATCCGATCGGCGGATCAAGTGAGGTCGGCTCATTTTCGTTATTGAGCCGCAGCACCGTTTCACCCCCCTGTTCTTTTGCTTTGCCGGGTTCTGTCCCCGCCTGTTCATTGGCTGTACAGCCCATCAGAGCAAACGAAACAACAGCAATCACACCGATCGCCCATCTCTTTTTCATTTCAATCCCCCTTTTTCCTCTGCTGCCGTCAGCTGCTGCTTCAGCCGCTCTGCACGGTGATCCTGAAGCCAGCAATTAACGATATGGCTTTTGGATTTCACGGTTGTTGCCGGGTATACCTTTTCACAGACGATCATCCTGTCCGGGCAGCGGGCGGCAAACGGGCAGCCCGGCGGCGGATCGAATAAATCAGGCGGCGTCCCGTCAATCGGCGACAGCTCACTATCCTCCATATCCAGCCGCGGCACTGAACGAAGCAGCCCCTTTGTGTATGGATGAGCCGGACGGTAAAAAATATCATGCCTCGTGCCGATTTCGGCGATTTTCCCCGCATACATGACGGCGACTCTGTCGGCGGTCTGAGCGACGACGCCGAGATCGTGCGTGATCAGAATAATAGACACGCCTGTTTTTCTTTGAATCTTCTTAAATAATTCAAGGATTTGTGCTTGAATCGTCACATCAAGAGCCGTTGTCGGTTCATCGGCGATCATAATTTCCGGCTCGCAGATCAGAGCCATCGCGATCACGATCCGCTGCCGCATGCCCCCGCTTAATTGGTGGGGGTACTGCTTCAGGCGGGATTTCGAGTCCGGGATACCGACCAGATCCAGCATGGCGAGAACTTCGGATTCAGCTTTTTTTCTTGTCATGGCGCGGTGTTCCAACAGCGCTTCTGAGAGCTGATCCCCTATGGTCAAAGTCGGATTGAGCGCCGTCATCGGGTCCTGAAAGATCATAGAAATATCGCGCCCCCGAATTCCCCGCATTTCCCGATCCGACATTTGGCAAAGGTCTTTCTGTTTAAATTGTATGCTTCCGGATTCAATCTTTGCCGAATGTTTCGGAAGAAGGCCCATCACGGCTTGTGACGTCACGCTTTTTCCGCAGCCCGATTCACCGACGATCGCAAACGTTTCACCTTTATATAAATCGAAGCTGACGCCTCTGACGGCTTTTACAGTGCCTCCGTATGTTGAAAAAGTAACATGCAGATTTTGAACGGAAAGAACTTGCTGCGCCATTTTTCCTACCTCCTCAGTTTCGGGTCTAACGCGTCCTGCAAGCCGTCTCCAAGTACGTTAAACGCGTACATCGTTAAGGAAATGAAAAAAGCGGGAAAAAACAGCCGCCACCAATGGCCTGATAAAATCGCCGGCAGCCCGTCGTTTGCCATGACGCCCCAGCTTGCAAACGGCGCCTGAATGCCGAGTCCGAGAAAACTTAAAAATGATTCCGCAAAAATCGCCGCCGGCACCGTAAGCGTCATTTGGACAATAATGGCTCCCATCGTATTCGGCAGCAGATTTTTCTTGATGATCCGAAATGTTTTCGCTCCAAACGTTTTCGAAGCCAATACGTGTTCATCATGCTTCATCCTCAGCACCTGCCCTCTGACAATCCGCGCCATGCCGACCCATCCCGTCACGGTCAGAGCGACGATAATGGAACTGAGCCCCGGCCCCATCAGCACCATTAACAAAATGACAACGAGCAGGTACGGCAATCCGTAGAGAACCTCGATGATTCTCATCATGGCGCTGTCTGTCCGGCCCCCTTTGTATCCGGCGACGCCTCCGTAGATAACGCCGATCAAAAAGTCGATCAGCGCCGCCATCACACCGACAAATAAAGAGATCCTCGCTCCGTACCACGTTCTTGTAAACACGTCCCGGCCAAGTTCATCGGTTCCGAACCAGTGTGAAAAAGACGGCGGAAGATTCTGCTCGGCGAGCGTCTGCCTTGTCACGCTGTGCGGTGATATCAGCGGACCGAACACAGCCGATAGAAACAGGCAGCATAAAATCACAAGCCCGGCCATCGCCAATTTGTTCTTTTTAAGCCGCCGCCACGCATCCTGAGTGTAAGACAGGCTCGGACGCTTGACCGACTCGGTTTCACCCTTTCTTTCCGCGCCCGGCTGAAACCAGTCATCAGGCACTTCTGTGTGTTTTACCGTTTCTTGCGGGAGATTCATCAGGATCACCCTTTCTTATGAAGTTTTATGCGCGGGTCTAACAGGCCGTATGCCAAATCAACCAGAAACAGCAGGACGATCAGAATCACACTGTAAAATACAGTCGTTCCCATGATGACCGGGTAATCACGCTGATTGATGCTTTCTACGAAATATTTGCCCATTCCCGGTATGGCAAAAATTTTCTCGATGACGAAACTGCCCGTTAAAATACTTGCGGCAAGCGTCCCGAGTACTGTCACAACAGGCATAAGAGCGTTTTTTAATGCGTGTTTGATCACAATTTTGACGGGAGAAAGCCCCTTTGCTTTTGCCGTGCGGATGTAATCCTGAGTCAGCACTTCGGCCATGCTTGATCTTGTCAGCCTCGCGATAATGGCCATGGGACCGACGGCAAGCGCAACAGTCGGCAGGACCATGTGAACGGGACTCGTCCAGGTAGCTGCCGGAAACCATTTCAGATGAACCGCAAATTGCTGAATCAGCAGCGTAGCCATAATAAAATTCGGAATAGAAATCCCGAGCACCGCAAGGCTCATGGCCGCATAATCGAGAAAGCCGCCGCGCCTGAGAGCGGCCATTATGCCGAGCGCGAGCCCGGAAATAACAGCGATGATGATCGCCGTTATCCCAAGCTCAAATGAGACCGGAAACCCGCGTTCAAGCATGGCGTTTACACTGTCTGACGGTTTTTTAATTGAAGGACCGAAATCAAAGGTAAGAATGGATTTTAGATAGATGGCGTATTGAGTGATAAGAGGTTCGTTCAGATGGTAGTAGGATTCGAGATTTCGCTGGACCGCTTCGTTTGTGCCCCGCTCTTCGTTAAAAGGCGAGCCGGGTATCACTTTCATCATGACAAATGTCAGAGTGGTGATGACGAGGACGGTCATAATCATGGCGATAAAACGTTTGATAAAATACCGCAGCAATGCCGTTCACCCCTTTAACAGAATGTTGTTCTCATGGCGAGTTCTGTCATGACGAGCATGGCCTGATAGGCTTCCGGCATGTCTTTTGCCTGAAATTGAACGATTGTCGTTCCCGGGATGATTTCTGTGCCCGGCATTAAATGGGCCCATTCAGCCTGTCCGTAGTTGGCAAATTCAATGCCTAATACAGGTCTTTCAGGCGGAGTCAGCGGTTTGACCTTATCTTTATTTTTGAGCGCATAGGCTGTTTTTTCCGTCAGGAGCCGTCCGGCTTTTTGAGGGGACAGGCATTTGACCGCGGTTCTTGAAATGGTTTGTTTGACGGCGGCAGTCGTCACATTCGGGATCAGCTCCTCCGCTTCTTTTGCGGCGCAATCATCTCCGGCAGCCATGATGACCGGGACATCGTAAAATCCGGCGAGATAGGCATTTAACCCCAGTTCACCGACCGGCTTATCATTTATGTAAAAGTGGCGGACGCCGAATATCATGCTGTGCGACATGACGCCCGGCATCGACGCTCTCGCATGATAGCCGATAAACATCACACCTGAATACGATTCATCAAGCCCCTGCATCATGGAAAACGGCTTGACATCCCCCGTAATCAGCTCTGCCTCAGGGTGAAGTTTTTCCGCGAGCAGATTATTCATCTTTGAGTGGCTGTCATTCACGGTCACTTCCGTGCATCCGTTATTAAACGCTTCTGCGATGCACCAGTTTGCTTCTTCGGTCATCAGAACTCTGCCGCGCTCATAATTGTGCATGCGAGAATTGACAAATGTTTCATCAGGCAGTCCGGAAATCCCTTCCATATCCACAGATAGATACAGTTTCATGTAATGCCTCCTTTTTTACTTAAAATTTCGATATTAAATTATGAATATTCTAACAAATTATATTAAAAAAGGATGAAACATGCAATATACCATTCTGCTATTATGGGAAAAAACAAACCCTTTTCACCGGGAAAAGGGTTTGCTGATAGAAAAAGTTACATACCGTTTTTGCTTATATGATGACGCTGAAACTGTCTGACCGCACTTCTGTATTCACGATCGGGAATGACCTGATGCCTGATCGGTTCAGGAGCCTGCGGCGAAGGCTCTTCAGCCGCCTGCTTACGGACGGCATGCGGTTTATGCGCCAGCTTATGTCCCATGCCGGTCGCATTCATGACAAATGATAAACACACTAAAAGCAAGCTTAAGATGAAAGCAATAAGAAACAAATCGCTGTATGTTCCCATCAGCAGGTCATGCGGCGATTGTGTGCCGCGCGCGCCCCGAAGCATGCCGGAAACATCTCTTTTCGTAAAATACCCTATTAAAACAGGTGCGCCCATATAAATGAACAGCCTTAAAAACTGAACTGCCGTCATGCGTTTCACCAGTTCCGGAAGCGGTCCGCCCAACGCGGCTCCCATCAGTCCGGCTGCCACAATAAGCCCTGTCCCGGCCGCCAGCATCACGAAAAGCCCCGCAAATAGAATAAGCGGTATATGATGATCTGTCGTTATCCATTGGAAATTCACGAACACCAGTATAACAGAGCCTGTTATGCCGAGCATGCCCGGACCGACTTTATCATATGCTAATGCACTGATGACAGCGGCGATGGCCACGCCTCCCAAAAGGCTCGCATATAGGAATATCAGTTGAGTTTGTGACATATGATATGCGGTCTGAAGCTCCCCGTGAAATGCAGAAAGACTGACCGCTATGGAAATACTGCCCGCAGCGATCATGAAAACACCCAGAATCGGCTTTGGAATCAGCATAAGTTTAATCGAAATCAGCGCATGTTCGTTTCTGTACTGCATGATCAGCAAGATCAGAAGAATGACGATGCTTCCTCCAAATCCCGCCAATGTCTGCCATGATGAAAAGCCCCATTTCGGCAGATGAATAAATGTATAGGCGGTCAGCACGGCTGATACACCCGCTAACAGAAAACCGATGCCGTCAAATGGAGATTTTTCAGCATTTTTATGAGCGTCATCCCGCAGCCACATATAACTGAAAATGAGGCCGAAAAAAGACAGCAGGCCAAAAATGCCGAACAGCCAATGCCAATGGCCGGCGCTTGCCGCCGCCGTGCCTAAAACGGTCCCCATAATGACGGACCCGTAAAATCCGCCGATTAACACAAATAATGCGTAATTCCGGCGCTCAATCGGAAACGAAAGCACCAGCATCGGGATCATAATCATCAGCATAGTGCCCGCCGCAGCTCCCTGTAAAAAACGGCCCGCGGCGAGCGGATAAATATCATTTGTCACAGCAGCAAGGAGCGCTCCGATGACACCCGCGGCCATCGAAATCATATAGACAGGCCGGGAGCCGAATCTTTTTCTTAAATACGGCCCCGCCGGCACGAATAAGGCAAATGCCATATTACCGATAATAATCGGATGAAAAGAGTCAAAGTTTTCCCCGCCGACCGTCTGCCGGACAAGGCTTTGGACAGCCGAAAGTGCGGTATTCGACATCAGCCCCGGCCCGACCGCCAATACAGCGAGCAGAGAAATAATCCAATGATGTTTTTCTTTCATTTGACAACTCCTTTCTGACTATTTAACAAAGTGAAAAAGCTAACAGATTTCCCCCATTAGCTTGACAGAATTTTTCATATCTTTTCATGTGAAGGATTGAACATAATATCTCATTTATTATTTCAAATCCGATGGAAATTGTCAATATAAAGCGCCTCCGTCCGATTACGCCTTTTTCACAATTTCCCACAATCTTTTCATTATTATCCCACACTTTTTGTTTAAGATGGAGTCAGTAATAATAGGCAAATCATGCTATGATGAAAATAGAGAAACGGAGTGAACATGATGGATAACTATCGTGATGAAAATCGGACAGACCAAAAAGAACAGGAAGTCCTTTTAGTAAAAGAAAACCCGCAGCCGGCCAGATATTCCGCGCCGGACGAGGACAAGAAAAAAAGAAGCTTCGGCTGGTTCAGACCGCTTCTCGGCGGAGTGATCGGCGGAGGGCTCGCCCTCGGCATCTATACATTTACGCCGCTTGGAGACCATCAGACTCAAGATACTTCCAATACGGCTCCCGCTCAGGAAACGTCATCGGTAACCGCCAAGCAGACATCTTCTGATTCCGGCAGCAGCAAATCGGCAAACAGCTCATCGGCAAATTCAAGCAGCATTTCGAATATGGTGGAAGACATTTCACCGGCGATCGTCGGGATCACCAATCTGCAAAAGCAGCAAAGCAGTTCCGATTTATTCGGATTCGGATCAAGCTCAGATTCAAACTCAAATTCATCGGGTGAAGATGCGGAAACGGGATCGGGTTCAGGCGTTATTTTTAAGAAAGCAAACGGCAAAGCGTATATCATTACGAATAACCACGTGGTCGAAGGCGCCTCTTCCCTTAAAGTGTCATTATATGACGGCACCGATGTAACAGCTAAACTCGTCGGCAGCGACTCTCTGACAGACTTGGCCGTTTTAGAAATCAGTGATAAACACGTGACAAAAACGGCAAGCTTCGGCAGCTCATCCGCTCTCAGAACGGGTGAATCCGTCATCGCCATCGGTGATCCGCTCGGAAAAGACCTTTCCCGCACCGTCACACAGGGCATCGTGAGCGGCTTAAACAGAACCGTCTCGATCTCTACGTCAGCCGGTGAGTCAAGCATCAACGTCATCCAAACCGATGCCGCCATCAATCCCGGAAACAGCGGCGGACCGCTCTTGAATACAGACGGCAAAATCATCGGCATCAACAGCATGAAAATCAGCGAAAGTGATGTAGAAGGCATCGGCTTTGCTATCCCGAGCAACGATGTAAAACCGATCGCCGAAGAGCTTCTCACGAAAGGACAGGTGGAGCGCCCTTATATCGGCGTGAGCATGATCGACTTGGAACAAGTGCCGCAAAACTATCAGGAAGGCACACTCGGGCTTTTCGGCAAACAGCTGAATAAAGGCGTTTATATTCGCGAAGTGGCGCAGGGCTCACCTGCAGCCAAAGCCGGATTAAAAGCAGAAGACATCATTATCAGCTTAAAAGGGAAAGAAACCGACACGGGCAGCGAACTTCGCAATATTCTCTACAAGAATACGAAAGTCGGCAGCACCGTTGACGTGAAGATTATCAGAAACGGCAAGGAAATGACGAAAAAAATGAAACTGACTCAAAAAGAAGAAACATCTTCTTAACAAAAATCCAAGGCAGCCGCCTTGGATTTTTTATATACGGATGAAACTTTAGGCCTGGATCAGCCGTATGACTTAGTGTACAAAGGAGGATACACACACATGAAACAAACCGGACTTTTGCTGGTCGTTACCGGTCTGATCTTGCTGCAGCTGAGCATTCAGCTTCCTCAGCAAAACGCTGCTTGGGGAATGACGCTTGGTGCAAGCATTTTACTGAACCTTTCGGGAACCGGACTGATCATGCGCTCTCTGCACACGCAGACCGGCCGCAGATGAATAAAAAAAGCCGCGGGACATTCTGTCATCCCGCGGCTTTTATTTCACATAAAAGCACCCTGTCCGCTGGCCGGACAGGGTGCTTCGGTTAAGACATGTGCTGGTCCCGATAAATCTTTTCGTTTTTAATGCCGTACGCTTTTTGCACGATATAGAGCGGACGGTCTTTTGCTTCGTCATAAATCCTTCCGATATATTCGCCGATCATTCCGAGCATTAATAGAACGATGCCGCTGAATAACAGCTGTATCACAATCAGAGAGGACCAGCCCGTAATGGTGCTGTTCGTAAACAGCTTCATGTATAAAACAATAAACATATAGAGAAAACCCGCTCCGGACATGACCATTCCCGCATAACTTGCCGCCTTGAGCGGTTTATGAGAGAACGTTGTGATCCCGTCCATGGAAAGCTTCAGCATTTTTTTAAGCGGGTATTTCGTTTCCCCCGCAAGCCGCTCATCTCGTTCATATTCTACAGCAGTCTGCTTAAAGCCAACCCAGCTGACGAGCCCTCTGACAAAAGGATTTTTTTCTTTTAATTTTTTCATCTCATCACAGACTTTTCTGTCCAGCAGGCGGAAATCTCCGGTGTCGAGCGGAATATCAATATCAGTCACGTTCCGCAGCAGCCGGTAAAACATAGAGGCCGTCTGTTTCTTGAAAAAGGTTTCTCCCTTTCGTTTCGTTCTGACGGCGTACACCACATCGTAGCCTTCTTTCCACTGCTCAATCATATCAAGGATTAATTCAGGAGGGTCCTGCAAATCGGCGTCAATGACGACGATTGCATTCCCCTCTGCATAATCCATACCCGCTGTGATCGCGATCTGATGTCCGAAGTTTCTGGAAAAATCAATAATTTTCACTCTCGGATCAATCAGACTTTGCTCTCTTAAAATCTCAATACTGCGGTCTTTGCTTCCATCATTGACAAAGATCAATTCATAATGCTCTTTTGTTTGATCCATCACTTCTTTCAGACGCTGATAGGTTGTCTGAATGACGAGTTCCTCGTTATAAACCGGGACGACTATTGAATATTGAATATGTCTGCTCATGTTTTTTCCTCCTATTCATCAGATTGAAGTTCGTATAGTGAAGCTGATTGATTCATTCCGCCCGGCCCGCCGCTCATTCGGCTGTTTTTACCTGAGGCCTTGCTGCTTTTTTTATCAGCTGCATCACTATTTTTCGTTTTCTGATCTGTGTTTGATTGCCATTTATCTGAAGATACTTTCTTTCCGTTTTTCTCAACCCACTGCACAATATCGTTATTTCCGCCTTTGCCCATTCCGGATGCTAAGAAGTATTTTACTTTCCCTTCTTTTACGAGCTTTTTAAATTGGGCCAGCGTAATGGCCGGGTCAGACCCGCTGTATCCGCCGATCGCCATGACCGCTTTTTTCGTTTTAATAATGTAAGGCGCCGCAGTGTTGGAATCGGTTGTTGCAAATAGATAGTCCGCTCCGGCGTTGTGCTTCTCTAAATAGTTGATCAGTTTTGTATTGACAGATGCGTTATCCATTCCCATGCCTTTTCCGCTTGTTGAAGCGAGCTGAGGGCCTGTTTCAGGCAATGAGCTGTTGCCTCCGTACAGAAGCGGTGTGCTCGCCCAATAAATCGGCATGACCATCAAGACGAGAAGGGCTGCAAGTGAAACATAATAACTGAGCGGTTTTTGGCGCTGTTTGAATACGAACAGAGCGATTGCTGCCACTGCGCCGATAACGCCTATTCCGATGCTCCAGCCTGCGCCGATTTGATCATTGTAGTTTCTGAGGATAAACAGCTCAAATCCGGTTGTCACAAGAATAGCGGCCGGCAATAGCCAAGTTTTCCATCCCGCCTGCTTGCGGTACAGATGAACGAGGGCGACCCATCCCGCACCGACAAGTGCCGCGATCGGAGGCGCCAGCATAATGAGATAATAATGGTGGAAAAATTCTGCGACACTGAAGAATCCGGCAATCGGCACAAGCCACGCTGCCCAAAAGATCGTTTCCTTCTGTTCTGCTGATAATCGTCTTCTTTCTCTCGCCCCGGCGATCAATAAACCGGCCATTCCAAAAATCGCAAACGGCAGGAGCCAGCTGATCTGATCAGATAATTCCGTTTGGAAAAGGCGCAGCGGACCAGGGGTTCCCGTACCGAACATTCCTGAACCTGATTGCATTTTCGAGCCGGTGCCTGTACCGCTTTTTCCTCCGCCGCCGGGACCGCCTCCGCCGCCATCTCCGCCGCTTGGAGGGCCTCCTTGACCGCCGCTTGGCATTTCGCCGCCGCTTGGCATTTTCCCGTTAGATGGAGGTGCCGTCATACTGCCGTTTTGTGATTTGTCTCCGCTTGCTGAACTGCTGCTTGAAGACTGGCCAGGCGGTTTTTGCATTTGTGAAGAACCGCCGGAAGAAGACATCTCTTTCGATGCGTTTCCGTCCGGCCCGCCCTGGCCGCCGCCGGAACTTTGCCCTGTCAGCCGCTGAATCCCGTTATATCCGAAGGCCAATTCCAATACGGAGTTTGTCTGGCTGCTTCCGACATATGGCCTTTTGCTGGCAGGAATATTGTCAACAATGAGCGGCCATGACAATGAAACGGCTGCTAAAACGGCTAACGCGCTTACCAATGAAATGATTTTTTTCTTAATCGTGGTGTTTGCCGCAATCATATAGAACAGCAAGAAGGCCGGCAAAATCATATAAGCCTGAAGCATTTTTGTGTTAAAGCCTGCTCCGACGACAAAAAATGCCGCCAAAAGCCAGATCAGTCTGCCTTTTCTGATTGCTTTAAAGAGAAGCCATGTGGCGAACAAGAGGAAAAAGACCAGTAAAGCATCGACATTGTTCGTCCGCGCGACCGCTACTGCGATCGGTGTACACGCCATGACAAATGAGGCGATGCGCGCCGCCGTTTTTCCGAACGTCGGCTTTATTAATAAGTACATGAATAGAACTGAACCTACACCCGCCAATGCCTGAGGCAGGATGACGCTCCACCCGTGCATACCGAATATCAGCGCGCTGATCGTTTGAATCTGGTATGTCACAGGCGGTTTATCTACCGTGATAAACCCGGCTGCGTCAAATGAAGCGTAAAAGAAATTATGAAAGCTTTGAAGCATACTCGTTACCGCTGCGGTGTAATAAGGATTCACCGTATCGTCATTCCAGATGTTGTACATATTCAAGAATGCGGAAGCGAGTAAAATGAGAATTAAGACTGCGTCTATCTCGCGTTTTTTCATTTTCACCTGTGTTTTCACTCCTTTTGTTTAACTTTGAACAAGTGTAACAACCAAATGTGAAAAATTTATTAATAAACAAAGACAATTATTTTGCCGTTTACAAATAGGTAAAAAGAATGACAAAACGGGTAAAAAAGCAAAAAAAAGATGCCCCCGTCAAGCCGGGAGGCATCTGTCATGATTTCTGATTTACTGAATCGGTTTCAGCCGTGCTTCTATTTCAGAACGGCGGTGTTCGAGATAAGGCGGGAGCGCAACCGTTTTGCCCAGCTCTTCAGGTTTTTCATCAACCATAAATCCCGGACCGTCCGTTGACAATTCAAACAGAATTCCGTTCGGCTCCCGGAAGTACAGCGCTTTGAAATAATAACGCTCTACAATGCCTGAGTTGCTGAAACCTTCTTTCGTAATGATGCGGTGCCATAAAGCAAGCTCCTCTTCATTCTGGACGCGGAAGGCCACATGGTGCACGCTGCCTTTTCCAGGACGCTCGCGCGGAAGATCGTTTCTTTCAATGAGATGGACTTCTGTACGCGCGCCTCCGTTTCCGGATTCGAGCACCGTAACCGTGCCCCGGTCTTCATGCGTTTCTTTCCCGATTTCAGTGAAGCCCAGCACATCGGTTAACACACGCAGCGTCGGTTCTGCATACGGGACGGTCAATTCAACGGGACCAAGACCGCGGAAAGAATATTCTTCCGGTATGCCGCTTTGCTTCACCGCTTCACCGATGTCTTTTCCTTTTTCGTCAGCTGTCAGCACAAGCCGCTGTCCTTCATGATCCTGAAAAGCGAGTGTGTCCCTGCCCGCTATTTTCACGATCTCACTGTGAGAGACCTGATGCTCTTCAAATCGTTTTTTCCAATATTGGAGCGCTTGTGCATCCGGGACACGCAGGCCGATTGAAGAAATACTGTTTGTTCCCGCATGAAACGGCGCAATCCGCGGAATCTCGAAAAACGTCAATTCAGATCCCGGATTGGCTGTTTCATCACCGTAAAACAAATGATACATCGTCGGTTCATCTTGGTTTACGGACTTTTTCACAAGCTTCAGTCCCAGGATGTTCCGATAGAAATCTAAATTTTTCTGCGCATCAGCCGTCAATGCTGATACATGGTGTATTCCATTAACTTTCATTATGTTATCCTCCAGTCAATTATCTCGATTTCGAGATATTTTATATATACAATTTATGTTATCCGGATCGTAAAGTCAACCCATCTGCTTCACAGACGGTCTGCAGAATACCGCTCCCTAAATAACGAACTTTTGATATAAAAAAACCATTAATGTTCGCTTTTAAAACGGTATTTTTTCCTTCTCAAAAGCAGAAACCTTTATCTTTTAGGGAAAACAACAAAATCAGAAAATTTATTTTATTCGTGTTTCAGCAATTAGGGTTTACAATATGGAAAATAGTTTTTTCATCATGACGATTTTACATCTGGAGGGAAAGGATATGCAGATTGAAGAGAACGGACTTAAAAAAGAGATCGGCCTTACCATCGCCCTCTCACTTGTTATCGGCACCATCATCGGTTCCGGCGTATTTATGAAACCAGGCGCCGTGCTTGCCTACTCCGGTGATGCGAAAACCGCGCTTATCGCGTGGCTGTTAGGAGGTATTTTGACGCTTGCCGGCGGCTTGACCGTTGCGGAAATCGGCACTCAGATTCCGAAAACGGGCGGACTTTATACATATCTCGAAGAAGTGTACGGCGAATTTTGGGGCTTTTTGTGCGGATGGGTTCAAATTATCATTTACGGCCCCGCCATTATCGGAGCAATCGGCTTGTATTTCGGCTCTTTGATGGCGCACTTGTTCAATTGGGATTCCGGCTGGTCTAAATTGATCGGGATTTCAGCCGTTTTGTTTTTAAGCATCATTAATATTATCGGAACGAAATATGGCGGCATCGTCCAGGGAATTACGACTGTCGGCAAATTGATTCCGATTATCTGCATGATCGTGTTCGGCCTTTGGAAAGGCGATCAGCATATTTTTACAGCCGTTACAAGCAGCATGTCGGACATGAATTTCGGCGCTGCCATACTGGCCACCTTGTTTGCTTATGACGGCTGGATTCTGCTTGCGGCACTCGGCGGCGAGATGAAAAATCCGGAAAAGCTGCTCCCGAGAGCGATGACGGGCGGACTGCTGGTCGTCACCGCCATTTATCTTTTCATTAACTTTGCGCTGCTGCACATTCTTCCTGCGACCGACATCGTCAAACTCGGTGAAAATGCGACCGGCACCGCTGCCGGAATGCTGTTTGGCGACATCGGAGGAAAATTGATCAGCGTCGGAATCATCGTCAGCATCTTCGGCTGTTTAAACGGAAAGATTCTCGCTTTTCCGCGTGTCTCGTTTGCGATGGCGGAACGGAAACAGCTGCCGTTTGCCGGACAGATTTCGCGGGTGCATCCGACGTTCCGCACCCCGTGGATTGCCGTATCATTTCAGATCGCGCTGGCCATTATTTTTATGATCGCCAGCAATCCCGATAAGCTGTCTGAAATCTCTATTTTCATGATTTATATTTTTTACGTCATGGCCTTTTTCGCCGTGTTTATCCTCAGAAAAAAAAGCGGCGGAAAACCGCGCGCCTACAGCGTGCCTTTGTATCCGATCATTCCTGTTTTGGCCATCGCGGGTTCACTGTTTGTGCTGATCAGCACGGTCATTACAGATACACTGAGCTGCGCGCTGTCCCTCTTGATCGGCCTCGCCGGGCTGCCGCTTTATTTTTGGCTGAAAAACGGCAGAAAAAACTGATAAAAACGGTTCCTTTTACGGGAGCCGTTTTTTTTCTGGCAAAATCACGTGCAAAAGTTGACAGCAAATTCACATCTTTTGTTATACTTTTTAAGCAAGATGTCTGAATTCGAAGTATGTTACGTTTTTTTGGCGAAGTGGGTAACATAAGAAAAACAGGATGAGACACGTTTTTACGAAAAAATCAAGAGGCGTTTTTTTCGACTTTATCTGTTTTTTTTCGACAAAAGGCTATATAATAATTTGATGTGTGCATTGTCTCATTCAAACAATGGAGGGTTTTTAATGATAAAAAGAAAAAAAGATAAGTTCTCACTCCTTTTAACAGAAATCGCAAAAAACATAGACGAAACCGCAGAATACTTTGTCAACTTTAAAGTGACGAACCAGACGACTTTAAAGGAATTTGCCGATACGTTAAAAGAGTTTGAAACAAAAGGAGATAATCATGTTCATGTCATGATTAAAGAGCTGAACAAAGCTTTTATCACTCCCATTGAACGTGAAGACATCCTTGAGCTGACAAACAGCCTCGATGACGTGCTTGACGGAATCGAACATTTTTCAGCAATGATGGAGATTTTCTCGATCACTTCTTCCGATGAGCATATCGATAAGTTCAGCGGATACATCAGAGAGTGCGCGAAGGAAATTTTAATCACGATTGAGCTGCTTGCAGAAAACCGATTGAAGGACATTCACCCTCACGCCATTAAAATTAAGGAATACGAGCACAGCTGTGATAACCTGCACCGTAAATCATTAAAAAATCTGTTCGGCACAGAAACCGATCCGATTAAAGTGATTCAGTACCGCGAGATTTACGAAACGCTTGAGGAAATTGCCGACTCTTGCCAAAGCGTTGCCAATAACCTTGAAACCATTATTATGAAAAACGCGTAACGAGGGGTTATAATGGATACTCTATTACTTTTAACGATATTAATTGTCATATGCGCTTTGGTATTTGACTTCATTAACGGATTTCACGATACCGCAAACGCAATCGCCACCTCAGTTTCGACAAAAGCTCTGAAGCCGCGGCACGCAATCGTCATGGCCGCCATCATGAACTTTCTCGGAGCGATGACATTTACCGGTGTGGCGAAAACCATTACAAAGGACATTGTGAATCCTTATACATTAGACAACGGGTCAGTTGTCATTCTGGCGGCTCTACTCGCCGCAATCGCCTGGAACTTGATCACATGGTATTTCGGCATTCCGAGCAGCTCTTCACATGCGATTATCGGAGCGATCGCCGGTGCGGCCATTGCAGCGTCAGGTTTTGCGACGCTTAATTATAAAGGGTTCATTAAAATTATCGAAGCACTTATTTTATCACCGATCATCGCCTTTGTTCTCGGCTTTATCGTATATTCGATCGTGAAGCTGATTTTTAAAGACAGCAATCTGGCGAAAACAAATAAACGCTTCCGCAGAGTGCAGATTTTGACGGCTGCCATTCAGTCCTATACACACGGAACGAACGACGCGCAAAAAGCGATGGGTATCATTACGATGGCGCTTATGACTGCCAATTTACATAAAAGTGATGCCATTCCTTTTTGGGTGCAGCTCTCTTGTGCCCTGGCAATGGGTCTCGGCACATCCATCGGCGGCTGGAAAATCATTAAAACCGTCGGCGGGAAAATTATGAAAATCCGTCCGGTAAACGGCGTATCTGCCGACTTAACCGGCGCAGCCATTATTTTCGGGGCCACGTTTATTCATCTCCCTGTCAGCACGACACACGTCATTTCGTCTTCCATTCTCGGTGTGGGCGCTTCCCACCGCGTAAAAGGCGTAAACTGGGGAACGGCTAAACGGATGCTCATTACATGGGTCATCACCCTGCCGATTGCAGGTACACTCGGCGCCATCGCCTTTTTCATCTTAGATCTGTTTTTCTGATGACATCCGCTTCTTTACAGAAGCGGTTTTTTTGTGACAGGAAAATGATGTCATGACATAGAATGAACATAGCAGACCATTTTTCAAATTGTGAGGGATGCTCATGCTTTTGTTTTTTCAGATTATGGTGTGGACGATGGCGGCCGCACTCATTTTATATGTGTACGCATCCTGGCGGTATGAGGCAAAGGTAAAAGAAAAAATGTTTGCCATCCGTAAAACGTGGTATTTACTATTTGTACTGGGCTCCATGGTCTATTGGACATATGATCCCGAATCGCTCTTTGCCGCATGGAGACAATATTTGATTGTTGCCGTCTGCTTTGCCCTTATTGATGCGTTTATCTTTTTGAGCGCGTATATCAAAAAGCTCGCCGGCAATGAATTAGAGACGGATACGCGGGAAATTTTAGAAGAAAATAACGAAATGCTTCACTCCTATCTTGAAAAACTGAAAACCTATCAATATCTGTTGAAAAATGAACCGATCCATGTATATTATGGAAGTACAGAAGCTTATGCGGAAGGCATCAGCAGACTGCTGGCCGCTTATGCCGAAAAAATGAATGTCACGGCTTCCTTGTGCGACTATTCCGCACAATCGGATAAGGACCGCTTGACGGAGCATATGCCTGATGCGGCAGACGTTCAGTCCCGTCTTAACCGTAAAGACGTCTACTATGATCAAAAAGGCAGGCTTGTGCTTATTCCGTTTACAGTCCAAAACCGCCATTACGTGATCAAACTCACGTCGGAAAACCTGTTGACGGAATTCGATTATTTGCTTTTCACATCGCTAACGAGCATTTATGATTTAATGCTGCCAATAGAAGAGGAAGGTGACGGTTAAATGGAGCAGGCATTTCAAAACGGGCAGCCGGAACAAAGAGCGAAACCGTTCAAAATGTTTAAAAAACGTTCAATGACAAGTATCGCAAGTTACCAGGTCAGCCCTCATACCGCCAGAATTTTCAAAGAAAACGAGCGGCTGATTGACAAGTATAAACAAAAAAAAGCTTGATTACACTAAGGACAGGAGACACGGCTCTTGTCCTTATTCCTTTTTTCCTTATCTTTCATATAATAAAACTAACAAAGAGATGCGACAGGTGATGATGTGAAGAAAATTGTCAGGCGCGTAAAGTTTGTGGATTACGGACGCTTCGGGCTTTCCGCTTATTCGCTGAGGATGCGGGCGAGGAATCTCGGGCTATTGAACCGGTTAAAAAAGAAAAAAGGCTGAATCCCGCAATGTGAACGGGACTCAGCCTTTTTTGTTAAAGCTGCATCAGAATTTTCGCTTTTACAGCGGGACCGTAGACGCCGTCAGACGTCAGTCCGTTTACAGATTGGAAGCGGGCCACGGCATCTGCGGTTTTCGGACCGTAGATACCGTCAATGCCGTTATTGACAGCTCCTTTTTCAGGATAGAAATAAAGTGCGGCGAGCGCGTTTTGCACCTGGTATACCTTTTCACCGGACGTGTACGGCTCTGTCAGCTGAATCACCTCGTCCGGAAGAGAATACAGTGCTTCAACCGGCGGGCTGACGATCAGTACTTGTCCGACTTTAATCAGGTTCGGGTCAGCGATGTTATTCCATTTCTGCAGATCGGCCACGCTGACGCCGAATTTCCGCGCGATCGCTGACAGCGTATCTCCTTTTTGGACGGTATACGTCTGTCTTTCCCCAGAACCGATTCCCGCTTTAAACTCATCCCATGTATCCAACAGTCTTCTCGGACAAAGCTTTCCTGACCAATGCTTGTGCGCAACGACATTCGCAAGCGGGATGCCGTGCGACGTCATTAATGTGCGGATGAGCCATTGGGCGTTTGCCACGGCCTGTGAAAAGTTGCCGTCTGCGTTTTCACAAATTTCAATACCGATGGATTTACGGTTGCCGTCCCCGTTTCCGTCACCGGCATGCCAGCCGTTTTCGTTCAGCGGAAGATGCTGATAAATTTCCGTATCATCGACTGTGAAATGCCAGCTTGTCGGTGTATCGGGATTTTTCACATAGCTTGCGTGACTTTTGGCGTTAGCTCCGACTGCGGTATTGGCTGTATTGTGCACCGTAATGTAAATCGGTGTCATTGCATAGCCTGGGCGGTTATTGTTTCCTGCCGGGATAAAATCCTGTGTAATTTTTACCATATTCTCATCTCTCCTATTTCGATAAATTGTTTATTTTTAATAAAGCCTGCTGTTTTTTCCCTTTTGCTGTAACGTAATTGTTTTTAAACCAGGCGGCGGCAGTCGTTATGATTGTAAAAACGGCCGACCCGGCGGCATACAGCGTATCTGCAAGCTGGCTGACCTGGTCCTCCTGAATATTCAGCGGCGATTTGCCGAACATCAGCAAAGTTTGATTCAATAAAGCAAGCAAAAGAAGCACCGTCCTGACGACCGTGCCTTTGTCCGCGAATTTCATATCGGTTTCCCCCCTACTTTTGCAGCAGATTGTACATGATGGCGATGGCTCCGCCAATGACGCCCGTGCAGATTGCTGTCACGATCGCTCCTGTAATGGTCCGCTTAATCCATGTTGTGTTTTCGTCAATTTTATTCAGTTTTTCATTCAGCGTCATGATTTGCTGATCGTGCCGGTCGGATACCCGCTCTAATACGGCCACCCGCTGTTCAAGCACCTTTTGTTCACCTTTGATTCCTGCGAATTCTTTTTGCACCGCTTGTTCATCCAGAAGCACTTCCGCTCCCCCCTCTTACATTGTTCTCACCTCCCTTCGGAAGTTTCATTCTTACGAAAATGCCGTGCCTTTGACAGAAAGGCTCCCGCCGGAAATGCTTTTGATTTCCATGACGATTTCCTTAAAGCCGGCAATATCAAATGACCACACTTCGTCTGTGCCTGATGTACCGGCGGCTGATGTTCCGTCTTCAGACCTGATTCCTCTGATCGGCACATTTCTTCCCGAGATGGATCTCCCCCAAAACGCGATATGGCCCGACTCAGCCGTGCCGGTGATTTCGACGAGAAGTTTTTTCCAAGCGCCCGCTGAGAAGATGCTTCCCTCGCCCGCCTCTGCTGCATTTTCATGAAAAATCACGTCTGTATATGAAAACGCCATATCACCGCCCGTACCGACAGATTGGTATAAAACAAATTCGGACTGCTTTTGATTTCCATTTTCAAAACGGAACCGGTAATATCGTTTTGTCAGACTGACCCACCCCGAAGCGGTCAGCACTCCGCCTTTGACTGCGACAGAATGTGAAGCCGTCCACGAATTGTTATCCTCGCTCTCTTCGATAAAAAGAGTTCCGCTGCGGTCCGAATAAGCCCACCCCTGTGCTCTGTCTATTAAGACGGCTCCTAAACGGTCTTGTCCGAATTGGCTGTATACTTCAATCGCTTCTAGCGGCGTATTGGTAAGAAGCTCTCCCATTCCGGACAAATCAGCAACCGGTGTGACATAATCGTTTTTGTTACCGCGATAAGCTTTTACGGCGCCGGGCCTGCCAAGTTGATCGGCGGGAAATTCAAATGAATGCTTTTTCATCGGCCGTCCTCCTTTTCTGATTTATTAAAAATGACAAATAAAAAAAGCCGTTCGGCTTATGACACAGCATTTTTATAGTTTTCGTATGTTTCACCCGTTATTTCTTGAAATTCCTCAGGCGTGATATACTTCGCGGCCACACCTTCCGCCAGATCTTCGGCAGAACAGTCATCATAGCCCATAGCCTGTTTTACCATTTCTATTGAGGCCCACTTATAAAACAAAGCGTAAACCCAAAAGTTAAGTCTCTTCATTTTTTCATTCTCCTTTTATGTTTAATAATTCTAATTTTAAAGACGCTAATTGCCTGCCGAGTGACTGCTGCGCTTGTTCGGCTGCTTTTCTGGCCAATTTCTCATTCGCCAGCTGTCTCCCGAGGCCTGCAAGCTGGTTTGAATCGGGAGCCGTATCTTTTTTTAAGCTGTCTTTATATGCTTCGTCAGCCGTTTCCACCCATTCTTGTTTCTCTTCATCAAAAAATGGGCGCCACATGCCTTCGCCGTTTATTTCCGGCGGAAAGTCCGCAGCGTTAGCCGGCATCAAATAATCTCCTGTCTCAGAATCCGGATAAAGCTCAACCGGAGTGCCTGTATAAATGTTGTCATTGTCATACGGAAATATTAATTTCATATTCTCGCTCCTTTACGTGAGTGCCAAAACAAGGTCAATATAATAGCCGTTCACGTTATTTTCTATATTGGCCATAATTCCCGTCAGCTTCATATCTCCATTAGAATAAATAATAAACTTGCTGTAACCGGTGGTGCCGCTGGCTGCAACCATCGTTACAACGCCTTTGGCCGGCGCACAAGAGGATGGCACACTCCCAAATACCACTTCTCTGTCCGTAAGAACGTGTCCGTTCAGGTGAAGGGTGTTTCCCACTTTGCGGTATTGAAGCGGCCTGTCTCCTGATTTAGCGCCATTTTTATAAGGAACATTTATCCAAGGTACATTCTCAGTATCAAGTTCAGTAACGAGGCGACGCCAGCCCTGCCAGCCCAAGTTCAAATCCAAATAGTTCGTGAACATATTATTTTTATAATCGATGGCAATGACATACCCAAACGTTCCCTTTCCCTCACTGTCAAGAGAGGTAAAATGAAACATGCCGCGGGTCGAAGCGTTGCTCGGACTGTTTGCCGCTTTGCCGGTTGAATAAAAGGTGCCGAACGCCCTTCCGTTTGTAACGATTTTTTCAAGAAAGTTATCATCATCACCAATTGTAAGAAGATAGCCGCCATTATCGTTTGTGATTTTCGAAAGCTGTGCCCCGTTCCACATATTTTTATCCGCCTGTGTGACATGGATGTCTTTTTTATTGGCGTGAGCGTCTACTAGTTTTTGCACAGCTTCTGTGTTGTCCAATTCAACCCAATCACTCCAAACATTATTTGCCAAAGACTTGCGGAATGTTCTGTTGTCATTTGTCATGGCAAGAACATGACCATATGACTTTCCGACGCTGCAGGTCCAAAACCCGCGTCCGCCTGCAGGAGGGGTATTCGCCGCAGTTTTTTCATATGAGAAATAGGTCAATGAAGGATAATTTAACAATTCAGCATGAAGATCAGTTGTGACATTAAATAACGGCTGGCCGTCATCATTCGAAATTTTATTTAACTGCGCATTGTTCCATTTGTCCTTATCAGATTTTGTTACGTGAATATCTGTTTTATCAGCATGTGCGTTGACCTTTGACTGCGACCCTTCCACTGACTCCAACTCACGCCATGACGTCCAAGAATCCGAGCCTGAGACTTTATTACGCATAAACTTTCGTCGGCCTGACGACGTTGAGTCGCTGCTGCTATAGGACGTATATTCCTGATAAGCATACGTTCCGTAGTTGTGAACAAACAAATACCCGTTATTATTCACTGGCGCGTTTAATGCACTCGTGACACTGCTCATATAATATAAACCTGTATCCGTTACCGTATTAAAGTCAGCACCGCTTCGATACTTTGCCAGCCCATTATCTTCCGTTAATTTAAACAGCTGTCCTGCATTCCATTTATCCTTATCAGCTTTCGTCACATGCCGGTCCAGATCTTGATTGTGCCGGTCGAAATCTTTTTTTGCTGCCTGCTGGACGTTGTCTACATTTCCGAGACCGATTTGCGCCTTTGTCGTTTTGTGCGGGTTGTTCATGTCGTTTTTATGGGCCGCCAGATCCGTGTGGGCGTCTTTTATGCCTTTTTCCCAGCGGTTGACGTCATCTTCGTTAATCGGATCGTCCGGAAGCCAGTCTGTTTTTTCTTCGTAAGCCATCGTTACACCACCTCAAAGGTAAATCTTAAATCAAGCGTTCTGTTATTGCTGAGATCTAAATTTGTTTTTCGTTCTGTGATGACGCTTCCTGTTTCGTCAAGCATCTGCACGGTTTCAATGTGTTTGACGTCTTCTTCCCTGCGTGTGAGAACGGTGACTGCGGCATCTTTTACGGAAATATCCGCAATCGGAGTTTCTTTGCCGTTTAACAGCACTTTTGTGATCCTGTTTTTCAGATCGGCTGCGGCACGCTGTCTGTAAGCGGCTGATATCATGGTAAGACCACCTCGTTATTGTTGAGTGTGACGGAATAACCGACCTTCAGTTCACTGACTTTTCGGTATCTCCGATTGTTGAGAATGACCCGGTCTTTGATTTCCAGTGTTTCGTTTAATGCGGCTCTCAGTGTATACGCCAAATGAGCGGGTTTGATTTTTTCAAGCGTTTCAATCAGCTCGTTCATGTGCTGCAGGTCATCAAGCCCGATATCGGCATAAAAACGATACTGCCCCGGAAACATCCGAACGTAAGCTGACGGATGTTTTAAAAAACGGTTTAGCGCCTGCTCGATCGCTTGATGTGTGATGGGCGGAATATTCGACATCTTCGAAATCAGCCTGAGCCGTCTCATATCCTCCGTGTCACCTGATTCCCGCGGTATTTTTAATATTTTTTCCCAGCGGTCAAGCCCCCATGTCGCCGTCGTGATAAAGAGCTGATCTGTCAAATCGAAAATATCGTTATTCTGCCGCTCAAACTCAGGAGCTTCCGCCTCAAGCAGTTGTGCCATCTCTTTTAATCGGGTTAAAAACGGCGGGAGGTACGCCGTCATCTCATCGAGTCTGCTCAAGGATTGTCACCTCTTTGAGTTTAGGAATTTCCACGTCACTGAGCACGAGGTTTTCCGCCGCACCGTTCATTTTGATATCGGCGTAGTCACTGACGGATGCCGAGTTATAAACGATGTTGTTTATTTGTGATAAACGGACGGTGTTTTCTTCGAAGGCCATTTTCTTAAATAAATTCAGGACGCCTTTTTCAATCTCCGCTTTTACGTCATCGATCGAGCTGTTCAGCTCAGGCAGCACGGAAGCGGAGATTTCGATTTCCTTCCATACGGCGCTTTCCACCGTTACTGCCGCTCCGATCGGCGCCTGTCCTTCTCCCTGCTCTTCGTCCGGATCAATATAATCCTTTACTTTCTTGATCAGAATATCTGATGCCGGTTCCAAATTCGCATTTGTGATGACAACCTTCACCGTTCCGGCTCCGTTCCAAAGCGGGAAGATTTTCGCCCTGCCGACGCCGTCAACCTCTTCGGCCCATTGTTTATAATGCTGTTTATTTGCGCTGACTGCCTCCCGGCGGACACGGGTAAAATAGCGCGCCCTTAAGCTGTTGTCGTCTTCTTCCTCACGGCCGGGAATTAATATATCGCGCATGACTGCTTTCTCAAGCCCGGGTATCGTATCAAGCGGCAGCAGGTTCTGCCCTGAAATGCCGGCATTGCCCGCTTCACCGGCTGTTTCACATTCAAGCGTTCCATCCCCCGTATATTGAAAATACAGGTTATCAACGAAGAAACGGGAGCCTGGCGGAATGGTGATGCCCGCTGTGAATTCTCCGGCTCTGACCGCTTTTGTGGCAGGTGTTCGTTCAATTCCCGCTTCAGCAGCACGCCTGTCCAGAAATTCTCCCTGAGCCGTATCGGAAAACACGAGCTCCAGCACGGTATCAAGCCAAATATAAGACTTTGCGAGCTCAGCGGCCGCAGGCGCGAGCGCATTGTAAATGACGCTGCCTTCTCTCGTATCAATATCTGCCGTAATGCGCGCCAGCATTCTGTCCATAATGTCGTCAAACGTCTGAGCTTCAAACATCCTCACCCAGCACCTCCTCTATCTCAAGCATGCCCTCATCAGTTTCAACGGTAAAAGAGACGGTGAAGGCATCATCTTTTTTCTCAATCTCAAAATTGGTAACGGCCAAAATACGGTCATCATACAGCAAGGCTTCTTCTATCAGTCTTGGAATCTCCATTTTTTTATAAGCATCCGTCGTGTTCTGATCTGAAAGCACTTCCTGAAGTTCGTTTCCGATATCATGACTGAAAACCGAATATGAATACCGTTCTGTGTGAAGAGCGATATAGACGAATTGTCTGATTGCGTCCAGTCCGTTTATCAGTTCATTGGTAATCCGGTTGTTTTCAAAATCAATTCGGTAGGTTTGTGAAGTTTCAACGGCCTCACTCGCATCCTCCAAATCTTCAAATTCGATTTCCGGTGTCAGGGCCATTGCACCCGCTCCTTTTAGATTTGATCATGTAAAAAAGCCCTCTTCGGATGATGAAGCGGCTTTAATAGGCTGATATTCTGGTACATTTCCGTCCGGATGCCGGTTAAATTTTGTCCAGTACAAAGAAAGACTGTCCTCCTGTTAAAGCGGCGGTCATCACCCGATCTCCCGCTTGGAGCTGATCATCTTCTCCGGATCTCAGCCGCTTCGGCAAAATGAGTGCATCAGACGGAATCAAAAGTTTGTCGTGATCTTTCAGTTTCAGCTCGAGCGGCGAAACGGAGGTCACTTCGGCCGGCATCAGCTCTACCGGCGCTTCGGCGTCAACCGCTCCGACGGCTAAATGTTTAATGGCATCACTTAATCTCATCAGGATGTCCCCTCCGGAAGTGAATTTTTCTCCGTGACGTCAATCGTCATGGTATGTTTTGTTCCTTGGAATTCATGGCGGTCCGTATCTACATAATAGGTTTTCTTCAGCCCGATTTCCGGAATTGAGATATAGACCGGCAATCCGCTTTCCAACCCGGGAATACCGATCGCCTGTATATTTTTCAGCTCTTTCTTAACGCCTTTTTTCTCAGCCTGCTTCACTTTTGCGCGCTGTTTCAGCTGGGCTTCATTAATGTCGTCAGAAACCGTTTCGGTATACTGCAAAACGCCGAATGTTTTCATGCCCGCGCTGTCTGAGGCGGAAGCCTTCACGGTTTTATCGTCTTTTTGCAGCCGCATGACGACACGGGTTGCGGTGTCATCAATTGAGGTGTTGTATTGATACCCTGTGATATTAACTCCTGTTTCCAGCACCCATATGTCAGACGGCTCCGGCCATTCACGCAAGCCGAGCCTGCCTTTTTCTGAATAGAGCTGATAATTGCGCCCCGTCTGGCTTTTTGTCTGCTTTAAAGCTTTTAGCATCATATCGTAAAGGCTTGTATCATTTTTAAAAACGAGTGATTTAATGGTATGGCCTGTGTTGGCAATGGATGTGACGGGAATTTGAAAATCGCTGGCGATCCTTTTTAATATTTGATCGGCGCGCTTGTTGGAAAACACGTAAACGTCCTGGTTTTTCACAAGGTATTGAAGCATATCGTATGCGGTGAAGGCGACGGTATGCTCATCGGGCGTTCTTGCAAAAACAATGCCGCGGAACAGTTCTTTTCCGTTCCATTTGAACAAAACCGTATCCCCTTCTGTTACGCCGTAATACGTCTGGCTGCCCTGCTTTACGACAATCGTCGCTTCGATAGAGCGGGGCGCCTGATATCTGTGTCCTTCCAGCGTTACGCTTTCTGTGACAAGCTCGAGCCACTCCGTTTCTTTTATGACAAATAGTTCAATCATCTTTTCACCCGTTTCATTGCGGTATCTTCAGCTTCTGCCCCGGGAAGATCCAATGCCCCGGCTGCCGGATATTCCGTTTGCTGCGCTTAATCATGGCGGTTTTATTCGCGTTCCAGATTTTCCGCCACTCCGTGTGTTTTCCGTAAAACTTGCCGGCGATGTCCCAAAGCGTATCCCCTTTTTTGACGGTATATGTTTTGGGTGAAGCTTTGGACGGGCGCTTCGCTTTCGTTTTTTTCTTTTGTTTGATTTTTCTTGGCGAAGCGGTTTTATATTCTTTCAGTACGATATCAAAATTCCGGTCGCCGATTTCATTGTCACCTTCGCTGTAATTAAAGCTTTCAATGCTGCATGTGACATTGATTTTTGTCCCTGTAATCAAAAACTGAACGGGTTTTTTCGCTTTCATCCATGCTTCAATGGCTGAAATGGCTTTTTCCGGCGAAGGGATGCTTTGATATTCAACAATCGGGCTGTACCGTTTCGGAAAAAAAGAAGAGAACGAAATTTCTTTCGCTCCCGGTTCTTCGATAAACGTCACCTCTCCAAGTCCGGTGACTTTCACGGAATCATTCTGCACGCTGTTTGCGATATCAATCGCTTCAGGGAGAACGGGAAGCCGGAGCTTGTCCTTTCCCTGAGACAGCCAAAATTCGTAAACAGATTTAGTCAAAAGCAACGGCCCCCTTTGCTCCGGTATACATGTCTTTTTGCAGTTCATCAATCAGCGCCTGTTTGATTTTGGCGGCGAGGCTGTCGGCGTCCTGTCCGTTATGGAAATGCTGATCGCCGCTGAATTCGATTTTAATCTCTTTTGTTCCCGTTTTTTGAACGGTTTGTCCGCCGCCTTTAACGGCTGCGGAAACCGTGCCGGCTGAAAGCGCCGCCGGTTCCGTCTGTGACGGGTCGGACACTTCCATGCCGAGCGCTTGAGCCGCTTTTTGCAGCAGATAACGGCCGCGGATGCCCCGCTCTTCAGGGATGATCCACTCCCGTTTGTTCCCTTCCCCGACACGGGCGATCTGCTCCTTGGTAATCAGACCCCCATTGGCATAACCGACGTAAGGGCCTCCATGAGCCATACTTTTAATCCCGGGGACATTGCTGATCGAGCCGTATCGGCTTTTAATATAGCCGATAGCGGCAGCGGCGTTGTGAATTGGATTTCTGATATCATTCATGCCCGGCGCTTTGTGATCTTCAAAGGTGCTCGGAATCGTCTGCATAAGCCCCTGTGACGGGTGTCCGGCTTTGGCGTTGCTGTCCCATAGATTAATGGAATTAGGGTTGCCGCCTGACTCATGCTGTGCGATCGTCATTAATCCCGGAAGCCAGCTGATCGGCGTATTGGTTGCTTTCATTGCGGCCAAAAGCCACTCTTTGACGCTTCCTCCCGCTGCACCCATGCCGGAAAAGGCTGCTGCAAGCGAGCCTGCCTGTTTTTCGGCGTATTTTTTCACGTCAACTGAGCCGAGACCTTTGACGACGCCGACTGAAGCAAAGCGTCCGAGACTCATCATGACACGGGAAGGAGAGTGAATATCAAGCTCTTCCCTGAATGCGTCCTCGACTTTTTTGGCCATATCTTTGGCAGCCTGTTTGACTTCGCTTCCTTTTGCAGTCATCCCTGATACGAAGTGTCCGATCAGGCCTGACCCCCAGCCGTTCGCGGAATCTCTTGATTGCACAAACGGTTTATTGATATGTGTGCTTACGTATTGCGACGTTCCCGTATCTTTTGCATTCTGTCCGGCCGAATATCCTTTCACCGTTGCGGCGCCCCATGATGACGATTGATTAACCGCCGATTGATAAGGTGTTTTCACCTTTGTTTTTAAAAATGAATCGGTGCCCGTCAGCGAAGTATTCTGACCTTTCACATAGCCCGCAACGACTTGCTTTCCGTAACCGGATGAAGACGAAATGAGGGCATTGAACGGCGTTCCGATGTTTTTTTCCTTCCAGCCGTCCATATCCACCGCTTTTTTGCTGATTCCGCTGTCAAAGCCTTCAGTAAACTGTTTGCCGAGTGATGAAGCCGTCCCGCCAAGTCCGGATGCCTCTACAGACGCTGCGGCCGATACAGATGCAGAAGAAGAAACACCTCCCGCTCCCGCCGGCACAGCAGAAGACTGAGCCGAAGCCGCGCCCATATCATCGACAACACGCATACCGAGCCTAGACGCAGCTTGTGAAAGCAGCATCTTCCCGCGGCCGCGATTGTTGTCGACGGGGATGACAAATTCTTTACCGGCTTCACCGATCCAGGAAATGGTCGGCTTTGTAATGTAGCCGCCCGTGGCGTTTTTGTCCGTTTTTTTCTTTTTATCTCCGCCGCCTCCTGTGACAAAGTTCATTATGCCTGAAATCATTTTGCCGCCGGTTTTATCCCAAATCTTTTTCACCCAGTCGAATGCTGCAGAAAAAGCATCTGATATGGCCGTTCCCACTTTTACAAGAGGTTCTTTTATATGTTTCTCAAACCAGCCGCTTAACCCTTTCCATATATTCTTTACCGTATCTAAAGCAGACTGGAAAGCATCTGATATTCCTTTACCGACATTTTTCACCATGTCTTTCACCGGATTCCAGACAGTATCCATGAACCAGCCGGAAACCGTACTGAAAACGGATTTAATTTTATCCCAAGCTCCTGTGATTTTACTCCAAATGGACGTCGCCACTCCGACGACAGCCGATTTTACGGGCCCCCACACCGTGCTCATAAACCAGCCGGATACTGTGCTGAAGACACCTTGAATCGTCGTCCACGCATTCACGATATTTGACCAGATGCTGGTTGCCACTCCGACGACAGCCGATGAAACCGGCGTCCATACATTTTCCATGAACCAGGATGACACCGTGCTGAAAATCCCTTGAATCGTCGTCCACGCATTCACGATATTTGACCAAATGCTTGTCGCCACTCCGACGACAGCCGTTGAAACCGGCGTCCATACATTTTCCATGAACCAGGATGAAACGCTTCCCCAAGTATCTTGTATTGTTGTCCAAGCACTTTGCGCCGCTTTGGAAATATCATTCCACGTGTCTTTCAAAGCCCCTGAATCAAAGGCCTCTCCCAAGCTGGAACCGCCTAAACTGCCGGCGATGCCGCCTACCGCGCCGCCGATTAATGTGCCCACTCCGGGAACAACGCTGCCGATTGCCGCTCCGGCCGCAGCTCCGGCAAGACCGCCGCCTGCTGAGCCGACCTTCTCTCCTGCATTATCTTTATTGATGCCGGCTAAATCAGTAAGTGATAACAATTCACCTATGCCGGGAATTCCTTTAGCGGCACCTTTTAACCCTTTCAAACCGCCTTTTAGCGCCTTTGAATCTCCTAAGCCTTTCAAAAGCGTGCCGATGCCTTTACCTGCCCCTTTTGTTTTCGGCGTGTTTACGGATGCCTGTTTGCTTCCCTTTACGGAGGAACCTCTTTTCGAGGATTTATTTCGCCCTTCGACTTTACTGCTTTTGCCCCTCGTCACTCCGGTACAGCAGCAGCAGCCCCCCAAAGCCCCGCCGGTTTTTTTGGCTGACTTTCCTGAAGATTTTGGCGCTGTTACCGTGCGCTGCGGACCCTTTGTCAGATCAGGACGCTTCGGGCTGTTGGTGCCGCCGGCAGAAAGGCCGCCCTTACTCTTTTCTTTTTTCGTGCCGCCGCCTAATAATCCGCCGATATTGAGTTTGCCTAATTTTTCAGCGATTCCTGAAAATATTTTTTCTATTAATTCCCCGGCTTTTTCGATGATTTTGTCCGGGCTGAATTTCTCAAATTTCTTTGCAATCTTGCTGACAATTTTATCAACAAATGCCTCGGCTTTTTCGATGATCGCATCAGGACTGAATTTGCCGAACTTTTTATCAATGCCTCCGAACAGTGAGGATGTAAACTGCTCCACTTTTTCCAAAATCTTATCCGGATTGAGAAAATCGAATTTCTCAGAAATTCGGTCAATCGTGTCATTTACAAATTGTTCGGCGCGGTCGATTAGCTTATCAGGACTGAATTTACCGACAACGTCGTCGACTTTCTTCATAAACGAATCAGTAAAATGATCCAGCTCTTTCAATATGGTCTCCGGACTGAATTTGCTGACAACGTCATCAACCTTTTTCATAAATGAATCAGTGAATTTATCCAGTTCTTTCAATATGGCTTCCGGACTGAATTTACTCACGACCCCGTCTACCTTTTTCATAAACGAATCAGCGAATTTGTCCAGCTCTGCTAAGATTGTTGCCGGACTGAATTTGCTTGCGATTTCGTCCACTTTCCCCATGAATGAAGTCGTGAACTTGTCCAGTTCGGCTAATATCGTTGCCGGGCTGAATTTGCTTGCGATTTCATCTACTTTCCCCATGAATGAGGTCGTGAACTTGTCCAGTTCGGCTAATATCGTTGCCGGGCTGAATTTGCTTGCGATTTCGTCCACTTTCCCCATGAATGACGTTGTGAACTTATCCAGCTCTGCTAATATCGTTGCCGGGCTGAATTTGCTCGCGATTTCGTCCACTTTTCCCATGAATGACGTTGTGAACTTATCCAGTTCGGCTAATATCGTTGCCGGGCTGAATTTGCTCGCGATTTCGTCCACTTTCCCCATGAATGAGGTCGTGAACTTATCCAGTTCGGTTAATATCGTTGCCGGGCTGAATTTGCTCGCGATTTCGTCTACTTTCCCCATGAATGAGGTTGTGAACTTATCCAGCTCTGCTAAAATCGTCTCAGGGCTGAATTTGCTTGCGATTTCATCCACTTTCCCCATGAATGAGGTCGTGAACTTATCCAGTTCGGCTAATATCGTCTCAGGGCTGAATTTGCTCGCGATTTCATCCGCTTTTCCCATGAATGAGGTTGTGAACTTGTCCAGTTCAGCTAATATCGTTGCCGGGCTGAATTTGCTTGCGATTTCGTCTACTTTTCCCATGAAGGAGGTCGTGAACTTGTCCAGCTCTGCTAAAATCGTCTCAGGGCTGAATTTGCTTGCGATTTCGTCCACTTTTCCCATGAATGACGTTGTGAACTTGTCCAGTTCGGTTAATATCGTCTCAGGGCTGAATTTGCTCGCGATTTCGTCTACTTTCCCCATGAATGACGTTGTGAACTTGTCCAGTTCGGCTAAAATCGTCTCAGGGCTGAATTTGCTCGCGATTTCGTCCGCTTTCCCCATGAATGAGGTCGTGAACTTGTCCAGCTCTGCTAAAATCGTCTCAGGGCTGAATTTGCTTGCGATTTCATCCGCTTTCTTCATAAAGTTTGCAGCGAATTTATCCAGTTCCGCTATGATTGTTTCCGGATAAAATTTGGATGCGATGTCATTGACTTTTTTCATGAAGGTGTCTGCAATGGAGTCAAGTATTGAAAAATCGTTTTTCGGCGAAGCAGGAGCAGCAGAAGCAGAAGCTTTTCCGACGTCCGGCATATTCTTTTGCATTGCAGCCAGCTGTGCTGTCACCTTTTCGTTTAACGATAATTGAATGACATTGTTTTTTCCCGTCAGCGAATCAATGCCCGCTGAAATTCGGCCGACTGTTTTCATGACGTGATCTATGACGCGTATAGTGACAGAGTACCCGTTCTTTAACGCAGATTGCATATAGCGTTTGATGCGTTCCATGGCAGGGGTCACTTCGTCTGACGCATACAGTGAAACGGTAAATCCTTTAAAACCGGCAGCCAGATCCCGCAATCTCTCTAATGCCGCTGTCGCGCTGTCTTTTGCTCCTATTTTAATGGTTAAAGACGCAGGCAGACCCGCTAATTGGGCTTGCACCTTTTGAATGACGGCACTGGCTCCGTCTTCAGCTGAAATAGAGATCATTTGTGCGCCCAGCTTTCTTTTCATAGAGCGCTGAATGCGGTCAATTGTTCTTAAAACAGATTTACTCTCTTTGCGTATATCAATTTCACTTTGGCGTTTTGTCATTTTCCTGTATTTCTCAAGCGCTCTGAAGCCATTTTGGATTTTCCTTATTTTCTTTGAAACCCGATCTTCCAATTCAAAACGGGCGGTCAGCTTTGCCATGATGTCGCTCCCCCTTTCTTCGCTTGTTTTTCAAGAATGTCCAGCTTGTAACCGATTAAACCGTACAACAGCGCCTTAAAATGTCTCGGTGCTTCATATAACTCTTTCAGTTCTGATGGAGAATAATGAAGCTCATGCATCGCGTAATAGAGATACACGGCTTCCTTATTCCCATCTTTTATCAGTTTTTTGCTTCTTGCTCCAGATCTTCTAATTCATCTTCAAAACCGTTGATCTCAATCGCTTTATTCAGCCAATTTGCATACTCACCGCCGACTGAAAGAACGCGTTTTGCCACCTCGACCGGATCTGCCGTTTTGTAAGCGTCGCGGAGCTCCTTAGAACGGAAATCAGGGTAAATCGTAGATTCAACCGCGATCCGCGCATAAAAGCGCTGGCTGTCTAAGTCTTTTACGCGGCCTCTGCCCTTCACATTTTTATATGTCGTGCTTTCCTTCTCCAGTTCGTCAATGCGCTCAGTCGTAATGGCTTTAAAAATAAAAGGCACGATGTTTCCTTTTTTATCGACAAAACGCTTTGAAAGCGGAACCCGAATCTCCTCAGCCTCGACTGTTTTACCCGGCATAAAGAATGACAGATCATATACTTGTTCGTTTTTTTCGCTCATGATGAAAACTCCCTTACTTTTTTTATAAAAAACAGGCCTGTAAAAAGGCCTGTTTCACTCATACCGATCTTAATTAAAACGTTTCAGAAAGCTTTTCCGGCACATCGAAATCTTCAAAGGTAAACGGCACTTCTTCTTCGAGTGCTTCTGAGTCTACGTCCAGTCCGGCGATTTTTGCAGAATCAAAGTTGACGTCATACAGAGTGACGCGTTCTGTTCCGCGGCCCGATGATTTGTCATCAAGAACGGCTTGCAGCGTAAAATACGGGTCGCTGCCTTTTTTGACGTAATCCATCATAAGGACGGCGAATTTGGATGTGACCTTATAGAATGTTGCCGTGCCCGTTCCGTTGGCGCCTGTTGTTTTATGTCCCGTCATGCGGCGGCCCATGATGTTTACTTCTGATTTGTTTTTTTCCACGTTTGCTTCAAACGTTTTAATATGCGCCATCTCTTCTCCGTCGAGAAATAAACGGCCTTCTTTTCCTGAAATCGTGTTTTGCGCTTTTAATGCCATCTTAGTTTACCTCCACGTTAAAGTAGAATTTTTCTGCCGCATCCACAGGCTGTACGGCGAGATCGATTAAAAAGCCGTCGCGGTCTTCATTCAGCCCGATTGTAATGTCTTTGTCTGAATCAAAATTTGCGATGCCGCCCGCATCCTGAAGCGTAGTCAAATATTGAATGATCATCGTTTTGACGAATTGAAGGCCGTCATTTGTCGCAGGAAGATCGCTGCCCGTGCCTTTTTTCGATTTAATTAAGGCTTTCAGTTCTCTTGTCAAATCGTTATTCACCGCATCAAGCACACGGACGATTTTGTTTTTCGCGAACTTTTTGTTTTTCTCTGCCGTAAATGTCACCAATGAGTTGATATCTTTTTCAACGCTGACTGACTTATCACGGGCATCATAAGAGAAAAGGAATTCACCTTTGGAAAGACGTTCGATCACTTCATCATGAGTCAGGCGGTGCAGCACATCGACGGCGCCTTCGTATTCAACGAATGTTAAGGATTGATTAAATGCGGCGCTGGCACTTGCGCCTGCCACCCAGGCGGTCGCATCTTCAGCTTTAATCTCGGTTCCGTCTTCCAGCAGCACACCTTCAGTAACATTGATAATGCCTTCATAATCCCCGCTGTAATGGGCGGTCACCCCTTGCACTTTCTGTCCCTGCGCATCGCGAAGGCGTTTAATGAATGCGGCAAATGTCGCTTTCAGCTGATCGTTTTCCGCTACAGGAAGAGCGATGACATCGAAATTCTCCGTTTCAGCCGCAGCTAAAAAATCCGTATAGTCTGAGTTGACCGGTGCTTTATCAGTTCCGCCCGCAAGACGGATGCCTGCCTGCGGGTTTAACGTTTCCCCGGATTCTTCTTCAGTGCCTGTCAGCGGGATGGAAGCCGACAGTTCGCCCGTTCCCGTGAATGTGACATAGCCGTTTGCTTTTAATTCTTCGGCTTTTTTCACCGTTTGTTTGTCAACTTCCGCTTCATCCATGTAAGTGGTCACATCGAAAGCGGTCTGATCAAGGACGTTTTCACTGATGCGTATGATGATGTCATTTCCTTTTGACCCGCCGTACAAAGCGGTTGCTTTAACACCTTGCGAAAGATCGGCGCTCGCTCTGATTCCCTCTGTCAGACGGTACATCAAAACGGTTTTTGCTTTCTTTTTCGCCTCACGAAGCAGAATCAGTGACGGATCTTCAATACTGAGCCCCACTTTTTTATTCAAATCTTCAATGCTTGAAATGGAAACGAATGTTTTCGCTTCCCCCCAGCCGGATGCGACGGGGAGGGCGACAATCCCGCGTTCACCGATCGATACCCGCTCCTGGGCGGTTGTTTTAAAGTTAAAATAGATTCCGGCACGTTCTTTTTCTTTTCCTTGCGTAAATGTTCCGCCGTTCATTATTGCATGACCTCCTTGGTTAAAAATGCTTCAATGTAAGACTTGGCTTGCGCTTTTGTCATTTGTTTTTGCTTCACGCCGAATAAAGCCCCCTGGAGAATCTCAGGTTTTACGCCGAAAAGCTCCTTCGCGTGCTTTGTTAAATCCGCCGTGTCATAAAGAACCGCTCGTTCCGCCGCTGCGGCGTTTTTCTTTTTATGTTGTCTCACTTTTGTTTCACCCCGCTGTTAATGTCCACATCCCGCAGTGCGGGAGATGTTTGTTTCTGATAGTAGTAGCGGCTCGTCCAGCGGATTGTGATCACTGCCTCGCCTTTGTCTCCGACTCTTGTTTCGATACGGCTGATGCGGACGAAATCACCGGTATCCTCCCCTGATTCCGTTAGCAGCGGAATCAGCTGTCTTGATTCTCTCACCGCATCGGCGATCCGGTCGGCTGCATAGAGCGCCTGCACCGAGTCGGCATGGAACAGCTTCACATTCAGACTGTACGTTTTCCTGTAAGTGGAGACTGTGTCATTTTCGTCAAAAACAAATGGGGGCGGAATGTATAGTGACGGCACCTGAAATTGTTCAGGCAGTTCATTTTCATATACGGGCACGCCGCACTGCTGATACAAAAAAGCGGCGATTGAACCGGTTTCGCGATTCATCCGATATCTCCCCCCAACGTGTTAAGCCACTGATTGAAACGCTTGTCCAGCGATTCGGCGAAGAGTGTTTCATACAAAAGAAGGGCTTTGTCCCAAAACCCATTCCCGCTGATCCACTGTTTTTTGAGCGCCATTCCCGTTGAAGCTGACGGATCATAGATGAACCGGGAGCCTTGAAAATACCCGGGCACCCATCTGACATTTTCATCTGAGACGGTCCAATGTCCGTCATTTATGAATAAGGCGTACTCTGCATTGGTGCCGATTTCAAGGGTCAGTCCCCCGTTTTCAATGATCCATATATGATCCTGCGCTCCTTTTCGGAAAGAAGACAGCAGGCTTTCTGTATCAATCCCTCCCGAATGAATAAGCTCCTCCCGTACCAAGTCGAGAAAATCCTCTCCTGACTGTTCCAGCCATTCGCCTGCCTGACGGGCAAATTCTCCGGATGATGCCTTTTGCAGCGACCGATTCCATTGTTCAAGGTTTTTTATGCTCATAGTCTGTCATCTCTCACAGCGATAACCTCCCAATGGTGCTGTCTTGCTTTCTTCGGCATTTCCAGAATATACGCCTGTCCTTCCCAAATGATTTTGTCATTGACACGCACAACGGCCTCTTTCGGAAAATGAACGAGAAACCGCTGATATACCTTATGATCAGGATCAAGCTGAATAAGCTGCTGCTGTTTTTCAACAAACAGACACGGCACGTCTTCAGCATCGGGAACTTCCCGATAAGAAAAGACAGGCTGGAGCTTTTCGGCGGGAATCCCGAAGCGTCCGGCCTTCGGAACTGACACCGTCTCATGATAAATATCGCATCTGTCAGTGAGCAGCCGTTCGTAGCTCATAACGGTCTCACCTTTGCGTTTGCAGAAACCGGGGAATAACCCGGCGCGATATATTCACAGAGAAGATGGCGCACAGCCGGTTTTCTGATCCCGCCTTCACCTGCCACCGTATAGGAATAGTCACCTATCTTTTCAGATTGATAGGCGGAAGCGGCTGCTTCATTCTGGTTGATCAGCGCAAAATATTGAGAAAGCTTTAATAACGCAAGCTTAATCTTTTCGGGAAGCGGTGAGTAAATAGGGTCAGTGAACGAATGCCCCGCCATTCTGGCCGCTTCCGCCTCCGCCTCCAGAATGTCCTGTATAAGAAGCGGCTCCGGCCTGTTTTTGACTTGATCATAAACTGAATATGAAACAACGTCAGACGGCTGAATTAACATAACTGCCACCCCCGTCTTATTCTTTAACGTTTACGATTTTGGCACTTGCATCTTCTTCTTCAAATTTGCTGTCAAGTTTAGCCGTCAGTACGATAATAAATTTGCGGCTGCGAATATCTTTATCTACTTCGATTCGGATATTCCGTGAAAAACCGAGAATGATATTTTTCGGGTGAGTCAAAATGATGTCAGACGCATCGTACTGGGAGTCACCTTCTCCGACCGAGTACGGCTGCAGATTGGACACTCCTTTGACCGGAACGCCGAATGCTGAAGACAAACCGCCCTGCACCGCAAGATCCCCCAGATTGGTCTGACGGTCAGCCACACGGTCTTTCCATTCAATCTCCATGCCTTGAGATGTGTAAAATCTGAATTCCTGAGGCAGGCGCAAATATTTTGCCGGAATGGCTTTTAAGCCCTTTTTAAATGTGGCTCTGGACAGCTCTTCCCCGTTTCCGTCAATGACGTGAGATACAGTCTGCTTACGGATTCCGTCAAGCTGTGCCAAGTACGGATCAGAAGAAGATGTATCGCCGTTTACGACAAGCTCCTCAATATCGACTGCCGCCCGCTCCGCCAAAATCTGCATGATCGTCTGCTGCAGGCCATCTTTTTCAATATTGTTTTCAAGCGTGTCATAGGTGATATTAATTTCCGCAATGACTTCTTTCGTATTTAGCTGCACCGTACTTGTTGCCGGGACGGTCAGCTGATCGTCAGTTAAGGCTTTTCCTTCCTCAGCGGCACGCAGAATCCGCTGGCCGAAACCGATTTTTTCAAATTTCTGCGAGTCATTTTCCATTTGAATCACACGCGATTCGCTGAAAATGGTCGGCGTGTTCTGCACCATGCGGATAAATGCTGAAGCTTGTGCGGGGTTCATTAAACCGCCGCTTTTTAAAGCGGAAAGTGACATTTCCGCCTTTCTGATGATATCTTGATTTCTCACTCTACAGTTCCTCCTTCTGACTGGGCTTAAAGCAGTCCGCTCCAAATGGATTTTTTAACAGACTCTTGGCCGCCCGTCTCTTCTTCCGGCTGCTTTGATGCGCCTCTTACTTTTTCAAGCGCTTCAATGCGTTTAATAATCGGCGCAAGCATGTCCTCAACAAGCGTTTTCAGCTTTTCTTCATCAGACGGCGCAGCCGCCCCGTCTTTGTCTTCCGTGTTTTGGTCCAAGCTGTCAAGCCGCTTTAAAAGCGGGTGCAGCGCGTGTTCAATCGATTCTCTTACGTCTTCTTTTCTCATCTTGTTCAAGTCCTCTCCCTTGCGGTTTCTTGATTTGCGGTCACGGTCGAGAAATTGCTTGACCGCGCCGAATAAGCCGGCTTGCTTTTCTGCCGGCTCTTCGTAAACGTCAGCGGTTCCCGCCATGCTGTAGCCCGTAATGATACCGGCTTTAATCTGATCCCATACTTCATCGGAAGCTTTGGTGACAAGCACCCAAGATCCTTTCCGGATCACAGCATTCCCGATTTCAAAGTCATCCGGGGCAACGTACGACTCCACCACCTCGCCGGTCCCGCCTTCAAAATTATGATTTGTATCGATGTTGCGGGCGTCCGCCAAAAAACCGTGAGCGGCCTTTTCAATTTCTTCAGCCGTCATATAATCGCCATGGGCATCCGGGACATCCGGCTCGTAAACGATGCCGTAAACAAGCTTCTGCTCATCCGATTCGCTTTTTGTAAACACCTGCACCTTTTTTTCAAATGACGGAAGGCCTCCGGCTGATTTTGTAAAAAAGAATTCCGTTTGGTTCGCCGCCTTATCGACATAGCTCACAAAACTGATGACGGCATTTCTCAATTCTCTCGGCACGAGATGTTTTCACCCCCTTTCAGGATTGCTCCTTTTTCCCTTTCAGCACCGGCCGGCTGTAGTACTCTTCAGGCCATTCCTCAAGCGTCTTCCCGAGCACTCTTCCGGCCAGATCACGGAGGTCATTAGGAGAGACCGCACCGGCGGAAATAAATGGCGTAAGCACCTTCGCAATTTCAAGCGGATCGCGAAAATCAGGCCCTTTTAATGTGAGCTGTACATCGTGGAGACCCAGTTCAGGCAAAAATAACGTGTTGAGCTTATTAATCAGCGTTTTCCGCTCCGGCTGAAACACCTGCTCCTCCGTTATTTTCCGTGCCGTATCGGCGGTGGCTTTGTTGTATTCCTGCGCCTCGCCCGTGTAAAGCGGCGGGAGACGGAAAGCGGAACGGAGTTTATTTCTGCTTTTGTCGTCATATTCAAGAAACAGCGCATCATCCTGCAGAATTTCCGCAAGTGATTTAATTTCCACAGACACGGGCGTAATGTCTTCGCCTCCGTGAAGGTCTTTTTCCTTCGCAATGCCTTCCGCCTCAATCAGCAGAAACTTGTGGGCGTTTTCCACCCCTTCCAGGTCATTCATATAATCCTGGAGCTCTTTGTACGAGGTTTCTGACAGCATGCCGTTTTCAACCGTAATGGCGGCCGGCACGTGACGGCCCTGCTTGAAATACATAAAATTCAGTTCTTCCGCTTTCCGGGCGCCGTACAGGTTGACGATATTGCCGACCCAGCGCGGAATTCCGTAAGTGCCGCTGCCGATTTTTAAGTGAATGGCTTCATTTGCCCGATATTCTTCAGACAGGGTCTTTACGTATTCGCCGGTTCTCATGTCCATCATGCGGGGATCGCCGTATTCTTTAAAAAACACTTTCCGACCGTTCAGCATCTGAACATATTTACGAAACCGTTTTTGCCTTTTAATCGTTTTGGATGCGCCGTTTTCTTCATATGAAAATGTAACTTCAACGGGATCAGTCACACCGCAGACGCGCATATGTTTCACATCCAGATATTCAATCCCCGCCGGTTTTCCCGCCCCGTCCCGAAGCACTTCGAGAAAACCGTTGCCCGTTTTTTCACGGTCTTCTATCGCATATCCGAGGATCGTCTCGGCCGATTCATCAAAATGAAGACATTTGTAAAAGCTCTCCAGCTTCATCCAGTTTTTTTCGGCCCGCGCCTTTTTTGTCGGAGAGCAATCTGAGCTATTTACATCAAAGGTATATTCCACATCAAACCCAAAACCCGTAATATTGACCCGATACGCGTCAATGCACTGCTGAAGAATCGTCGAATATTCGGCGATTGTTTTCAGTTCAATGAGATTATAGGGCGGTGAAATGATGTCTTCGCCGTACAGATCGGCAAATTGATCTTCATTCATCTGCCTTGCCTGCGGCGCGGCCATTTTTGATTTAAAGACGGTGGCTCTAACGTTTTGATAGTTCGGCAACACCTACCTCCTCCTTTCCCGATTCGGACGTCTCCGTTTTTGTGATGCATCTTTCAGATCCGCCGCGTCATAGTCATCCAGCGCATACCAAATGGCTGAAAGTGTGTGGGGATCAATTGAAAACTCATCTTCCGACAGAACGCCGTTTTTGTTTTTTGCGTACGTTAAGTTCTGCAATTCGCGGATCGTATGTTGACAGCTGTCTGAGCAATAGATATGTTTGAACCGTTTCAGCTTTTTTGTATACTGAAGTCTTGAGCCCGGAAACTTTTTGGCCGCAACCATGCAAAAGCCCTGCCTGCGAAAATATTGGATGCTTTTCGGCTCAGCCGAATCCGCTTTGATCAGCTCTTTTTGATCCGCCAATTCCTGAAGCTCCTCAGCTGTCTGATCATCGGTCATTTTGTTTTTGTAATACTCCCAGAAAATATAAAGCTCTTTTTGATCCGGATCGACGGCAAGCCGGATGACCGCATTGTATGACTCTTCAAAACCGAAATCCATGCCCGTCCGAAACAGGGGGCGTCTGATGGAAGCAATCCGCTCCGTTACTTCGTTGTGCTCCATGACCTGAAACTGCGGAAACACGCGAATGCCGTTAACGCCGAACTGTCCTTTGCGGGCGATCCGGTATAAATCGGGATCGTAATGCCGTAAGCTGTCCAGCTGCTTAATATAGCTTTTCGGCAAAAACAGATTATCGCAGGCTGTGGAATGGTGGTAATACGTATCTCCCTTAACGACGGTGCCTTTTTCATACAGCGTCTGATCATCCAATACGAGCCGTTTTTTTTGGTCATCACGGAAAAAATGCCGGTACGTCCAATTGGAGGTGCCGACGGGATTTGTGGTGCATATCATATGAAGCGAAAGCTCGGGATGGCGCAGACGGCCGATCAGCTCCTTAAAGCCTTCATACTTCACTTCAGAGCATTCTTCAATCCAAATCAGTGAAATATGATGAATGGATTTCAATTTGGCCGGGTTGTCCATCCCTTTAAACATAATCCGGCTTCCGTTTGAAAATCTCAGCTGCATCGGTGAAGACACGGCCTTTACGGCATGTCCCAGCTCAAGCTCCCCGATAATATCTTCAAACAAGGCAAAAGTAGAATCTCTGTGCGTATCGAAAACTTCCCGCACGACAAGCGCCGTCCGCTTTTCACGAAGCAGCTTCAAGATGATTTTCAGCGCGGTATGATAGCTTTTTGACGAGCCGTAGCCTCCGACGAGAAATTGGTACGTTTCATTCCAATTGAACAAATAATCTTCAAAGCGCGGGTTGACCGCTTTTTCAATCATGACCGTTCCTCTTTCCGCGTAATGACAATGTCAATCGGCTTTTGGCTGTCTTCTGTTTTTTCCATCTTCTGCTGTGCTAGCTTTAATTTTTCATTTTCGATTTTTTGTTTAAATTGATCGGGGAAAAGGTCAAAGTACAAGGACAGCTTTTCAAGAGCCTTCATCTTGTCGGCAAGCTTTATTGCAATGCCCTCTTTTCCGAGTTTTGCTTCTGTGACGATGGTTCCGTCCAGAAGGTGCGAATCTTTAACGTCAACGTAGCTGATTTCCTGCATAATCGGATTATCATTTTCGTCAAAGAGCGGCCCTGATTTTCCGAAGGCCTGAACCTCTTTTTTTCCGAAGGTTACATAATCGGTAATGTCGGCGAAAGCGATTTTCACATAGACTTGAAGAACGTCCATCGCTTCGACAAACACTTTATTGACCATTTCCTTTTTCATGCGGCTGATTTCTTTGGCGACTTTTCCGTTTTTTAACAGCCTGCTTCCCGTCACATGCGCGCTTTCCGGTGAATACCCGGCTTTTATCGCAGATTGGGTGGCGTTAAAGCTTTTCACATAATAAAGACAAAACAGCCGCTGGCGTTCGTTTAACTCATCACCTTCGCCCGGGTTGTTTTTTCCGCCGCTTTCCGCGTTCTTATGGAGCGCCTCGTCCCAGCGCCCTTCTTTTTTCCATCTGCCGATCGTTCTTGCGGATACGCCTGATTTGCCGGCAAGGGCGCGATTTGTGATGCGGCCTTGATGAGACTGATAGATTGTAAATGCCTGTTCTCTTTTTGCGTTTTTCATGCTACGGCATCACCGCCACCTCCGACATGATTGTCTATAATAAAAAGCGGCTTCTAATCGGGCCGCTTTTTGTGATCGTCTGTTCACTTCTAGGTGGCAAACGTATGACAACTTATGAAGCAGGCGATTGATTTCTTTGTTCTTGCTGTTTTTGAATTTTTAGAAGCGCCCGTTTGACCGTCGTCTGTACGGTTGATTTCTTTACATTCAGCAAGGCGGCGATCCGTTCATATGAAAAGCATTCCGCTTTGTGGAGCAGCAGCATTTCTTTTTCTCTATCCGTTAAAACGGCTAATGCGTCCCGCAGTCTGATTCTGTCTTCTTCAGTCACATTCCCGGAAGGTTCAAACATCAGCGCCTGTGAATAGGTTTCTATAATTCTCGGATCTTTAATCAGCATTCTCTGATAAGCGTCTCTGCGGTCTATCGCTCTTCTTATGCCGGGCTGCCGGCCTTTTTCAAGCCATTCGATGACATATTCCACATCTGTAATGATCGTTCTGATGATTTTTTTATCTTTCAGTTCTTCTGAAGTAAGCACCGTTTCATCGGTTTCCTCCAGCTGCTTGTACCACTTTTTCGTCTCTTTCAGCGTGCGTTTATATTCAAATAGTAAGTCTTCCATGTAGATCCTCCTCTTTTTCGGAACAAAAAAGGACACCAACCAATGCGCAGCATGTGCGCGATTGATCAGTGTCCGCAGGCTTTCCGTCTTGGACGTATTCTGTTTTTAATTCAATTTAAAGCCGATTTCATATTCGATCCGGGCCAGATCCCCTTTTCGCGTTTCGACAAGCGTTTTGCCGTGCTCCGGCGCTTCGGCGAGCCATGCTTCCTTCTTCAGTCCGTCTACAATAATCACCCGAACCTTGCCTTCTTCCAGCTGGCTTTTTAATGTTGTATGTTCAATGTCAGTCAGTTTTTTAGGATTCATGTTTTACGTCCTCCGTCTTTTTCAGGATGTTTACTTCATGTATGAGGCTTTCGAGCTGATTTATAAACGCTTCTTTTTCTTCAGAACTTTCTCCCCGGAGCAGGCGGAGAGCCGTTTCGGCCGCCTCAAAAAGTTCCGGGGCTTTCGCCATCAATGCCGCGTTGATCTGCTGAGAGTATGAACTTAAGTTGAAAACGGCCGCGATGAGCCTTCCGTTTGAATAAGGGAACTTCTCTTTATCCGCTTCGCTGTAAGCGGAATAAATGTAAATGGGTTTTTCTTCTCCGCTGTGTACGGCCCGCCATGGAGCGGGGCTGTGTTTTTCTTGCAATGGTTATCCTCACTTTCCATCAGCCTCATGCCATGCTTCAATTTGCTTTTCTATCCGTTTCGCCCCGAACAGCAGGCAAAAAAGCCATTTAATATATTTACACACGTGCATCAAGCCTCGCTTTTGCGTCTTGAACCATTCGCTCGAGACGTTTAATGACCGGCGTTAAATCAGTGCCTGTTTTGCAGTTCGGGCAAGGGTGAAAGACAGCGCCGAAACCCGTTTCCGTCACAATGACCTTCTTCGGCCCGCACAGCTTACACATTATCTCGCCCCCTCTAATCTGTGGTTTACGTCAAATGAATTGCCATTAATGATGACTAAATAATCGCTGCACATCTCATAAATTCTTGTGCCCAAGGCTTCATCAACCTGCACCAGTCCGTCACAGGCCAGCTCGCTCGAGATAAGAACCGGCTTATGATTTAAATAGCGGTAATTCACGACGGCGTACATTTGTTCAATCTGCCAATCGGTCGCCCGGGGTTTTCCGTTCAGCGGTTTGAACAGATCGTCAATAAAAAGCACATCCGCCTGTTTCATACGGCCAAGCTTTGCATCAAGCAGATCAAAATCATTTTTTAAATCCGTAAAGCCCTCCACAAAAGGAAAATACAGCACCGGTGTCTGCTTCTGTCTCATGACATAATTGCTGAGAGCGGTCAAAAGATGGGTTTTTCCCGATCCCGGACGCCCTAAAAGGGCAATGCTGTTTTTCCGGCAGTTTTTAATCTTGTCGAAGTTTTCAACATATTCAAGGGCGCACTCATATGCGTCGACGACTGCCTGAGGCTTGCCCCGCGTGATAAATCCTTTGAAATCCAGCTTCCGAAAGGCGCCTGTAATCTCACTTGCGCTGAGGATGCGCTCTGCTTTTCGTTCGGCGGCGCAGCGGCACTTAACCCACACATCCATTCCCAGCTGGTTTTTGAGATAACCGCCCTGATCTTTACAGAGCGGACAGTCAAAGCGGCTTTCGTCTGATTCTTCCGGTCTGTCCGCCAGTAATGGACGTTTTCCGTTTTTCAGGTCGGCCAGTATCTGCTCGATCGTTCGTTTTGTCATGTATCGTATTCCTCTCTTTTTTTGTTGTGATTGTCCTTCCCGCAATTCGTGCATTCAAGCGGTCTTCCATATACTTGGCGCAATAGCTGAAAGCCTTGATCGTTTCAGCTGAAGAGGTGCGCCGCTGTTCAAAAGCGGTAAAGCATTCGCCGAGCCATTTGATTGCTTCTTGTGCTGACGCACCGAGGGAAACAATACGGGCGATGGCCTGATAATCCCGGGGCGAGGGGTATACGCTCCGCCCCTCCTGTGCAGACCTTAATCTGATAAAATGGGCGGCAATGTCGTTAATCGCTTCTTCAGCAGTATGATTTTTTGTTATATCTATTTCTCTCCGGACATTTTTGTCCCGGTGATCCGCCGATATTGTCCGGTCTGTGACTTCCGGACGGGTCAATGTCTTTTTCGGCGTGAATCTTTTCGAGTGCTTTACGGAGACGATGAGTCCGTAAGGGGCGCGGACGGTTTTGATATATTCATGCTGTTCCAAGCTCTCGAGCCACCGTCTGACGGTTTTTTCGCTGACGGCAAATACGTCGGCCATTTCTTTTGCTTTTACGGGTTTATGACCGAGGACGATCCCCCACTTTACGCCGTCTTTTACGTGTTCCTTTGTCGTTGAGCTGATGAACCATAAAAACAGCCATATGGCGGACCCTATTTTTTCATAATGTTCTGAATTCAATAATCCGGAATAGATGAAAAACGGGTAGCTTTTACGATTCATAAGGGATGTCTCCATTTTTCTTCAGACTTATATAGCGTTCATACTGCAATCGGTTATCAAATCGGAATACCGGAAGTCCGCAAGCGGTAAAAGATATCGAACCGCCTGCTTTCCCTAAACATCTCTGGTCAGCCGGATTGCTGCTGAAACGGATGATTATCGGCTGCATCTCTCACCCTCCTGATCAATTTCTTATCGTATTTTGATACATTTTGTATCTTTATGATGTTGATTATATACGATACATTTCGTATCATCAAGACCTTTTTGATACTTTTTTTATCATCTCTTTATTTTGATACATTTTGTATCTATAATCATAAGTAACTTAGGGTGTTGAAAAAAGAGAGGTCATTCGGATGATAGGCGGAAGATTAAAGAGTCTCAGAGGAAAGAAAACGCAGGAAGAAGTCGCAAATCATATCGGTGTCTCGCGCGCCAGATATTCTCATTATGAAAACGGCCGATCTGAACCCGATTACGACACGCTGCAAAAGCTTGCGGATTATTTCAAAGTGTCGACTGATTATTTGTTAACCGGAAAAGAACCTTCAGATGAAGACATGTTTGCCGATCCCGACCTGCAGATTGCATATCGGGACATGCAGGACTTTTCGCCGGAAAGCAAGCAGCAGGCCATTGAATTCATTAATTATTTAAAAGAAAAAGAGAAAAACCGCAGGCCGAAACATAAATAATCCGCTCTTTTCCTTTAAATTGCTTAACGTTCAGCCGATATAAAAGATGAATGTTTATTTTTAAAAGAAAAGGGAATTGATTCAAAGTCCGATCAGGGCTTTTCTTTCTCGCTTAAAAAAGAACATATGTTCGAAAGGGTGTATTCAATTGGGCGATTTTTTAACACATCTTGAGGAATACGTCAAAAACTTATATTGCCGCATGGGAATGACCGCCCCTCTCCATATTGATATGCAGATGATTGCCAAGGAGCTTGACATTTGGATTCATTTTGAAGATACGCACAGTATGATGCTGAAGCGGGACGGCATGTACAGCATCGTCCTGAATCAAAAAAAGTCACCCGAAGAGCAATGGCAGGATTTTGCGCACGAACTGTGCCATGTGCTGAAGCATACCGGCAACCATTTTCATATGAACAAGCTGTTCAGGGAACTGCAGGAATTTCAGGCCAACCATTTTATGTACCACTTCTGTGTGCCGACCTTTATGCTGTTAAACATGGAGCTTCCCCAGCGGAGAAGCCATGCCGTTATTTTAATCGCAGCCGCTTTCCGGGTGACGGCATCATTTGCGGAAAAAAGGCTGGAGCTGTTTGAACGGCGTAAAGCAGGTATTCAATTTCAGAAGCGGCTCGCTTGTCTGTTATCCGACAAGCGGCCGAATGGGTATTATGAAAGCGGACAGACACACTTGCATGCCGCTGAAGAAAAAACGCCGTATTTTATTGAAAATTAGCGATTCTCCGTCGGCAGAGTGTCAGCATTTTAAATCGCAGGAAAGGTTTTTGCATCATGACGCTGTTCTCACCGTGCTGCCCGCCAAGCACTTCTTGCGCCGCATAGCTCCAGTGAATGTAAAAACGGGCCCCCCTGTTCATTTATCATAAAAACCGGCCTTCACGGCTTCTACATACCGAAAAAACAGATCGGTTGGCGTATATTTTTCTCCCCGGCAGCCAAAATTGCTGAACAGCGCGTGTCTCTGCGCCGTGCTCACTTCCAATTGCAGCCCCATTTTCCTTTTTGTCCGATTGACAATGTTGCCGGGATTTACACCTGCCAGCCGATCGTTCTTCTCTGTCAGCTCGGCATCAAACCCCGCTTCACGCAGCAGATCACAAATCAGTCTTGCTTTTTCCAGATCCGCGCCCCCGACGAGTGTATTTGCCTTTTTCAGATCATGATACCCGTGAAAAGCCAATCCGTAATGATGGGCGGTCACTTTTTCTAAAGCCAGGGGTTCGTCAAAGCGTGTGCTTGTCAAGTGGAGAGAACGGTTATTGCACCGCTTCGTCCCTTCAAATAAGTAAATTGAGCTTTGGTCAGAAAATGCCCGCACCAGCTCACTGACACCCGGTTCAATTCTCCCGCCGTGGGGAGCGAGGACGATACATTTACTTCCCTCTTTTTCTTCATAAATAATTCTGTATTCCGATTCAGCAGCTGAAAGGGCTGCGAAATTGTCATATCTATCTTTCATGTGTAACATGCTCTCCTTTTCCAGTCAGCACCAGTTTACTCTACTCATCTGGGAATGGAAACCTTTTTATAGTATGATTTGATAGAATACGTATCAGGGGGGATATATCATGGGGTTCATCAATGGATTGCTGGGCAATGCGTCGACAATATCGACGGCTGAAGCAAAAGAAGAACTGGCCCGTATTCTGCTGGAAGGTGAGAATGTCAACGCCGCGTTTAAGCTCGTACGAGATATCATTGTCTTTACGGATAAGCGTCTTATTCTTGTTGATAAACAGGGACTCACGGGGAAGAAAACGGAGATTCAATCCATTCCGTACAAGAGCATTTCCAGATTCAGCGTAGAAACCGCCGGCCGCTTTGACCTTGATTCAGAGCTGAAAATTTGGATTTCAGGAGCGGAACTTCCCGCTGTCTCAAAGCAGTTTAAAAAAGATGAAAGCATTTATGATATTCAAAAGGCCCTTGCCGCAGTTTGTATGTAAGAAGAAACGGAAGCCCGGGGAGCTTCCGTTTTATTGATTACAGTTTTTCTTCAATTTTGGCCTTCGTTTTCGGGCCGTAAATTCCGTCTGCCGTTAATCCGCTGACGGATTGAAAACGTTTTACGGCATTTGCCGTTTTCGGACCGTAAACGCCGTCCGCCCCATGATTTTTTGCTCCTTTATCGGGATAAAAATAAAGAGCGGATAAAGCGTTTTGCACTTGTTTTACGTTTGTCCCTTTCGTCAGCGGTTTCGTCACTTTGATCACACCGGATGGAAGCGGATAGGAAGGCACAGCCTGACTTTTTGAAGAAGAACCCGTCTGAGCGAGCTTGATCACTTGTCCGACTGTAATGTGATTCGGATCGGTGATATGGTTGATGCTTTGCAGTGATTTTACGCTGACACCGTGCGATGCGGCGATTTCCGATAAGGTGTCGCCTTTTTTCACATGGTATTCAGACACCGGGGCGGAAGCTTTTTTCACCGACGTACTCCCATTTAATTTCTTTTCAATCTTCGCCTTCACTTCATCCCAGCGGCCTTCAGACAAAATGCGGTGCGGGCAGTACTTTCCGTTCCAGTCCTGATGCTTTCTGATTCTGTCAATCCCCCAGCCCCGTTCTTTCAAAAGCTGCGCCGCGAACGCAATCGCCAGTTCTTCTGCGGCTCTGTACCGTTCGCCCCCTGACTTGCTGTAACAGATTTCTATAGCAATCGACTTTCGGTTTCCGGTACCGTTCGTGCCGTCTCCCGAATGCCAGGCATTCCGGTCCAACGGAATTCCCTGGATCACTTCTTTGTCATCAACCGCAAAATGATAGCTCGTTGATTCGCTGTTTCCCGTCATATAGCTGATTTCATTAGCGGCGGATGCGTCGTTTGCCGTGTTATGAATGGTAATATACTCCGGCGTCATCGGATTCGGACATTTTAACGCATATTTATCAGCCGATACGAGCCGTTTTTTCACTTCAATCCCCACTCTTCATCTCTCCTTATGCCTTTTTCATCAATAGGTGGCATTCGTAGGACAGATAACTTGAGCATATAGACCCTGCATTCGTATAAAAATGGAATGGATACGCATGCAAAAAATAAGACCCTTCCAAAGAAGGGTCTTTATGTTATGTTTGGTTGCGCGCGGCAATATGGAATGTGCCGTCCGCTTGGTTTTCCAAATGGCTTTCATGGCCGATCACCTGTGTAAAGCTGAACCCGACAGCAACAAGCAGCAATCCTGACAACAGTTTAGATTTCATATAGACAATCTCCTCTCTGGATTTGTTTTTGGGCGTGCACCATTTTTTCATAAAACGTGAGCGCTTTTTCAGGCTGTCCGTGTTTCATGTAAAATTTGGCAGCATCATGCGCCAATTCTTCCACATACGGATACAGCATGTGTTCTTCCAGAAAATCAAACGTGTGCCTGACGGATGCGTTATCCATTTCCTTGCCGTATAACGCATGTAAAAATTGGAACAGATTTACAAACAATTCATCATTGTATTCGCGGGCGATACTGAGCCCGAGGCGATATTGCTTCTCTGCTTCGGCTGTAGTGTTCTGTTTATAAAGAACCTGTGTTAATGAGTAAATAGAATGCGGAAGATTATCGAACTTTTCTGACCTGCAAATGGAAACGGATGTCTCAAAATATTCGGCTGCTTTAGAGAGGTCTCCCATTTTTTCGTAACAGTTTCCGAGATTATATAAGGCTGAACTGATAAGACGGGGATTGCCTTCTTGTTTTGCAAGATCTAAAGCAAGTTCTAAGTGGGGCAATGCTCTTTCTGGATACTGCATGTCATCATAATTCCCTGCAATAACGAATTCACATTGGATTCTGCGGACGTTGTACGTCTCATACGATTGGTACGTTTCAAGGGCTTGAACGGCATAACTCATGGAGACGTAGGTTTGTTTCAGGTTGTAAAATATCTCGGCCATTTTAAAAGCAAACTCAGCTTTCTCGATGTCATCAGAAACGAGTGCAAGGTTTTTTTCAGCCCGTTTGTAATACATCATGGCGTTTAGGAACATTTTCTGTTTAAATTCGTACATTCCTCGAAAAAAATTAAAGTAGTAATCAAGCAGTCCTGTCAGTTTATACTGGTTGCCTTCAATGTCTTCCAATAATTCTGAAAACTCAGGCTGAGAAGGGTCCTCCTTTAAGGGCTTGATGTAATCCAGCATGACACGGTGTCTGAATTCCATTAATGAATAATACAGCAGCAGATCCTGATCTTCTTCCATATCCTCGATCTCTCTCTCTACTTCACGCTTGACGCGCTCCGCCTCAAGGACGTGAAACTGCCGGATATGGGTATACCATTCATTAATTTTGAGCCCGACAAAAGAGGACGGAATAGTCTGCTTCATCCTCAATAAATCCCCCCTTTTGGAATGACCGAGATATGTCATATTTTATCATATTTGCTAGAAAAAGAAGAACGCAAAAAGACCGCAATTGTCGAATTTCGGATATCCGCAACGATTTATCTCCGTCACAAGCTTATTGCTTGTTTCTTCCGTGCCGTTGATATAGCATATCCTTGCAGCTTTTATTCTGTATTAAATGGGGGTTTTCACATGACAGCACAAAATCAATTGGTCAGCCACTTTCTGTCACATCGAAACGTGACGATTGAACTGGCGGAAAAAATCAGCCGCGAGCATTACGACTACAAACCGGCAGAGACATCAATGTCCGCTCAGGAACTTGTAAAACACATCGTTTATTCTTTTCTTATGTTTGCAAACGTCATTAACGACGGAAACGGATCAGCCATCCAGAACAAACCGAAAGAAGAAGCGGAAACAGACCTCGTCAAACTGGCGGAAGCATGTACTGAAAAAACGACAGACATCCTGTCACAGCTGACTGAAGAGCAGCTGAACCGCGAAATTGACCTGACCGCCTCTTTCGGCAGAAAAGTGACCGGCGCTGCTCTCCTTCAGCTTGCCATGGAGCATGAAATTCATCATAAAGGCAACCTTTTCGTGTATGTCAGAGAAATGGGCCACACGGAACTTCCGTTTTATCAGCAAAAATCATAATCCGGCCATCCGCCGGTCTGCGACATAACAGCAGGCTGGCGGATTTTTTTGTACTGTATAAAATTTTCCGAAAATTTAATTGATTACCGCCTCTTAATCATATATAATCTGATAAAAATAGTAGGATTATTCAGGAGGCACACAGATGACTGTAAGCATTGTGTTTATGGGTTTCTTTGTCGGAACGCTTGTCGGATTGACGGGTGTGGGAGGAGCGGCGCTTTTGACTCCTTTACTGATCGTTTTGGGGATCAACCCCTCAATCGCCGTCGGCACTGACCTTTTATATAACTCCATCACCAAACTGTTCGGTGTCGTTTCTCATTGGAAGCAGCGCACCGTTCAATTTAAACTTGTCGGCTACTTGGCGCTCGGGAGCATTTCCAGCGCAACAGCCGCCATCGGTGTTCTTCACTTGTTTCCCGCTTTTCACCAGCATCAGGAGCAGATTATCAAACAGGCGCTCGGCTACGTGCTGACCCTTGTCGCCATTTCCATTATCGCCCGCCTTTTTTTCGATAAAAAACTGCGGCCGAACCGCTGGCAGCAAAAAACGCTTGAAGAAAAGCGGACACTCATGATATTGATCGGCGTCATTTTCGGCTTCATCGTCGGCCTGACATCTATTGGGTCCGGCTCGTTATTTGCGATCGCCATGCTATACCTGTTCAGAATGAAAACGGCAGAAGTGGTGGGAACGGATATCGCACATGCCTTTCTGCTCGTAACTGCTGCCGGTCTGTTAAACGCAAGCTTCGGAAGCGTCGATTACCTGCTTGTATTGAATCTGTTGATCGGCTCTGTGCCGGGTGTGCTTCTCGGCAGCTTCTTTTCGCCGAAATTCTCACCGCGCCCGCTGCAATTTGTGATGGCGGCGATTATTTTAATCAGCGGAATAAAATTAATATAAAAAAGGCGGTCTGTTGTCAGATCGCCTTTTCCCTTATAACGTCACACCGGACTTAAAGATTGCAAGCTCCCGAAAATCGTTTTTTTCGTTATTGACGCATTCTCCGCTTGCAACTTTAATAATGTATTGAATAAAATCTCTTACAATGTGATCTTCTGTTGTTTGGTCTTCCGCCAATCTGCCCGCGTTGTAATCAATCCAATGAGGCTTTGATTGAAATAAATCGGTATTTGTTGATACTTTCACAGTAGGGACAAATGTGCCGAACGGCGTGCCTCTTCCGGTTGTAAACAAAACGATGTGACAGCCCGCCGCGGCGAGCGCTGAAGAAGCGATTAAATCATTGCCGGGCGCACTGAGCAGTGTCAATCCCTTTGTTTTCAGGGTTTCACCGTATGTCAGCACATCAGAAACCGGTGCAAGACCGGCTTTTTGGGTGCAGCCGAGCGACTTGTCTTCGAGCGTTGAAATGCCGCCTTCCTTATTCCCTGGTGACGGGTTTTCATAAATCGGCTGCTCGTGCTTCATAAAATATTGCTTGAAATCATTGATCAATCGGACTGTTTTATGAAACACTTCTTCGCTCGCCGCACGCTGCATGAGAATCGTCTCAGCGCCGAACATCTCAGGCACCTCCGTTAAGACCGTGCTCCCTCCCTGTGCAATCAAGTAATCTGAAAATCTCCCTAATAAAGGGTTTGCGGTGATGCCGGAAAAACCGTCCGACCCGCCGCATTTCAATCCGATGCTCAATTCTGACAGCGGAATCTCCTCACGTTTATCTCCCTTTGCCGCAAGGTGTATCTCTTTAAGTAGCGCAGTCCCTGCTTCAATTTCATCTGTGACAGCCTGTGATTCGAGAAATTTCACCCGATCTCCGTTCACTTCAGAAAGCGTTTCCTTAATCGCCGCCAGCTCATTATTTTCACAGCCGAGCCCTAAAACCAGCACACCGCCCGCATTTGGATGACGGATGGCGTTTATCAGCATTTGTTTCGTATTCTCATGATCATCGCCAAGCTGGGAGCAGCCGTATTGGTGCTTTAAAACCAGCACATTGTCAAAGGGCGCAATGTCTTTCGCCTCTTTTACGAAGCGCTGCAGGATTTTCTCAGCAACGCCGTTTACACAGCCGACTGTAGGTACGACCCACAGTTCATTCCGGACGCCGGATGTACCGTTTTCTCTTTTGTAGCCTTTAAATGTCCGGTTCTCATTTGTAAAAGGATTGTCCTCGAAGCGCGGTGAATACGTGTATTCTTGCACATCAGATAAATTCGTTTGCAGATTATGGGTATGAATATGCTCGCCGGCCGAAATCCGCCTTGTCGCACGCCCGATCGAAAAACCGTATTTAATAATGCTGCCGTTTTCTTCAATGGTTTGCAGCGCGATTTTATGCCCCCGCTTTACAGGGTCCTTCACTTCAATCGTCAGTCCGTCTGTATGCAGCCGCTCCCCTTTGTTAAAATGGCGCATGGCGAGAAGCACGTTATCGTTTTTATGGATTTTTATGACCTCTTTCATTTTACTTCCCCCTTTTTGCCGCAGCATTCATGTAACGCATGCTTCATACCCCGCTTATGAATGACAGACAGAAAAAAAGCCGTTCGTTCAGTCAGCCCCGGAAGATGATTCAGATTCCTCCCCCACAATCGCTCTTCTCCTAATATGGCAGATGCCGCTTGAAACATATCATCTTTGCAACGGGACCGCGCCATTTGGAAACGGTTAAGAACCTCCTCGCCGTCAGCCGGTTTGTTCGGTCCGTTCCAGTATGAATAGATCATGGCGCTGAACGAAAATACCAGCTTCTCAGGTAGCCGGCCCTCCTGTTCGATATAAGCCTTCAGCGTCGGCAGGTTTCTTGTTTTGAATTTCGCGGCGGCGTTAAGGGTAATGCTTTGCAGATAATGTTGGATATAAGGGTTTTTAAACCGCTGTAACACATCTGCCGCGTATTGGGTGACACCCTCCATTTGCAGCACAGGGAGGATTTCTTCATTGATCAGCTCTTCGATGAATCTGCCCGTCACCTCGTGCTCAGCCGCTTCCCGGACGGTTTGCAGTCCGTATAGTAAAGCCACTGGCGCCAATGCCGTGTGAGCGCCGTTTAAGATTCTCACCTTTTTTGTCCTGTAAGGCGTAAGGTCAGACGTGATCAGTGCGTTCAGCCCGGCCTCAGCAAAAGGAAGCTCATTCTGAAGCTGTTCCGGCCCTTCTATCACCCACAAATAATAATGCTCACCGACCACAAGCAGACGGTCTTCGTATCCGAGAAAATCGGTAAGTTCTTCCGCGGTATCAACAGGAAATCCGGGAACAATCCGATCCACGAGAGTATTGCAGAAGATGTTCGCGTCATGAATCCATTGAGTAAAATCAGGCTCCAGCTCCCACAGCCCGGCATATTGAAGCACGGCAGCCTTCAGTTTCCGTCCGTTTTCTTCGACCAGTTCACATGGAAGCACAATGCACCCTTTCTCGGTGTCACCCGCAAATGCCTTATAGCGAAAATAAAGGAACGCCGCTAATTTCCCGGGGAATGTTTTTTGAGGTCTATCCTCAAGCCGGTCGCCTGTCTCAAACGTAATTCCCGCTTCCGTCGTATTGGAAATGATAAAACGAAGCTCCTCTTGTGCTGCCAGCCGTTTAAAGGAATCATAGTCAGAAAAAAGATCAACGCCGCGGCTGATAGATTTGACGATCATGTGTTCTTCAGCCGGTTTTCCGTCCTTTATCCCCCGCAAAAAAAGCGTAAACAAACCGTCCTGCTCGTTTAAACGTTTGATTTTCTCAGAGCCTCTCGGCTGTACGGCGACAACGCTTCCGTTAAAATCCGTCAATTGATTCAATTGATCGATCTGCCAGTCTGCGAAGGCCCGCAAAAAGTTGCCTTCGCCGAACTGAAGGACTTTTTCAGGATATTGAATGTATTCACCGCACATCTTTTTATTCAGCTGACGCAAGCTGTCCGCCTCCTTCTGTATTTATGCACACGTTAACATTTCTCCGCGTGAAAACCCGGATAATCAGACGGGCCGTTATGTGAGTTTTTTAATTGAATCTCTTATCATCACCTCGGTGTTTTCGTATATTTTTTCCGCCCCCGTATCCGGGTCGGCGATTAGCGCCAAAATCTTCTCTGCGCCGAGTATGCTGATTTTTTCAACCGGGCGTTTTACTGTCGAAAGCCTCGGCGTCATGTATTGGGAAATGCCGATGTCATCAAATCCGATAACGGATATATCTTCCGGAACGTTCAGGCCTTTGGCGAAAATGGCATTCATCGCCCCGATCGCCATATCATCGTTTGAACAAAAAACAGCCGTAGGCGGTGATTGAAGCGCCAAGAGTTTTTCCATCGCCTGACTGCCGCTTTCCATATCATAGCGGCCTTTTACACTGTATTCATGCTTAATCGGAATAGAATGATCAATTAAAGATGTCAAATAGCCTTCTTTCCGCTGAGAAGTTGACCTGAATCCTTCCTTTCCCTCAATGATCGCGATATCTCTGTGTCCGTTTGCGATCAGGCAGTCGACCGCCTGTCTGGAGCCTTCTTTATCGTTTGACAGGATATTCGTGATGCTCCGGTCATCAATGTCCCGGTTCAGCACGACGAGCGGGATGTTTTTCTCGCGAATATGATAAATAAATGAATTATCACTGTCGCTTTGGCTCATTAAAATGATTCCGTCATACCTCATGGGCGTAATGGTTTCAAAGCTTTTCAGGTCGTCAATCGCGCGGACGAACAAATTGTATTCCTCACTGATTGTGCGGTTTACACCTTTGATGGTATCGGAAAAAAAGCTGTGTGAGGTTCCGTTTGTGATGCTTGTAAAAAACAGTCCGATCGTATGGGACTTTTGCATGGCAAGGCTTTTTGCATTTACATTCGGTGTGTAATTCAGCTGTGAAGCGAGCGCTAATATTTTCTGTTTTGTATGCTCTTTAATGTAGGGGCTGCCGTTAAGTGCCCGGGATACGGTGGTGTGGGATACGTTGGCGAGTTTTGCGATATCTTTTATGGTTACCATCGTTTTTCCTTTCTTTCTGTATGCTGTCATTTATTTCTATTGTACCATTAACGGACAGTCCATAAAATCACTAAAGTTGAGGTTTTGCATGATGTAAGTCCTGAACGAGCTCGGCATGCTGCCGGTCCGTCAGCTTATACATCAAACCGATAATCAGCATGGCGCACGCTAAAGCGAAAGCCGGGTACAGCAGCAGAAGCCCTTTAATCCCGATTAACGTACCTTTTGTCTGAGATGCATTCGGGATATAGCCGATAACGCTCAGCCCGATGCCTGAAAGAAAACCTGATAAAGATTGGGCGAGTTTTCTGGAGAAGTTGAAAAGCGAATATGTCGTCGCCTCCTTCCGTTCACCCGTCTTCCATTCTCCGTAATCAATAATGTCCGACACAAGCGCCCACGTAATGCCGTTTGGTATGCTGATCCCGATAAAAGCAATGCTCGCTAACGCCGTAAAGATATATACATTTGACGGGAGACAAAAATTCAGCGCATCAGCCGCGGCGCTGACGGCAAAACCGATCATCACCGTTTGCTTTTTTCCGAAGCGTTTGACGAGTTTCGGCATAAACAAAACACCTAAAAATGAAGAACCGATGATGATAAAACTCATGTAGGACATCAACTCCGCATTGTTGAGATTGTACTGGGCGAAGTAAACAAGCATAGCGGATTTAATGTTATATGCCGATATTGAGAAAATCGTCATGAAAACGACGGTCAGAAGCGGTTTGTTGCCGATAAAGCATTTGAAAACCGACATGACGGACAGCTTTTCTTTCGGCGCTTCACGGACGATAATTCTTTCTTTGCAGTTTCGGTAGCAGATCATAAATCCCGCGATTCCGACTACGGCCATCATTCCCATGACTGCCGGGTAGCCGATGTGAACGTTATCAAAATGAACGAGAATCGGGATGACGATGACACTTGTAATGAGCAGCGCGCCGAGGGAGCCGATCTGGCGGAATGCAGAAAGCGCCGTTCTGTCCTCCGCATCCTGTGTAATGGCCGCGCCGAGGGAGCCGTACGGAATATTGACGAAAGAATAAGCGACCCCCCACAGCATGTAAGAAGCATAGGCGTACACAAGCTTCCAGGTGACGCTCACATCCGGTGACACAAAAATCAATACGGTCATGACCGCAAGAATAATACTTCCGAATAATAAGTACGGCCTGAATTTCCCCCGGGGTCCGATCTTTTTTCTGTAGTCAATGGCCGAGCCGACAATCGGATCAGTCACAGCCGCAAACAGCTTGCTGACCAAAAAAATACTGCCGGCGAACGCTGCCGGAATGCCTGCGACATCTGTGAAAAACTTCAGCAAATAGATCTGCCCGAGATCAAACATAAATCCGTTCCCAAAATCTCCAAATCCATAGGATACTTTTTCTTTCAGACTCAGCTTATGCTCCTTCACTTTTGCGGCAGGTGCTGTCACGACAGGCACATTACTCATAGGCCACCTCTTTCATTCCATTTTTTAAAAGCGGAAATATTCCTCAGCATTCCGGTAACAAATCCCCTCGACAATCTTTCCTAAAAGCTCCATATCGTAAGGCGCTTCGCCTTGTTCCGCCCAGCCGCCGATCAGCGTGCAGACAAGCCGCCTGAAGTATTCATGGCGGGGATAGGACAGGAAACTTCTTGAATCCGTCAGCATCCCGATAAAACGGCTGAACAGGCCCATGTTTGATAACGTTTTCATTTGCTGGAGCATTCCATCTTTCGTGTCATTGAACCACCAGGCTGTGCCGAATTGAATTTTCCCCGGTGTTTTCCCATCCTGAAAGCTGTTGATCATGCTGGCGATAATATAGTTGTCATTCGGATTCAAAGAATACAAAATCGTTTTAGGCAACTGCCGCTTTTTTTCGGCGGAATCTAACAGCCGGGCAAGCGGTTTTGCGATACGTTCATCATTAATTGAGTCATATCCCGTATCAGGACCGAGGCTGCTGAACTTATTTGTATTGGTATTTCTTAACGCGTTAATATGGAACTGCATCGCCCAGTCCAGTTCGGCGTAAAGACCGCAAAGATATTGCAGCGTCCGTGTTTTGAATTTCTTTTCATCTTCAAAAGACACATGCTCTCCGCTTAATCCGGCTGCAAAAATCCGGGCCGCTTCCTCTTCGGTCGTCTCGGCATAAACCATTTGATCTAACGCATGATCCGACACTCTTCCCCCGGCATTGTGAAAACAGCGGACGCGGGATTCTAACGCATCTAAATACGATTGGTAGGTGGTGACAGCTATTCCGGAAGCGCTCTCCAGTGAACGGACCCAATCGGCAAAACCCGGGCTGCTGATGTCCAGTCCTTTGTCAGGCCGAAATCCGGGCAGTACTTGAACCGGAAAATCACTTTCTTTCAACAGTTCGTGGTATGTCAGCGCATCGGCAGGATCGTCGGTTGTGCAAATGACTTTGACATTTGATTTCAGAATGAGATCTCTTGCGCCAAACCCGTCTCCCTGCAGGAGCTCATTCGTTTTTTTCCAAATGGCCGCGGCCGTTTTTTCATTCAATACGTCATAAATGCCGAACCAGCGCTGCAGCTCTAAATGCGTCCAGCTGTACAGCGGATTGCCTATCGCCATCGGCACCGTTTTTGCCCAGGCGAAAAACTTCTCTTCATCTGAAGCGTTTCCGGTAATGCAGCGCTCTTCAATGCCGTTGGCCCTCATAATCCGCCACTTGTAGTGGTCACCGTAAAGCCATGCCTCCGTAATGGTTGCGAAGGTTTTATTTTCATAGATTTCCTTTGGGCTTAAGTGACAGTGATAATCAATGATCGGCATGTTTTCAGCGTATTCCCGGTACAGCTTTACGGCCGTTTTACTATCCAGTAAAAAATCATCACCCATAAAAGCTTTCACACTTTCATCCTCCCTCTTAAAAATGTTAACGTTAACAAAATGGTTCTTTTTTATTTTAGCTTCCTCTTTCTCACATATCAATCATTTTTATTTTATTTTTCAGAAAATTGTATCCGTTAACATTTTCATACAAAAAAAGACACTGCCGAGAAAGTCCGGCAATGTCTTCTGTGTGATCTTAAGGATTAGTAAGCGAGGCTGAATAATCCTTTGATATGTGTTAAATAACGTACGTTACTTGCTTCTTTCATTAAAGATGCCGGAAGACCTTTCAGCGGAGTAGAGTTCGCTCCGATGATGGCAACCGCGTCTTTACGTCCGAGGCTTGCAAGCGTACCAGAGTTTACAGGCTTGAATGTTTCAAGCGTTTTTCCTTCTAAGTAAGCGAACAGGTTGTAACCGACAAGTTCACCCATCTGCCAAGCGATTTGCGCTGTCGGCGGGTACGGACGGCCGTCCGGCGCAAAGTATACAGCGCTGTCTCCGACAACGAATACATCTTCGTGAGAAGTAGATTGTAAGAAATCGTTAACCGTCGCACGACCGCGGTTCACTTCGAGGCCGGATTCGCCGACTAACGGGTTGCCTTGTACGCCGCCTGTCCATACAAATGTGTTGGCAACGACTTTTGAACCGTCTTTCAGATCAATAACGTTTCCTTCAACATTTGTAACAGGAAGACCTGTTAAGAACTCAACGCCGCGTTTTTCAAGACTTTTTGTCGCGCGTTCGATAAGGTCATCAGGAAGAACAGGAAGAATTTTCGGACCTGCTTCTACTAATTTCAGTTTGATTTCTTTCGGATCTACGCCGTATTTTTTCGTAAGGTTCGGCATGATGTCAGCAAGCTCACCGACAAGCTCGACGCCTGTTAAGCCGCCGCCGCCGATAAGGATCGTTGCATCAGCTTCGTTTTTCGTTTTAGCGTATTCACGCACACGGTCTTCCACGTGTTTGTATACTTTGTTCGCATCAGCAGCAGATTTCAGCACCATGCTGTTTTCTTCGAGTCCAGGAATGCCGAAATAAGCCGTAACAGAACCAAGTCCGACAACAAGCGCGTCATAAGTCAGCTTAGAACCGTCAGAAAGGGCAACTTCTTTCTTATCAACTGAGAAAGAATTGACTTCTGCGATTTTAATGTCGACGTCTTTTCCTTTCAGAAGTTTTTCAAGCGGCATAGCAACAGCCTGTTCAGACACGTTGCCGGCTGCAAGGCGGTGCAGTTCCGTAATGATTTGGTGAGTCGGGTATTTGTTCACAACGGTTACGCGTGCTTCATCTTTACTGTAATGTTTGCGAACGGTTAAAGCAGAAAGAACTCCGCCGTAACCAGCGCCTAAAATGACAATATGTTTTGACATCGTATATCCTCCGTCCTTTATATCAATTTGAATCTGAGATTATTTTTGTTTTTCGTTCATGATTTCAAGATAGCTGTTAGCAAAACGGAACAGCTTTTGAGCTTGAGGGTCTTTCAGCATGCGCAGCAGGCCGAAAAGTCCGATCGTTTCATTGCTTGCATCCGCGCGGTCTTTTGCTTCGATCGCAGTAGCCGCCACTTCTTTCGCTGTTTCTTTCACCGGCTCAAGAATTTCTGTAAGCGCACCCACTGTATCGCTCTTCAATACTTCGTCTGTCGCTACAGACTGTGCAAAATCATAAGACTTCGTTAAAATATTTACTAACTCAGTCAGTTTTGGAAGCTGATCCACTAAAACAGTCAGTGATTCTTGAACTTCAGGTTTTAGCAGCTGATCAATAAGATCGCGTTGGCCTTGGCTGACAGATGCATTTGTTTGATCGATTGTTTCTGGCATATCCGATTCTCCTTTACTATAAGCAGTATGCTGATTTTTTTGGAAAGGGTAGCCTTTCCCCCTTCATGCAGAAAAGCATGAAAAAGCAAGATTGTGAATTCATGCACAATCATTTACAAAAATAAATGTTTACTACCCAGTTTTTCACTTTGCCATATCCAGTATTATTTTTATATCAACAAAAACAATTGAATAAGTCAAAATTTCTTTTTCCTCTCTGAAAATAGCAAACATAAAAAACCCCAATTTGATTTACTCTTATATAATAACACTTTTTGAACAAAATTTGAACGTGAATTGTTTCGTTTATGAAATTATTTATATGGCGGGGGTGTAATAACGTTTCTTTTAGGCTATTTTTTTACAGACCATCCGCTTTTCCCCTGTCATTTTTCCCACAATTTTAATAGCGGGCCCGTTTTTCCCGTAAAGGGGTCGCATTCCGGGAGCGGGACACGGCTGATTTCTTCTGAAGTTCTATCATTTTTCTCCGTTTTTGTATCGTACTGCCGGCCGCCCGGATAAGCCCCGATCACGGTAAAATCAGAACTGCCCGACAGTTTTTTATGTCCGGTGCCGGCCGGAATGACCGCTGCGTCTCCCATTTGAAGAACGGCGTCCGCTCCTTGTTCCCCGCCGAACCTCAAAACCGCGTTTCCTTTTACCGCGACAAGAACTTCGTGCGTGGTGCTGTGAAAATGGTGATACGGAAATACTCCGCCCGTCCAGCTGTTCGACCAATCGTGCCGGCGGAGGACGGACTCTGCTTTCTGTACCGTTTCTTCATTAAATACCGCGTTATAAATAACAAGCGGAAGATTCGGGTTATTCGGAATGCGGCCGTCATCTTCAAAATAAAGCACTTGAATATCCTCTTTCTGCATTGTTTTCACCTCCGTATATGTCTGTTTCCCATTCATCATTTGTTAAAACGCTATTTTCTCATATTCCATTGCGAAGCCTGCCGGTGAATAGTATAGTATAAAAAAATATGTGTCAAAATGAGGGATTTAATGAAAGCCATCGTGATCGGAATATTGGCATCTCTGTTTTTTGCAGTCACCTTTATTTTAAACAGGGCGATGGAGCTTTCCGGCGGAAGCTGGATGTGGAGCTCTTCCCTGCGTTTTCTTTTTATGGTTCCGTTTTTATTTTTGATCGTTTATGTGAAAGGAAAATGGGCGCCGCTCTGGCATGAAATCCGAAAAAAACCGTTTTTTTGGCTGAAGTGGAGTTTTACCGGGTTCGTGCTTTTTTATGCCCCGATTACGTTTGCGGCGGCATATGGGCCGGGCTGGCTGATCGCCGGCACGTGGCAGATTACAATTGTCGCGGGTGTGCTTCTGTCGCCGTTTTTCTACGAAACAAAAAATTCACCGGCGGGCCCGGTTTCCGCCAGACAAAAGATCCCGCTGATTTCGCTGGTTACTTCCGTCATCATCCTGATCGGAGCCGGTCTGATTCAGCTTCAGCATGCGGGTTCTCTGTCCGGCCGCACGATACTATTCAGCGTTGTGCCGGTCGTCATCGCCGCTTTTTCCTATCCGCTCGGCAACCGCAAAATGCTGGAACAATACGGCGGAAAACTCGATACTTTTCAGCGGGTGCTCGGCATGACGCTCGCAAGCCTTCCGTTTTGGCTTTTGATCGCCGCTTTCGGCTGGCATAGAGACGGGCTTCCGTCAATGGGACAGACATTCCAATCCTTTATCGTCGCACTCAGCTCTGGCGTTATCGCAACAGTATTATTTTTCCGCGCCACCGATATGGTGAGAAATGAGCCGCAGAAGCTCGCTGCTGTTGAAGCGACGCAGTCCGGAGAGGTTCTTTTTGCACTGATCGGCGAAATCGTCTTTTTATCCGCGGCGTTTCCGTCACTTCTTTCATTTGCCGGACTGTTCATTATTATTGCGGGAATGGTCATGCATACATTCGCTTCCCGGCAGACAGACCAGAAAACGGCTGAGCAAACGTCAGCCAATCTCACCGGTTCCTGATTTTTTTACGAAAGGTGTCCTCCTGTATGAAAGAAGAAATTCCGGCAATATCTTTTCTGTCAGCCGGCAAACGCTTTGAACAAAACAATACGTCCTTTGATGTCCTGAGCCGTGTAACCGGACATATTCAAAAAGGTTCTATCACGGCGTTGATAGGCCCTTCCGGCGCGGGAAAAAGCACATTGCTGTCACTTTGCAATCTGATGAATACACCTGATGAAGGGGAAGTGCTTGTATTCGGAAAAGAAATAAGGCGCTGGGATATCAGGGAGCTCAGAAAAACCGCGGGCCTTGCATTTCAATCAGCTCCCGTCCTCGAGGGCACGGTGCGGGACAACCTTCTGCTCGCAGAAAAACTCCACGGGGCACAGCACTATACCCCTGAAGAGCTCGCAGATTTTACAGACCTTCCGCGCGGGCTTCTGGATCGAAATGCAAAAGAATTATCCGGAGGGCAGCGGCAGAAGCTCTCATTAGCGCGAACTCTCGCCGGACTGCCGTCCATCCTGCTGCTGGATGAAATCACCTCGGCGCTGGACCCGTCATCCGTTCTCATCATTGAGAAACTGATTACGAAACTCCATCGGCAAAAACAGCTGACGGTCCTGTGGATCACCCATAACCTTGAACAAGCCGAACGGTTATCCGATACGGTATGGTTTATGGCTGAGGGTCGGCTTTTAGAGACCGCGGAAACGAAAACGTTCTTTAAGGAACCGAAACACGAAAAGGCCCGGGCGCTTTTACAAGGGAGCGGGTGCTGATATGAATGATCTTTCTCTGTTATTGACAAGTATATTTGTCATTATCGCTTTATTCCTGTCTAAATCTTTTAAAGCCGGCGTCGAAAAGGATATGATCGTCGCAACCGTCAGGGCCGTCATTCAGCTGCTTATCATCGGCTATGTGCTGTCGCTGATTTTTCGCGGTGATCACCCGATATTTATCATATTAATGGTGCTTCTCATGCTCACGGCCGCTTCGCACAATGTCGCCAAACGGAAAAAAATGCGGATCGGCTCATTTTGGCGCGTTTTTCTGACACTGGCGATCGCGGAAACCGTGACGCAGGGACTTTTACTGACCCTTCACATCATTCCGTTCACTTCAAGATATGTCATTCCGATAAGCGGCATGGTCATCGGAAACTCCATGGTGCTCTCAAGCCTGTTTTTAAGCAGGCTCAGTTCGGAAGCAGACCTGCGGAAAGAAGAAATCCAGCTGATTCTCTCTCTCGGAGGAACGCCTAAGCAGGCCGTCCGGCAGATATTGACGTCCAGTATGAAGCTCAGTATGATCCCGACGCTTGAAAGCCAGAAAACATTGGGTCTCGTTCAGCTTCCCGGCATGATGACGGGGCAGATTTTAGCGGGGGCTGATCCGATACAGGCGGTGCGCTTTCAGCTGCTGATCGTTTTTACAACGATGGCCTCCGCTCTTCTTACATGTATCATACTCAGCGCCTTGACATATCCTTCCCTTTTCACGGAACACTGGCAATTAAAAAAATTCAGCAGGGAAGCGTAGGCTTTTTTCCCTGCTGAATGATGGTTTATGACAAGGTCAGAGATTCATAGTAACGGGATAATTCAATAATCATCGCTCCCATCCGCTCAATGTCCGGAGCAAGGACCCTCTTTACCCCTTCATCCCGGATCGCTTCAGCCGTCACTTTGCCGACTGCGGCGGCAAGCACTTGTTTTTCGAATGCCTGCTGCAATTCTTTTGTGAACCCTTTTTCTTTTGCATAATCAAAGAGAGAGCGCACTTGAATGGCTGTTGTAAAACATACGGCATCGACCTCTCCGTTTAACAGCTCTCCCAGCAGTTTATTAACCGTCTCCCTTTCAGGCGGAATATGCTGATACGGCAGAACAGGGAATACCTCCGCTCCGTTTTTCTCAAGGAACTCCGTTAAGACCGGCGCTTTTTCGCCATGAAGCTGTATCATGACTTTTTTATCTTTAAAGTCAAATCGTTCCAAGGAGCGGATCAGCCCTCTTGTTGTACCGTCTTCATCTGAGGCATGCGGCGTGATGCCGAGCTTTTTTAAGGCTGCATATGTTTTATAGCCTCTGCAGCCGATTTTCGCTTCATGAACGGCCGCTAAAAATTCTTCTTTCAGACCGATTTTTTCCGATACCGACAATAACGTTTCCGTACCGATGCCTGTGGTGAATATCACCCAGTCGGCTTTTTGCCCGGCAAATGTTCTTACGTCGGGTTCAATTTGATCCTCCGCCAGGTATACGGTTCCTTGGAGGGAACGGACGACTGCCGTTCCGCCCTGCTTTTCTATTAATTTTGTGATCTCTTCTGTTTTCCGCGAACCGCCGATGGCAATCCGTTTCCCGTTCAATCCTTTTCCCATCGCTGTTTTCTTCTTCCCTTCAGATGCCGGGCGCCCTATGGCAGGCCGTCATTTATTTCTATTATTGTTACGCAATCAGCCGGGAAAATCAAGCTATGCTCCCGTTGAATCCCCCGTGCAGTTGCTGTATCATTAACCGGGCAGAACGATTTGATTCGCGGAGGGACTTTCAATCATGGAAACAAAAAAAGAGTTCGAGACAAAAGGATACGATACTTCGGTCATTTATGAGTTCAATGAATATCCTGATGTTCACAGCGGCCGATGTGACAATTGCGACTACACGCTGTTTAAAAGTTCAGTGAAGGGCGGAAAATTTTTGAGGGAATGCCGGAGATGCGGCATGAAGAAAAACATATAACAAAACAGGCAGCCGTCTTCCGGTGCGCTGCCTGTTTCTCAATCAATTTTCGACGGCCGCCGTTTTCAAAAATTCTTCAATGGCGCAAACAGCCTGTTTGGGGCCGCCGGTTTCTTCTATTTTCTGCTGCATGCTTTTCACGCGGCTGAGGATGTTCTTATCGCCGTATACGTTCTGAACGTCTTTTTGCAAACGGGCCGCAGTGACTTCTTTCGGCGGCAGATGCACGCCAAGCCCCAATTCATCCACACGCTTTGCGGTGACCTCTTGTTCGTGCATTTGCGGAACGACAACGAGCGGGACACCCGCATTCATCGCCTCCATTGTACTGTTCATCCCGCCGTGAGATACGAACAGCTTTGCTTTCTCCAGCACATCAAGCTGAGGAACGTGCTGGCGGATGATAAAGTGATCGGGGACATCCGAAAAACTTTCCGGATCAATTGTTGTGCCGACTGACATAATAACCCGCCAGTCCGAGTCCCGAAACGCGTCAATACACATCCGGTAAAATTCAGGCCAGGCGTTAAACGCCGTTCCCAGTGAGATGAGCATAAGCGGACGGTCATCGGCTGCATCAATTTCCAGACTTCCCGTATTTGTGCGTTCTCCAAGAGACGGACCCACAAAACAGAATCGTTCATCAAAGGTTTCCTGTTTCGGCTGAAAGGCCCTTGGCATAAAGACAATATTCAGTTTTTCAGGCATAAAAAATTCTTCCATTGTCATCCGTTTCAATTGTTCATTTTCAATCTGCTCCTGATATTCTTCTATCGCCTGTTTGGCCGCTTCCAGTGTTTCTTCGTCTCTTCCTAATTGAAAATACTCATTCATTGCATAGCTCGGGCAGAACTTTACGGCCGGGATGCCGCCATTATCCGCAAACAATTTTCCGGCAAGAGCTAAAAAATCAAACAGGACGATGTCAGGAAGGTCGTCTTTGTACAGCTCTTCCAACTGCGGAAGCACTTCAACCGCTTCTTCCAGAAACATCACAAACGCGTCATTTTTATTTACCCGTTCTTTTATCGTCTCCGGGTCCGCCTTTATGCTTGTGCGGTATAAAACGGGAATGGCGCCCGTTTTGGCAACGGAAGCTTCAAATTCCTCAGTCGTAGCGAATGTCACTTTATACCCGCGATTGACAAGTTCCTCGGCTACAGGCAGCGTGGGATTGACATGACCGTGAGCGGCCACATTAATAATGGCGATGTGTGTTTTTCTCATCTTTTTTCTTCTCCCTCACTTTCGTTTATCTCCGCTTCTAAAGACTCCAGCCCGTACATGACACTGTTTCGGATCGGCTCAATCCCGACGGGCTCAAGGTGTGAAAAGGTTTTTACAATTCCTTTCAGCGCGGCTTCCGCTTCAAGTCTGGCAAGCGGTGCGCCTAAGCAGAAGTGTACGCCGAATCCGAAGGAAAGGTGCGGATTCGATTGGCGATGAATATCAAATACGCCCGCCTTCTCAAATTTGTTTTCATCACGGTTGGCAGATGCAACGTAGCAGAGAACGATCTCCCCGCTTTTCAAGCGGCGTCCGCGCAGTTCAGTGTCGTGCCGGACCGTCCTTCTGACAAACGGAGCGGGAGCGCGAAAACGCAGCGTTTCTTCCACCGTTTGCGCGATGAGAAAAGGGTCCTGTCTCAGCTCTTCATAAAGGCCGGGCGTTTCTAATATGCTGTAAACCGCATTTGAAATGAGATTAGTCGTTGTTTCATTTCCCGCCACTAAAAGCAGGTTGCAAAACGGGATCAGATCTTCTGCCGTGAGCTTCTCTCCCTCTTCTTCCTCTTTTATCAAAATAGAAATAATGTCTTGGCCGGGCTTTTTTCGTTTACTTTCTATTATTTCCGCAAAAAACGCCGCCAGCTCCGCCTCACATTGGTCACGTTCCTGCTGATTTTTCTCCGCCGCTTCAGGACTCGCATCTTTCGGCATGCTGACGAGAATGTCCGACCATTTTTTAAACTGATCCATACGTTCGGACGGAACGCCTAATAATTCTGAGATCACTATGACCGGCAAAGGGTAAGAGAGATCTTTAACGATATCAATCCGCCCTTTGTTCTTTGCCTGTTTCAGGAGATGATCGGTAATGTCTTTAATTCGCGGCTCCCATTCCTTCAAGACGCGGGGAGTGAAAGCGCGATTGACGGCAGATCTGATTTGGGTATGCTTCGGCGGGTCCATATTCAGCATGGACTTTGCAATCGAGCTTTTCACATCAGTCATGAGGCTTGAGAACGTCTCTTTATCACTGATGACTTTTTTGACATCATCGTATAAAAACACACTCCAAACCTGCGTTTCTTCATCAAAGTGTATAGGGCTTTCCCGTCTCATTTTTTCGTACCAAGGAAAAGGGTTGTATACGTCCAGGCCGTTTTTTCCTTTCATCAGGGTTCTTTGGATGGCTTGTCTCGTGCTCCTCAGCTTACTCATGTTTCATCACTCCTGATTGTTTCATATTTGAATAGTTGACGTACCTTGAATTTTATCCTAGCACATATTTTCAATTTTTTTCTATTCATAACCTGAACTATTAACATAACACAACAAAAGTCATAAATCCGGAGGTGAAATTTCTCCCAAGAAAACAGCAGAAGCGCACAAAAAACCCGAGCCTTCGGCCAGGCTCGGGAGATATGTTCACTCATTCGTCTGCGGTTTCTGGTGCTGCTTTTGGTCTTCAGGAGGCTGCGTATTTCTTTCCATATCGTCCGTATCAGCGCCCATGCCTTTCAGGAAAGAAAACAGCAGAGTGACGGCCTTGTTGATTTCCGGGTCTTTTAAAGCGCGGACGATATCAAAATACCCCGTCTTCCTGCCGCTGTCTTTTTCCTCGACGGCCTTTGTGACGCCCGCATTGATTTTAACGATAAACGGCTCAAGCTGTTTTACATCGAGCATGCCGAGAACGCCGCTTAACAGCAGGAGATTTTTCAGCATATTGGCCGTTTCCGGAGTATTCGCCTTCTTCACGAGGATATCCATCACTTTGTCTCCCTGGCCGAAGAGCCCGCGCAGAAGCGCCAAAACGCCGCGCTCGTTCATGTGCTGAAGAATGTGCAGAGATTCCAAAATCGCGTCTTTATTTCGTAAAAGAGCCGTCTCGATCTCTTCTAAGTCCTTTTTTCGTTTGTCTTCTTCTGTGACGGTCTGTTTTCGGATGCCGCTGATTGCTTTAGCCATTTTGCTGTTTCCCCCTTTTTACGGCGTCTCCCGGAAATACATAATCTTTACGCGTCCATTTCCGCTCAACCCGGACACCGATCTGCGGCTGCGGGTTTCCGTAACGGAAATTGATTTTCGGAAGCGGATTAACGCCTTCTTTTTTCAAAATCTCCATCTTCGCTGATGTTTCTTTATAAGCCGGTGTATCGGTATCCTTATCCGCATAGCTGCTTGTCAAAAGGTTAATGGCGGCGTCTTTTGAATCGTTCATCGGGAGATAGACTTGTTTGCCTTTTACCCTGTCTGTGATGACGCATTTGACTTTCACATTTCCGTACGGTGATGTCAGACGGACAAGCGTTCCGTCTTCCAGCCCTCTTTCTTCGGCGAGTTCGGGCGAGACCTCAAGGAACACACTCGGTGTTTTTTCGGATATTCCTTTTGATCGGTAAGTCAGATTTCCTTCGTGAAAATGCTCGAGCAGCCGCCCGTTATTCACATGGATATCATATTCTTCACCAAATTCTTTCGGCTCGGTCCACTGAACGGGATATAAAATCGCTTTGCCGTCTGAAAACGGGAACTTATCCGTAAATAAAAGCGGTGAATCGGTTCCGTCCGCTGCAACCGGCCATTGCAGTGAATTGTAGCCTTCGAGACGTTCGTAAGTGACGCCTGCATAGAGCGGCGAAAGCATTGCCGCTTCTTCCATAATGTCTGCCGGATGTTCATAGTGCCAATCAGCGCCCAGACGGTTGGCGATGTCCGTAATGATCTGCCAATCAGGCTTTGAATCTCCCAGCGGTTCAAACACTTCGTAAAGGCGCTGCACCCTTCGTTCCGTATTCGTAAACGTCCCTTCTTTTTCAAGGCTCGGGCTTGCCGGAAGCACGACATCGGCGAACTCGGCCGTACGCGAAAGAAAGATATCCTGCACAACGAAGAAATCCAGCTTTTCAAATGCGGCATGAACATGGTTAATATTGGAGTCGACAAGCCCCATTTCTTCTCCTTTTAAGTACATGGACTTCAGTTTTCCTGAGTGGATGCCTTCGATCATTTCATGATTTGTCATTCCGATTTCTTTCGGCAGGTCTGTTCCCCAGCCCTGTTCATACTTTTTGCGGGCTTTTTCATCCGTTACTTTTTCATAGCCGGGGAAGCTGTCAGGCATACTGCCGAAATCACTGGCTCCCTGCACGTTATTATGGCCACGAAGCGGATATGAGCCTGCGCCGGGCTTGCCGTAATTTCCGGTCACGAGAAGCATGTTGGAAATGGCCGTGCTCGTATCACTTCCTCCGATATGCTGGGTGACCCCCATCGCCCACAGTGCGCACACGCTGCCGGCTTCATGAATCATCCGGGCCACTTTGATTAGGGTATCCTTGTCCACACCGGTATGTTTTTCCGCATATTCCATTGTATAAGGTTCAAGACTTTTCACGAATTCATCTAATCCGTTCACTCTCTCATTCAGAAATGCAGTATCCGCCAAATCGTGATCAAGCAGATATTTCGATACGGCATTCAGCCAGACAATATCTGATCCGGCACGCGGCTGGAAAAACACATCGGAGCGCTCGGCCATTTCATGTTTTCGCAAGTCAGCGACGACGAGCTTCTGTCCGTGCAGCTTATGAGAACGTTTAATGCGTGTGGACAGGACGGGGTGAGACTCAGACGTATTTGAACCGATAATCAGCACGAGCTCAGCTTTTTCTATATCTGTAATCGATCCTGAATCACCGCCGTATCCGACCGTTCTGAACAATCCGGCCGTGGCGGGAGACTGGCAGTAGCGTGAGCAGTTGTCGACATTATTTGTGCCAATGACAGCTCTTGCAAGCTTCTGCATCACGTATGATTCTTCATTCGTGCATTTGGAAGATGTGATAAAGGCAAGTGCATCCGGGCCGAAATGTTCTTTTATATCGGTAAATTTATCAGCGATCAGCTGCAGCGCTTCATCCCATTCCGCCTCCCGAAACGAGTCTCCTTCCCGGATAAGCGGTTTGGTAAGGCGCTTTTCACTATTGACGAAATCCCAGCCGAATTTCCCTTTCACACACGTCGAAATGCCATTTGCGGGCGCCTCGGCCTGAGGCTCAACCTTTAAAATGTCTCTTCCTTTCGTCCATATATCAAAACTGCAGCCGACACCGCAGTAAGTGCATACGGTTTTCGTTTTTTTGATTCTTTCATCCCGCATGGCCGATTCCATGTCCGATATGGCCAAAATCGATCCGTACCCGGTTTCGACCCCTTTTGTGATGTCAATCATCGGCCGAAGCGTCTCTTGGTTAATGCCTGTTAAATACCCCGCTTCGCCTTCCATGCCTTTTTCCATCATGGCATTGCACGGACATACGGTCGAGCAATGTCCGCAGGAAACACATGATGATTCATTGATCGGCACATCCTGATCCCAAATGACCCGCGGGCGTTTCCTCTCCCAATCAATGCTTAACGTTTCGGTTACCTGTACGTCCTGACAGGCTTCGACGCAGCGTCCGCATAGGATGCACTGATCGGGATCATATCGGTAAAACGGATTTGATTCATCTTTAGGATACGGTTTTTGATCGAACGGAATGCTTTGATGATTGATTTTCATTTCCTTTACGGTATTATGTACTTCGCAGCTCCCATTGTTGTAATCACAGACCGTGCAGTACAATTCATGGTTGTGCAAAATGTTGTCCATGCCGATAATCTGCGCTTTTTTCACATCGGACGAAAGCGTATCGATGACATCTCCGTCCTTTATTTGCGCGGAACACGAACGCACCAGTTCCCCGTTAACATTGACGATACAGGTATCGCACGTTTCAATCGGCCCGAGACTCGGATGATAACACACGTGCGGCACGTCAATTGAACTATTGTTCAAAAGCTGCAAAACGGTTTGACCGTCCCGAGCTTCCATTTCAACCCCATTGATTGTAACCTTCTTTGTATCAGCCATTTTCTTTTCCCCTTTCTGTACCCCTCTATACATCCTCTATGATTCCCAACCGGCCTTTCACTAAAACATCTCGTTTATCTCAGGAAACATGCGGGTATGAGCGGTAAAAAGGAGGCGTTCACATATGTTGAAGAAAAAAACACTCGCCACGGGATTATCGGCAGTGATGCTCACGGGATGCGCATTCGGCGCAGAAGCATTTTCGGTTACACAGCCCGTCCATGCCGCAGCCGCTTCAAAAACGGAAAACCAACGTGCACAAGAACTGGTGAACAGCCTTTACCAATCGGCGTTTAAAGGGGAAATGCCGCAAAATGTGAAAGGCCTGAAAATCAACCAAAGCACAAGACAGGACGTTTACGATAAAATCGGCGAGCCGGAACAAAAAGCAGACAGCCGCAATCCATTTGATTTATACAGCTGGAACATGGGAAACCCCGGTTATGGATTTTCCTATCATAAAAACGGAAAAATCTCGGAAATACGCTATTTCGGAACAGGGGTCGAGCGGCGCTTAAACCTCGGAAGCGTCACACCTGACGTCTTAAGCAAACAAATCGGCAGCGCTGACAAAATCCTGACAGTGCCAAAAACGGGCGAAACAGATTACGTCTACCATACGGGGCAGTATGAGCTCCGCTTCGTCATCGGCAGTGACCAAAAAGCAGACCATGTCAACCTAAAAGCCAGATAACGCAAAAAAAGCGGCCTCCCGGGCCGTTTTTTCATAGACAGCTTCTCCGTCGTTCCTTACAATACATGGGAGTACAAAAAAAGGGGAACAGTGTGAAGTGAATAGACATCCATTGACATACGGAATATGTACTGTTTTTATCATCGCCCTCGGTTTGCTGTCCAGAACCGCATACATCACCGCCCTATTGCCCGGCATCATAAAAGCTTATTTAGGAGATGCCTTGTGGGCGGCAATGATTTTTACAGGATTCGGGCTTTTGTTTCGGCACATCCGGACGGAAACAGCCGCATTTTTGAGCCTCTCGTTTTGCTGTCTGATTGAATGCAGCCAGCTGTATCACGCGCCTTGGATTGACGCAATCAGAAGCAGCACGCTCGGCGGGCTGATCCTCGGCTGGCAATTTGTCTGGAGTGATATTTTCGCCTATACCCTCGGGGTATGCGCCGCCGCATTTTTAGAATGGGCCGTAAAAAGAAACCGCCAGTCCCCTTCATAATCGGAGCATGCCGCCGATATGAAGGGATAAGGAGGTGGAAGCTATGGATATCCCTGCGTTATCAATCGCTATGCACCAAGCATCTCTGGCGCAGAATGTAAATATCGCTTTAACAAAAACGGTCATGCAGCAAGCACAGGCTGCGGCGGAAGAAACAGTGAAAATGCTGCCGTCCCAGCACCCGACTGCCGGACATTCAATTGATGTGAAAGTGTAAAAAAAGATGCCGGATGATAACCGGCGTCTTTTTTTTGCCCGTTGTACGTACACCATACCGGGCATACAGGAATAAGGTAAACGGAACCAAACATTTGAAAAGGAGGTTTTCCTCTTGTACGATCCTTTCTATCATGAATACACAGCCGAGAGCCACGAACGGGTGCCATATCATTATCCGCGGCCGCCTTATTATTTCCCCAGACCGTATCCATACTATCCGCGGCCGCCTTATTATTATCCTAGACCATATCCATACTATCCGCGGCCGTATATCCCGTTCTATCCTTGGTATTAATGTTTGAAAAGAAATGACTGCAGACAGGAGGCTTCCCCTGTCTGCTATTCAACTTTGACCGACAGGATATACGGGAGGGCTTGAACTTTTTCCATTACCGCCGCTTTCCCGCTTTTGCTTTTCACCCTTCCCTTCACTTCAAGCACCGCCTTATTCAATTCATAGGACGTAATAAGAATTCCTTTTTCCTCAAGAGAAGTTAAAATATCATGCATGACGGCTTTCTCCTCAATCCTGAAACTGACAGACAAAGAATGCGCCGCCGGTTTAAACAGAAAATTTAACAGTTCAAGCCCGATTAACGCCAAAATCGTGCCGCTGATGCCGATGACATACATACCCGCCCCGATCGTCAGCCCGATCCCAGACGTAGCCCAAATCCCCGCGGCCGTCGTAAGCCCCCGCACGACATGCCGCTGCAAAATAATCGTGCCGGCTCCTAAAAATCCGACGCCGCTGACGACCTGCGCCGCCACCCGGCTCGGATCAAAGGACGTATGGCTGTTGGATAACAAATCAAAAAAGCCGTATTTGGAAACGATCATCATCAAGGCGCTGCCGACGGCCACTAAAAAATGCGTCCTCAAACCGGCTTCCTTCGCCCTGAATTCTCTCTCCAATCCAATAAGAGCCCCAAGCAGACCCGCAACCGCCAGACGAATCACAAAATCAAGTTCCATCCGTCTCTCTCCTTTCCTTATCTTCTTACCCGCTTTTTATCCCCCGTATCTTTTTCAATCAGCACAGGACTGCCCAGCTGAAAAAAAACTGCATTTGAATATATACTTTGGTTCTTTATCATATTGTCAGTGCTCTTATTTATATGCGGAAGGTATGAAGTTGACGTTTCTAAAATAAGGAAAATAACTTATTGAGAGTATATTAAACAAGTTTATTCGTTGAAGCTGCGGCCGCTTGTCTCTTCCAATCTTCTAAAAACAGAACGAATGCCGCTCCCTCATGCTCAAAAATTGCTTTCAATCCGCAAAAATATATCGTAATATAAGATATAATCTCAATAAACGATGTAAGGTGGATGATGATGTCAAACGAAATCATGCGATTAAATGACCTCTGGACAGATATTTACTACCGGCTCCGTTATCAGCACCATGAAAAAATCACTCACCAAGGTGTACGGATTCTGCAAGTCATTCAAAAAGAGAAGGCAGTCGGAATAAAAGACATTGCCGAAGCGATTCAAGTATCACATAATACCGCTTCGGAACATATAAAGCGGTTACTGCAGAAAAAGTACGTTTATAAAACCAGAAGTGTTGAGGATGAGCGGAAAGTCATTTTAAAACTTACCAGTTTGGGGGCGGATGTCCTTTACCGGCATTCCGGTCTTGATGAAGAAAAGCTTAAACAGCTTCTTTTTGACAGCATGAATCATGAAGAAAGAACACTTGTCTTAAAAGCATTCAGTTTGATGAAGGAGCGTGCTGAAGATGTTTACGATCGTTAAAATCATTGTCTCCGCTGCTATTATTGGGATTATCACTGAAATATCAAGAAGAAGCCCGAGTTATGGAGGTATTATAGCGGCTTTACCAATTGTCAGTATGCTGAGCATGGTTTGGCTGTACATCCAAGGCGAAACGAAGGAGACATTAAGTCATTTTGCATTCAGCGCGGCTTCCGGCATCCCCTCCACAGTCATTATGCTGGTCATTATCGGCATCGCCCTTCGCCATTCACTGTCTTTCATTGCCGCATCAGGGCTTGGACTTACAGGATGGCTGGTTTTCTTGTATGCTCAGGATTTTATCGTAAAACATATAAACAGTCAGCAATAAGAATCTTAGCGCTTGTTTGTAAATACGAGGAATTTAAAAAAACAGGGATACCCCTGTCTTAAAAGTGACTCCGATTAAAAAGCGAACCCCCTTTCTTCACGAGAAGCAGACACCGCCGAACACAAAAACATCCCGTGTTGCGAACGGAGTCCGCAGCCTGTACAGCCATATCGGCATAAAAAACCGGCTGATCTCTCAAACAGAATGTCCGGCAATCACCTCAAAAAACGAGGTGAAATCTGTCAGTATCCCGTCATCCGCCAGCTGCTTTTCTTCAAATAGCGCGCGGTTTTTTCCGAGCGGGTCAATGGCCATAATCTTGCCTGCACCTGCTTTTTTCGCCGCTGTGAGCCCCGAAAAGGCATCTTCAATGACTAGGCAATCTTCAGGTCTGAGGCCTAACTTTTCCGATGCGATGAGAAAAATATCCGGCGCCGGTTTTCCGGGGAAGCTCCCGTCATCAAACGTGACTTTGTCAAAATCAAACCACCGATCCAACTGAAAGACGTCAAAGTAAAACTCGACATTTTCCTTTACCGTAGCCGTGGCAATGGTCATTGGCGTTTCTGATTTTTTCAGATGGTTCAATACGCCGGTCAGTCCCTTCGTCAGCTTTAACTCATCTTTGTTTTCAAGGCATAATTCTCTGTAGTAGGCTTCTTTTTCAAAAGACAGCTTCTTGATTTCTTCATTTGTTAAATCGCCGGAAATAAAATACGTCAGGATTTCACTGTTTGTTCTCCCGTGAATGTTAACGAAAATCTCTTCATCAGAAATGGTTTTCGGCGCGTATTTTTTCACCATGAAAAACCATGCTTTTTCGTGCAGATGCGAATCTTGAAACATCGTGCCGTTAAAATCAAAAATAACCCCTTTCATTGAACCGCCCGCCTTTTTTATTTTTTTGCGATTTTGACATCTACATATTGCTCGTAATGAATTTGAACATCTTTCATCACTTTATCATCCGTAATCAGATAATCCATATCATGTAAGTTATAGAACACGTAAAAATCTTCCCGGTTGAATTTTTTATTATCCGCCAGCAAAAATTTCGTCCGCGAATTATTCAGCGCGATTTGATGAGCTTCCCCTTCTTCAATGCTGTAAGAAGAAATCTCATCATTATGTATGCCGTTGGCGCTGATGAAGGCTTTCGTAAAATTGAATTTCTGCAGATTGCCGTTCACGATGGGCCCGACGAAGGCACCGGTATTTTTTCGGAAATCGCCGCCAATCAGGATGGTATCCGCAGTGTCACCATGTTTTAAAATATCAAATACGGGATAGTTGTTTGTGATAATCCTGATTCGCTTATGCAGCAGGTGTTTGGCTAAAAGTTCAATCGTCGTGCCGGGCCCTAAAAAAACGGTATCGCCGTCATTTACATATGAAGCTGCGAGTTCCGCGATCTTCCCCTTCTCATCCATTTGAACACCCAGTTTTTCATTATGCGATAATTCGTGATCAATGGAATAAGATATGCTCTGTGCGCCTCCGTGAATACGTACGATTTTTCCGGCCTTATCCAGCTCGTCCAGATCTCTTCTCACTGTCATATCAGAAACATCCAGTTCATCGATAATATCACTCACCGTAATAAACCCCCGCGAGTTTACGATATCGATGATTTTTAAAAGACGCTCTTTTTTTAACATGTTCAATCATCCCCTCAACTTTACACACAATCTAACACACCGCGGCTATCCGGTCAACAAAAACAAACACTAACAAACAACATAATCAACATATAAAACAACGAAAAACTTATATAACCCCTATGAAAACAGATTTTATTTCTTTATGAAGCTATTGACAACAAAAATGTATGCGTTTACTATTAAACAAAAGATAACAATTACAAACATTAACAAACTTCAATTCACACATTGGCGAAGGAGGATTCAGTAATGCTCAAATTACCTCATGACTTTATTTTCGGCGGGGCGACTGCGGCATATCAAGCGGAAGGCGCCACAAAAGAAGGCGGCAAAGGGCCTGTGGCCTGGGATGAATTTCTTGAAAAACAGGGAAGATTCAGCCCTGATCCGGCAAGTGATTTTTACCGCCAGTTTCCGGAAGATATTAAACTATGTGAAAAATTCGGAATAAACGGCATCCGCCTTTCTATAGCCTGGACGAGAATTTTCCCTGACGGCACGGGCAAAATCAATCAGGAAGGTGTTGATTACTATCATCGTATTTTCTCAGAGTGCCATAAACGCAACGTCACCCCTTTTGTCACGCTGCATCATTTCGATACACCGAAAGGATTATTTGACCAGGGAGATTTCCTCAACCGCGCTGCAATAGAAGCGTTTGTCAGCTATGCGGAGTTTTGCTTTAAAGAATTCAGCGAAATCAGATATTGGAGCACGTTTAACGAAATTTATCCCACAGCCACCAACCAGTATTTACTCGGGGTTTTCCCGCCATCTGTTAAAAGTGATATCACAAAAGTCATTCAATGCCTCCATCACATGATGGTAGCGCATGCGATGACCGTCAATCTTTTTAAAGACGGCGGCTATCCGGGAGAAATCGGTGTCGTCCACTCATTGGAAACAAAATATCCCGCCAGCGACTCAGAAGAAGACCGCCACGCCTGTTTTCTGGATGACGCGTTATCAGTGAGATTCCTCCTCGACGCCACCTACCTCGGCTATTATTCTGAGGAAACCATGCGGGCTCTGGATGAAATCTGTGAGGCAAACGGCGCTTCATACAAGTTTTCAGACAGTGACTTTGACGTGATGAAAAAAGCTTCAACGCGCAATGATTATCTCGGCATCAATCATTATCAATGCCATTTCGTCAAAGCGTACGACGGAGAAACCGTTATTCACCATAACGGAACGGGCGATAAGGGCACTTCGGTCTATAAAGTAAAAGGAATCGGCGAAAGAATTTACAAAGAAGGCCTGAAACGGACCGATTGGGACTGGCTCATTTATCCTGAAGGCATGTATGACATGCTGATGCGCATCAAACGGGACTATCCGCAATATAACAAAATGTACATTACCGAAAACGGCATGGGCTATAAAGATGAGTTTGAAGACGGCATCATTATGGATAAGGCAAGAATCGACTATTTAAAAGTCTATTTAGAAGCCGTCAGTAAAGCGATTACCGACGGAGTCAATGTAAAGGGGTACTTCTTATGGTCCTTAATGGATTTATTTTCATGGACCAACGGCTACAACAAACGTTACGGTCTTTTTTACGTCGACTTTGACACCCAAAAACGATATCCGAAAGAATCGGCCTACTGGTACAAACTTGTAAGTGAAACAAAAACAATCATTTAACGATCATACATGGTGAAAAGAGTCTCTTTTCATCATGTGTGCCGTCTTTAGGAGGTTTTTTTCATGACAAAGGAAGAATTGCAGATGCTCGGTTTTGAAATCGTCGCCTATGCCGGCGACGCCAGAAGCACTTTATTGAAAGTCCTGAAAGAAGTCCGTGCCGGAAACTTCGAAAACACGGAAGCAGCATTGAAAAGCGCCGATGAAAATTTAACCCTCGCCCACAATGCGCAAACGAAAATGTTAGCTGAAGAAGCTGACGGCAAGGACATGGAATTAGGGTTTATTTTCGTTCACGGTCAGGACCACTTGATGACAACCCTTTTGCTCCGTGATCTTATTCAGGATTTTATAGAACTCTACCGAAGCCGCCGATAAGGAGTGGAAAAATGAACGGTATCATCAAGCAAATCGAAAAGGGAAAACCGTTTTTTGAAAAAATCTCAAGAAACATTTATTTAGGCGCGATCCGCGACGGCTTCTTAACTGCCATGCCTGTTATTTTATTCGCCAGCATTTTTATCCTCACCGCCGCTGTGCCGGAAGTGTTGGGTTTCACTTGGCCTAAAAGTGTTTCTGAATGGCTTTGGAAAGTTTATAACTATTCAATGGGCGCCCTCGGTCTGATCGTTGCGGCAACAAGTGCGAAATGCCTGAGTGAATCAATGAACCGAAAAATGCCGAAAAACAAAGGGATCAACCCCGTTTCAGCGATGCTTGCTTCAGTCGTCGGGTTTCTCATTTTAAGCGTCACTCAAATCGACGGCGGATTCTCCACGGAATACCTCGGCACAAAAGGTCTTTTAGCCGCTTTTGTATCCGCTTTCATAACAGTGAACGTTTACAGATTCTGCGTGCTGAAAAATATTACGATTAAAATGCCGAAAGAAGTACCGGGTACCATTTCACAAACATTTAAAGATGTTTTTCCGTTCGCTTTTTCCGTTTTGGCCATGGTGATCGTTGATTTATTGATCAGGAATACGCTGAACGTATCTTTTGCAGAGGCTCTCTCCTCTCTCTTATCGCCGTTTTTTACCGCCGCAGACGGTTATCTGGGGATTTGTGTCATTTGGGGAATGATGGCGCTGTTCTGGTTTGTCGGCGTTCACGGTCCTTCTATTGTGGAACCGGCCATCGCAGCTATTATTTACGCAAATGTGGAGGCGAACCTTCAGCTTCATAATGCCGGTGAGCAGGCGTCCAACGTGCTGACCGTCGGACTCGGGAACTTCGTCGGCACAATGGGAGGGACCGGCGCAACCCTTGTTGTTCCGTTTATCTTTCTTCTTTTCGCGAAATCCAAGCAATTGAAAGCAGTCGGAAAAGCATCCGCGGTTCCGGTGTCTTTCGCAGTAAACGAACCTCTGCTCTTTGCTGCGCCGATCATTTTAAATCCTTATTTTTTCATTCCGTTTGTTGTAACGCCGATGGTGAATGTCTGTCTGTTTAAATTTTTCGTGGATGTCATCGGAATGAACAGTTTTATGTATGTTCTTCCGTGGGCCACCCCGGCGCCCGCCGGCTTGATTCTCGGAACCGGCATGGGGCTCTCGGCTTTTGTGCTGACGGCTGTATTAATCATTGTCGATTTCCTGATATACCTGCCATTCTGTAAAGCTTATGACAAAGTATTAGCGGCGAAAGAAGCCCAACACACCGAGCCTGAAACCGCGCCGCAAACATTACAGCCCGCCATGGCCGGCGCCTCCGAAGACGCGTCCTCCGTCATCAGCACAAATCTTCAGGAATCCTCATCCTCCTTGGAACACAGCACCAATGTGTTAGTGCTGTGCGCCGGAGCGGGAACGAGCGCCATGCTTGCGAACGCACTGACAGAAGGAGCCGAAGAATATAACGTGCCGATTACCGCCTCAGCAGGCGCCTACGGATCCCATTACGACATCATGAAAGACTTCGATATGATCATTTTGGCTCCGCAGGTCGGCTCTTATTACGATGACATTAAAGAAGATGCGGACCGCCTGCAAGTGAAACTCATCGCAACGAAAGGAGCGGAATATATCAGCCTCACCAGAAATTCACAAAAAGCCATTCAGTTCATACTGGAGCATACCTCAAAATAGAATCGGAGGTTTATCATGGATGCCAAACTTTTAAAATCAAGATTCGAAGACATTTTCAAGAGAAGTAACGGAGAACTGTTTTTCGCACCCGGCCGGATCAACCTGATCGGGGAACATACGGATTATATAGGCGGCCACGTTCTTCCATGCGCGATCACGATCGGAACTTATGCCGTATGCGCAAAACGCGGAGATCACCAGATCCGGTTATACTCAGAAAACTTTCCTGACAGCGGCATTGTCTGCCTTGATCTTTCCGCCACAGCATACAAAAAAGAAGACGGCTGGGCCAATTATCCGAAGGGGATGATCCATTACCTTCTTAAAGTCGGCGGCCAAATAGACAGCGGAATGGATATTCTTTTTCACGGTACGATTCCAAACGGAGCCGGTTTAAGCTCCTCCGCTTCTATTGAAATGTTAACAGGTTCCATTTTAAGAAAGTTATTCAGCCTGGATGTTTCCGATACTGAACTGGCGCTTATCGGAAAAAGAGTCGAAAATGAATTTATCGGCGTGAATTCAGGCATTATGGATCAATTCGCAGTGCAAAAAGGCAAAAAGAACATGGCCATTCTGTTAAACTGCGATAAGCTTGAGCACGAAATGATTCCGGCTGCTTTTAACGGATATAAAATCGTCATTATGAATACGAACAAGCGCCGGGAGCTGGCGGCTTCAAAATATAATGAACGCCGCAGCGAATGTGACGAGGCTCTTTCAGAACTGCGGCAATATCGGAATATCGCCTCACTTGCGGAATTGACGGGAGAAGAATTCAACGAACTCGAATCCCTTCTCTCCTGTGAAACTTTGCGTAAAAGAGCCCGGCACGCGGTCAACGAAAACGAGCGGACCCTCTCAGCCGCGGAGGCTCTCAAATCGAATGATTTGAAAACGTTCGGCGAGCTGATGAATGCGTCCCACCGTTCTTTACGCGATGATTATGAAGTGACCGGTGACGAATTAGACGCGCTGGCTGAAGCAGCCTGGAAAGAAGGAGCACTCGGAGCGCGGATGACGGGCGCGGGGTTCGGCGGCTGCGCCATAGCCATTGTGGAAAGTGAAGAAACCGCCGGCTTTATCCGGGCCGTTTCATCTCACTACCGCAGCAGGACAGGTCTTGAAGCTTCTTTCTACATCGCGGATATAAGCGATGGCGCGGCTGAATGGAGGGAAAAATAAATCATGGCGATTCTCGTTCTCGGCGGAGCCGGCTATATCGGTTCTCATGCGGTTGATCAATTATTAAACAAAGGATTTAAAACGATAGCTGTGGATAATCTCCAGACAGGCCACCGGAAAGCTGTTCATGAAAAAGCAGTTTTTTACCATGGAGATATCCGTGAAAAACCGTTTCTTCGCTCTGTGTTTGCGAAGGAGAACGTAACAGGCGTTCTCCATTTTGCCGCTCAATCCCTTGTCGGCGAATCAATGAAAGACCCTCTTTCATATTTCAATAATAATGTGTACGGTACGCAAATTACGCTGGAGGTCATGCAGGAATTCGGAGTGAAACACATTGTGTTTTCTTCATCCGCCGCTGTATACGGCGAACCTGAAAAAGTGCCCATCACAGAAGACATGCCCGAAAAGCCGGAAAGCGCATACGGCGAATCAAAACTCATGGCAGAAAAAATGCTGAAGTGGTGTGAAACCGCCTGCGGCATAAAATATGTCTCGCTTCGGTATTTTAACGTTGCCGGCGCGAAAACGGACGGTTCCATCGGAGAAGATCATCATCCGGAAACCCACCTTATCCCTATCCTTTTACAAACCGCGCTCGGTCAGCGCGAGGAGGTTTTGATATTCGGCACTGACTATGATACAAAAGACGGCACGTGCATCCGCGATTATGTCCATGTTTCCGATTTAATCGATGCCCATATTCTCGCTCTGGAATATTTGCAAAACGGCGGAGACAGCGGCATTTTCAATTTAGGATCAAGCAGCGGGTTTTCCGTATCAGAAATGGCGGAAGCGGCCCGGCAAGTGACCGAAAGAGACATAAAAGTAAGAGCGGCCGCAAGAAGACCCGGTGATCCAAGCACCCTCATCGCTTCCAGCGATAAAGCGCGGAACATTCTGGGCTGGAATCCGAAACAAACGGACATATCGGAAATCATTGCGTCAGCATGGAATTGGCATCGGCAACATCCAAACGGATACAAGGACAAATGAAATGGAGGCGGCGGTCATTGAAGTTTTTGAATCAGTGACAGGGTTTCTGAAAGAAAGCACTGTCTTAGGCGACATAAATGAAACAGATGTGATTTATACAAGAAACAGACTTCTCGATCTGCTCGGACTGACGGATTATGCAGAACCGAAACATATCAAGAAACAAAACAGGCTCCACTATTTGGACGAAATGGTGAAAGACGCGGTAAAACGGTCAATCATAAACGATACACCGGCTGAAAGAGACATGCTGGGAAGCAGAATCATGGACGTGATCACACCGGCCCCTTCTCTGATCAATGCCGCATTCAGCAAATTGTTATCAGATTGCCCGAAAAAAGCAACAGATTACTTTTACCGACTGAGCCAAAACAACGACTATATTAAGACGCGGGCCATTCGAAAAAATATCGTGTACCGCTCACCAACACCTTTTGGGGAATTGGACATCACCATTAATTTATCAAAGCCCGAAAAAGACCCTAAAGACATCGCCGCGGTAAAAAACAGTCCGGAAAACCGGTATCCGAAATGCCTGCTTTGTATGGAAAACGAGGGGTATGCCGGAACACCGCATCACCCCGCCCGTTCAAATCACCGCATCATCAGGCTTGACTTAGCGGGAGAACAGTGGGGGTTTCAATACTCCCCTTATGCGTATTACAGCGAGCATGCCATCTTTCTATCAAGCGTGCACAAGCCGATGAACATCAGCCGCGACAGCTTCAGAAGGCTTCTGGCCATAACGGAAATCTTCCCCCACTATTTCGCGGGATCAAACGCAGACTTGCCGATCGTAGGAGGTTCCATTCTTTCTCACGATCATTATCAAGGCGGCGCCCATGAGTTTCCGATGGCAAAAGCGGGTTCCCTCTACCCTTTTCATATGCGTCATTTTCCAGACGTTCAGGCCGAAGCCGTGAAGTGGCCGGTATCAGTGATCCGCCTTCGCGCAAAAGATCCGGATTTGCTGACAGATGCCGCTGCGTATGTTTTTGAAAAGTGGCGGGAATATTCAGACGAAACCGTCAGCATCATCGCAAAGACAAATGAACCCCATAATACCGTCACTCCAATTGCCAGACGCAGGGGAACGGATTTTGAAATCGATCTCGCTCTCAGAAACAACCGCACCTCCGAAGATTATCCGGATGGCATTTTTCACCCGCATCAAGATGTCCATCACATCAAAAAAGAAAATATCGGTCTGATTGAAGTGATGGGACTCGCCGTTTTACCTCCCCGCCTGAAAGATGAGCTGGCAGAAGTGAAAAAGTATGTACTGAATGAACCTCATGACATCAAAGACATTCATCTTCCGTGGGCCGAAAACATCAAAGCGGATGAAGACGTGACACCGGAAAATGCAGCCGCTGTTTTACAAAAAGAAACCGCGAATGTATTTTTACGCGCGCTGACCGATGCAGGCGTTTTTAAAATGACACCCGAAGGAATTCAGGCGTTTCAGCGTTTCACGACGTTATTGGAGAATGGCAGCTGAAACATTCAGAGTGAAATCAATCAACAATCTTTTTTATCAGGAGGTATTGTGATGTTCAAAAACCGATTGAAACGTGTATTTGTAAACGCAATCTGTCTTTCTCTCATTTTCACTGCTTTTACATTCTTTGAGAAGTCTCCTAAAGCAAAAGCGGATGCCCCGTTTGCCTATGGCGCTGATATAGGATGGCTGAAACAAATGGAGGACGAAGGTGTGCGCTGGCTGGATGACGGCGGAAAACAGAAAGATGCCTTGCAGATTCTTAAAGATCACGGAATAAATGCCGTGAGACTGAGAGTGTTTGTGAATCCGCCAAGCAGCTATTATTGGCTGAAAGACGGCACAACATGGACCATGCTCGGCTATAGTGACAAAGCGGGCGTACTTGCGGCGGCCAAAAGGGCAAAAGCGTTAGGAATGAAGGTAATGGTTGACTTCCATTACAGTGATGTGTTCGCTGATCCCGGCCACCAGATCAAGCCGAACCAATGGACCGGCTATTCAAGCAGCCAGCTGCAGGCAGCCGTGTATAACCATACGTACGATGTCATGAAAGAACTTAAAAATCACGGCATCTCCCCTGATTGGGTGCAAGTAGGGAATGAAATGAATTCAGGAATTTTACTGCCCGACGGCAGCACGAACGATTTCAGCAAATTGACCGCCTTACTGAACAAAGGCTATGACGCCGTGAAATCCGTCAGCCCGGCCACCAAGGTCATCAGCCATTTGGCACACGGCACGGACAACAGCCTATTCAGATGGTGGTTTGATCAATTCTTTAAAAACGGAGGAAAAACCGACATCATCGGCGTTTCGTTCTATCCCTATTGGGAGGGTAAGCCGTACTGGGAGCTCACCGGCCAATTATCATCTAATTTGAATGACATCGCCTCACGCTACAACAAGGAAGTCATGGTGGTTGAACTGGGCGGAGATGAAAATAATCCGAAAGATTCCTACTGGACCATAAAAGACACCATAAAACTGGTGAAAGCGGTTCCGAACGGTAAAGGAACCGGCGTATTTTACTGGGAGCCCGAGGCTCACTCCAGCGTTCTGTCAGACGCGTATCCATTAGGCGCAACCGCCAAAGTGTCTAAAAACGTCTTGAAATACACAACCGCAATCGACGCTTTTCATGACGCCGCAACAGGAAAATGATTGATGCGAATCTCAAGCAGGCTCTTTTCGCAGCCTGCTTTTTTATAAGGCTGTAGAGTTGGCCTGTTATGAAAAAGAGCAAGTAACGAATACGGAAAGAAAAATACCCGAAAACCCACGTTTCGGTTAAAAAGCCGCTTTTTAAATAGAATACTTCTTCTGTTCCCCCTCCTTCTTATTTCTGCGCACTATCTCTCAGTTCCTAAATAATAACTTTACGATTGTTGAAAAAGAAACAAAAATTTTATAATATTGTGTAAGCACCACCGAGCAGGAGGACGGGACATGGACAAAAAAGAACAGCTCCTCACGGATTTCAGGGACTTTTTTAACAAGATGGTGTGGCTGAATAGGCTGAAGATGGAAGAAAGCCTTAAGGGGCATAAACCTTCTGAAGTGCATTGCATCGAATTCATCGAAAAAATTGAAGACGCCAATGTGACAAAACTTGCGGAGTCTCTTTATATGACAAGAGGCGCCATAAGTAAATTAACGAAGAAGCTTATCAATAAAGGCCTTATCGAAAGCTATCAGAAGCCGCTTAACAAGAAAGAAATCTATTTCAGGCTTACCGAGCAAGGAAAAGTCATTTATAAAGTTCACGAGGAATTGCACAAAGAGTTTCAAGAACGCGACAAAATCGTGTTTGAACAAGTAACTGATGAACAATTTGACACAATGCTGAACTTCGTGGAAACATACAGCAGGCATTTAGATTCAGAAATAAAGAAACTTGGTGCAGACATGAAATCGGAATAAATATGAATAAAACCATAGGCAGCCCTGCTCCATGAAAACGGGCTGCCTTTTTATATCCCTCTTATTGTTGACAAAGAAACAAAATCACTCTATTATTTTGTTGACAAGGAAACAAAGACAGCGATTTTGAGAGGAGAATAATATGTCAACACATAAAAGAAAGGAACTTCGGCTGCCAAAAGAAGTTCTCACAGCCGCCTGGGCTATTGCACTGGGAGCAATCGCTCCAATGCTTGACTCTACGATGGTAAACATCGCCATCGACAAACTGACCAAAGACTTCAACACGACATTGGATACCATTCAGTGGTCCGTTACAGGCTATGTCTTAGCACTTGCAATTGCAGTACCCGTATCCGGCTGGCTTATGAATAAATATAACGGTAAGAAAGTCTTCATCGGCTCAGTCATCGCCTTTGGTGTCATTTCTGTTTTTGCGGGAATGAGCCGTGACGTTTCCAGCTTCATCGTCTTCCGTTTGCTTCAAGGATTCAGCGCCGGTATTATGACTCCGCTTATGTCAACACTCTTGGTTAAAACGGCAGGTCCGGAAAACCTGGGAAAAGTGATGGCAATCGTCAGCACCCCTATGATCTTCGGCCCGATCTTAGGACCTGTCATCGGAGGCTTCATCGTCCAAGGCGCTTCATGGCATTGGATTTTTTACATCAACGTGTTCATCGTTTTGATTGCCGCACCGCTTATGATGAAAACCATTCCAGACTTTGAACCATTCAACAAAGATCGTAAACTCGATATTTTCGGGATTATCAATTTGTCATTAATGAGCGCGGCATTGATTTACGGTATTACGAAAGCGGCGGATCATGCATCATTTAACAATAGCGACACCATTTTATGGGCGGGCATCGGTCTTGTTTCAGCAGCCATTTATCTTGTATATAATCTGATCAAGAAAAACCAAACCGTGCTGCCTATGAATTTGTTTGCAAACAAAAGCTTCTTAGCATCTTCGATCGGGTTGTTCTTAGCGAATGTTGCCATCATGGGGCCGATGTTAATACTTCCGCTGTTTTTTCAAAACATTCGTCAGTTCACGGCAGTCGGAGCAGCACTCGCTTTAATCCCTCAAGGAATCGGAATGCTCGTGACTCGTCCGCTGATCGGAAAAATGATTGATAAGATCGGTGCGAAATACGTGGTTACGGTCAGTCTTGTTCTTTCGCTGATCGGATCTATCCCGCTTATTTTTATCACCGATAACACAAGTATGATTTGGATTTCCGTCGTATTATTTATCCGCGGCACCAGTTTTGGAGGAATGATGCTCCCATTAATGAGTGACGCTTATACAGGCCTTGACAGCAAACAGCTTCCGGAAGCGGGTGTCGGTATTCATATGATTGAAAACCTCGGTTCCAGCTTTGGGTCAGCTGTGATCGCAACCGTTACCGCAACTGTCATACAAGGATTGCAGCCGACGATTCCGAACAGTTTAAAAGGCTACCATGCCGGGTTCTTAGTATCCGTCATCATCCTTGCGGCCATCTTCATTCCAAGTCTGTTCCTTACCCATAAAAAGACTGCGATATAAAGAACTTTTTAAAGTAAAAAACCCTTGCGCAGCAAGGGTTTTAGTGAACGAAACTGATGATTGCTGTTGACAGAGTCGGCCAACAATAGACAAAGCCTTTTACTCATTCACATTGCTTTTCATTAACCATTCTACTTCCGTTAATTCTTGTTTTTGAACGTCTTTTGTATGTTTTTTCGTAAAATGGACTTTAACAGCTTCTTCGTTTTCCCAAATCTCCCAAAGCATGATTTTGCGTTCTGATGGTTCGAGCGGATGAGCATGGAACTGAATACAGCCTTCTTCTTTGTTCGTTTCTTCCTCAAGTTTTTTGAATTCCTTCATTATTTCATTAAGGTCTTTATCACTGATGATTTTTAAGCATGCCGTTATGTAATGCATCGAAATTCCCCCTCTTCCCATCTTTTTATGGCTTTACATTATAACATCGAAACCGGCATACCGCATTCTCAACATATAAAAAACCGTCCATAAAAAATGAACGGCAATGTTTATTTAAGGGCATTTAGAGCGACTTTTGCAGCCTCAGCGATAAGAGCATTATTATAATTGGCATCTTCCGTAAACCGGTTTGACAGGATTGCCAAAACAATTGGGGCTCTGTCAGGCGGCCAAACGATCGCAATGTCGTTTCGTGTGCCGTAGCTTCCGGCTCCGGATTTATCGCCGACTTCCCATCCTGCAGGAGCGCCTGCCCGAATCAGTTCGTCGCCGGTAGCGTTGCCCCGCATCCAATCCGTTAAGATCGTGCGCTTGTCAGTCGTTAGAGTGTTACCCAAAGCGAAAGTCTTAAGATCAGTTGCCAGTGCTTTTGCGGTGCTTGTGTCACGACGATCCCCGGGAATCGCCGAGTTTAGATCCGTCTCGAATCGATCAGCTTTCGTTACATGATCCCCGATCTGTTTCAATGACTTTTCAAAACCTTTAGGGCCGCCAAGCTGCTGCAGCAATAGGTTCCCGGCGGTATTATCGCTGTAACGGACAGCGGCTTCTGAGATTTCTTTCAGGCTCATGCCTGTATCCAGATGTTTTTCTGTGATTGGAGAATATGTAACTAAATCGTCTTTGCTGTAGCGGATGATGGCATTAAGTTTTTCATTTGAGCTTTTCTTCAGAACAGCAGCTGCGGCCAGAACTTTATAGGTTGATGCGTAAGCAAACCGTTCATTCGGCCGATAGGCGATTGTCTTGTTTGAACCTGTATCAATCGCATAAACCCCAAGCCTGGCATCAAATTTTTTCTCAAGCTGAACAAATTTCTGATTCGTTATACAGCTTGTCATTTTTGTGTTTTCTATAGACTTCGCTTCAGCATGCGCTGAGCCGAATAAAGGATTGAAACCAGTAAAGCTTAAACATAAAAGTCCAATGCATATTCCAAATTGTATTCCCGCTTTATTTTTCACGTTCATCAGGCCTCCTCATTAAAATGATTTTGTATACATCTTCTAATTAACATTACAAACAGGATGAAAGTCAATATATTTCCTGTGAGATGTTGTCCATGACAGTTAGGAAATCAGCTGAAAATTTAATTGAAAACACCCCTGAATCTCTTCAATGGATAGTGTTTCTTCCGGCAGATATTTCGAGAAAAACCCGTGTGATACAGCGTTTGGTTTCTTGCCGGAGCCCCCTCCGCTGTTTCCTAATGCGTTTTTGCTGCCGGGTTGCCCGCCTATTTTTGTGTGCATCTTTTCCTTTCCCAACCATGCCGCTGTTTTTACGATTTAATGGTGTTCACTGACACCCCATATTTCTCGGCAAGATCCTTGTATTTCATACCTTTGACGTAATCCTTATACGCCTGAATATGCTTTTCAGCCATCTTCATTCACCGCCGCGCCCCCTTCTGATTCGTGTTTGTTTTTGAAAAGATATTCCCTCTAAACCGCCGCCGCACTCAGACCGTTAACCGCCAATTGTTTTTCTGAGATTTACCGGAATCAGTTTACAGAGAATATAAAAAAGACACCTCTAAGGTGTTTTTAGAGGTGCTATGTGATTTTGTGATACTTTCTATATAACTTCAGATAAGTTTTGGAGGTACTATCTAAGAAAACCAAAAAATGTTTGTATTTTAGGTAATACGCCTCTTCGAAATAAATTTCTGCTCCCTCACCTTCCAAAAACAGCCCCCAAATATGTAAATCATCCGCCTCTAAAAGATGAATATTCTCTTCAATTAGAGGCTTAACCAAATCAATGGCAGTCCCAAGCGCTGAAATTAGGTTCCCGTAATGGTTCATTATTTTTACGAAAAATATCAGCTAAATCTAAGCTATCATAAACTTTTAATTTAATAATATACAGTTTATTATATAATAATTTCAACTTATCCTTTTCTAATAGCTGAACATGACTTCTTTTCTCTTGCCAAACTTCCTTAATTAAGGTTATGCCGGTAGTAAAAAGTATGGTAAAGGCGGAGGCGAGAATCGGAATACCTACTAATTTAAAAACATCTATCAAATTTACACCTTCTTGAATTTTATTAAATCACTTTAATTCTTGAGAACAAAAATTTGATTATCTATTTTTCCAGTTCTCCGTTCTGACTCATTAAAATCCATTTTGCAAAATTTCAGTTTCTCATTCGTTTCCATTACAATTTTTATAACAATCTTATAAATATAATCCAACTCCGTTTTTTGGAACACTTCTAATTGAATCTCATCAAGATCTTTTTTTGTATAATATTCATGACAGTACCTGTATCCTACTGCTAGTTTTAATAATTCTTGTGATGCATATTGTTTATTTCTCATGATTAGCGCAATTATATTTTTTTTGTCAAACCTAGTTATCGCGGTCTCTACATCTTCTCCTATTACTTTTTCTTCTCCTGTAACCAAATTGGTTTGTATTTTTTTAATTCTTTTAGCCAATTCTATAAAGGGAACCTCCTTCATAGAATTCAGCTCATCAATGTGATGAAACTTCCTTAAAAACTCCGATTGACATACTATCGCATAAAGTTCCTTATATAACTCATTAAGCTGCTTATAGTAATGATCTCTTTTGAATTGTTTTATACTTACCATGAAATCAGTTTTATTTTGAACCAATTTAAATAAAATGTTAACTATAAGCGTTAATATAGCGGTAGCTATCGCAAGGCCTAAACTATCTGCTAAATCCATTATTTCACCCCTCTCCCTCTTTATTATCTGCAAAAGAGAGTGACAATGGAACCACTTGCGAAATTTGTCGAACGATTTAATCAGTTTACAGAAAACATAAAAAGCACCCCGAAGGATGCTATAGACTCAAGAAATTAGACTTATTAATAATTCTTGGAAGTTGTCCTTTTCTAGAACTGTCTCTTTTCTATCACTTTTTGACCTATTATCAACAAGTAACCATGTCCCCTGTCGAATTTCTAAATAGAGATCACTTACAGGTACAGTCGTTCCTCCTAATACGAAGCGGACTTTAATTTCATCTTTCTTCTCAAAGTCTTTCATAGGCGAAACTATCAGTATCTTTTTTTTCTCAAAATGAAGGACAAGACCGATTACATCTTCATACAATCCAAATTGATGGTTTGAATCATCGAATTTGACGAAACCATTATTTTTTGTCTCTTCAAGCCACAGCTTCATGGAACTTATGACACTTCGAAATTTTTCTAAGTTGTTATCCTGTGTTAGCTGGATAATATTTTGCGCATTTTCTTCTTCTCTTTTTTTATCTGCTAAGAAATCAGTTAACTTATCACTCATCTTTTCACCTCCCACCTTATTATCGGTTAAGGATATGATAAAGGAATTATTCGCAAAATTTGTCGAACGAAAGTGTCTTTCATAAATAGGTGGTAACCGTAAGACAAAAAGGCAACCTATTGAGTGCTTGAGGATTCGTCCTGTTTATTTTGTTTTTTTAATTCTTCATATTCATCTTTACATTCTTCGAGTATATCTTTTAGATAGTTCCTTTTATCAATTTTTCCAGCCATTCTGTACAAATATAAACCATATCCGATTGCAATAATTAGAAAACATAAAAAAACATAGAACACTGCCACTTGAAAAACAGGTGAGTAATCTATTGATTTTGTAAGACTTAAAAATTTTTCTTTACTTAATTTTTCTTCACCTAAATAACTTCTTAATAGAGTATTGTAGAAGGTAAGAGTTACAGTTATTAATGCTATCGCCATTGTTGCTACAATAGATAACAATACTGCGAAAAAAGTAAAAGGAATGTTATAAATAGGTTGACTATCTTTGGCACCTTCAATTGACGACTTCGTCCTACGCAACATTCTCTCTATATCGGTTAAATCGTGATCCATTACTATTGACTTTCTTAAGTCTGCTTGTTCATCAAATGTTAAATTGTAAATTTCCCCATACCTGTTTTCCAAATATTTTTTTACATATTTTGATTTCCCAAACTCTCTAGTCATTTTTTTCGCCTCCCATATTATTATCGGTAGCCAGGGAGCGTATTAGAAGCTATTGCAAAATTTGTCGAGAATTCCCTAGTATAAAACACCCTTATGACAGGGAGCTCATTTACGCCTATGTTTTTGAAAATCCAAAATATCCTCTTTCAGAAAAAGCCTGTCCCGAGGCATTTCTTTCATCGGCTCGAATTCCCCGTTTTTAACTAACTGGTTTATGTATTGACGAGTGAAGCACAATATTTCAGCTTCGCTTGTATTAACGATTTCCTCATTTAAGAACCGTTTGATTGCATCACGTTCTTTAAGATTGTACGTTAACATCATCCTCTTTGAATTCCCTAAATTGTAATGGTAAACAACACCATTATACCTATAACAATAGTATTCTTTAAAGATTTTTTGAAAACCTTTCTTATGTTTCAATAAATAAACAACCTATTCATGCTAAACAGAATAGGCTGTGATCTGCTCTATTTTTCATTTTCATGCGGGAACGCTCAATATTCTTCTGCATAGTTCCTTTTTTAACCCCTAATAACTGCGCTATCTCTTCGAATGACATGTTTTGCACAGCATGCGTCTTTTCACTTTCTGTGAGGACGGAAAGGGCGTCAGCGATTCTTTCCTTATCCCAATCACTTACCTCTCCCTCAGCTTCTTGAACGATTGCGTATTCTTCCGGCAGCGCATCAATTAAGCGCGGATTAGCAAGAATCTTCCTTTGGTCTCTTCTGTCAGCGCCTCGGCATGCGCCGAGCTGTCTTCCGTTCTGCAGTTTCTCTTAAAGCTCGTTTGTATTCAATGATTAAACCTTGCATTCTAATTCCTCCCCTTATTTGCGCTTAAATGCGCCGCCCTTGCCTCGTTTAAGTGTTTGCATGTTCGTGTTCATCATTTGTTGCCAGAAACGATCTGAGCGCTCCTGCGTGTTTTTATTGGGCTTTTTCTTTTTCTGCTTCATGTCATCTCTCCGCTCAAATAAAAAACGGACACCAATCAGAGCACAGTAATTCTGTGCAATGATCAGTGCCCGCAGGCTTTCCGTCTTGGACTTATTTAATTTGGAACTTTTTTTGATGGCGAATGATTTTTCTCTGATATATTTGAAATATTTAATTTCCCAGGATCAATTCCCATCAAATTAAAGGCTAATTGAGCCTGTACTAATGAACGCAATTTTTCATCTTGAATTTTACCAGCTAAGGCTATGGATTTATTACGATTAGAGTTTTCCATTAGATTATCGTGGTATTCTTTAACCCGTATACGTAACTTTTGTGACTCCTTTAAGAACATAAGTGAAATCCCCTCAAAAATTAAACTTCCTATGACGCTAATTGCACTATTGATAGTGTTATCAGAGCCAATAGAAAAAATGATAATACCTATTAAAAGGATAAAACCCACTATTGACATTGTTAGACCAGCATAGAACTGCAAATTCGAATGAGTAGTTGCTTGTTGTTCATATATATCCAGTGTCTTTTCATCAGATTTTACTTCATGTTCTTCTTTCACTACATTTTTTTGTTTTTCCGGCTCTGGATAGCCTAGTTTAGAATCTTTAACGACTGTTGAATTGCTTAGTAAATCTTTTTTGTCGTTCTTAGCTTTTTGAATTTCCTTCAAATACATCAATTGCTGTATATATCTTTCTTCACGTCTGTTCTTTATTGATGTCACATATGAAAGTAAAACTGCAGTAATTGTGATAAATAAAGTCATAACAGAAAGAAGTATTACTGATGAATTTTCACCGAATACAGACAAAACATCCTTCAAACCATTTTCCTCCTGAAACCGATTATTTACAGTAAATCCTATTTTATCATATCGGCTATATTAGGATTTAAATCAAGTGAAGAATGAAGAATTTATATCAGCTTTAATTATGATCGCCTATCTCTTTTTCTCTCTATACTTATCAATATCTTGAAAAAACGCCGCGGCCGTGAATGCGATGATTGCTCCTATAAACGTGATGTTCGCTTTCATGTCCGGTCTGTATTCGTACTGGAAATAAAACCAGAATCCTACCCCCCTCAGCCCCAAAACTATTCTCAGCGCCATCGAATCCCCCTTATTTGATTTGACAATTGACTGATTCAAATGTTCCGATATAGTTCCCCTTGCCGGAGTCCAGCCGAATGGCATAGGTCCCCTTTCCGGTCTTATTCCAGATTGTTTTCACGTTGAATAATTTCAGAGGCGTTGCCGTTTTATAACTGCCCCGCTGTGCTTCTAGTATATGTCGGAGAATCCGTGAACACCCGGCCGCTCTACACGGATTCATTTTGCCAGCCGGACCAAGCCGCGGAAGCAGACGGCTCAATGGCCGCCGCTCCCGTTAGTAATACCGCTGATAGAATTTTCCTTGTTATTGCTTCCCCTGTTTTTTGTATTCTGCGATTTCCTTAGGGGTAGCCTTCCGGACTCCGTCTGCGTCTGTCCTGTTTGCCACTTGAACGCCTTCCATGTTTTTTATCTCGCTGACTATTCCCAAATGCTCTAAATACACATGATCACCAATCTTGAAACGATTCTGTTTGGCCCGCTCCTCGGTCATGCTCCTGTATTCAGTCGCGGCTTTCATTTTTAATTCAGCCAGACACATTTGACAAAGTGTTACTGTTACAGAATTGCCGTTAAAATCAGTAAACGAAACCGATCTGACAGATTCCTTTTCCGGGTGCATCGTGCATGTTTTCTTCATAGGTGATGGCCGTGTAAATTCAATCATTCCGCTTCCTCCTCAAAAAAAGTCTTTTCGTCCCTCTCACTTAACTCCGGATGAACGGGAAGTTCCATACACTCGCATTTCGAACTGTCACGACACCGCCATCTGACGGATTTTCATACATCCTTCATAGCTGTAAGCCTATATTCCTTTATATTCCCAATGCTTGCCGTACTTCCCTGTTAGGATGAAGTTTCTAAAGCTGTTGACCAGTTGCCGCATGTTGGTTCCATGCGAAAAGCCGTATCCCAATTCATACGGGTGAATTTCAGCCCTCTCATATGTGTGCATGCTTTGTAAAGGAGGTGCATCACATGATGTTCTAACAACCGATTCAACCTGAACAAAGTGATTTAGTCGACAAAAAGATTGCCGAGAACAAAAAGAACTGTGAATCTAAAAACAATTGACCTTTCTGAATATGAATTGCTAGTCAATGCATATTCCAAATTAATAAGATAAATAAAAAAGACCCCTTCACAGTTAATGGTGAGGGGGTTATTTAGTAAGTAGCCGATATTTTTATTGAACTCCAAATGTCTGCATCTCAATAGTGTCTGCAGATATACTTTTTCTAGTTTGAAATATTTAAGCACGGATAAGGTAACAACTGAATTAGAGATGCAAAGATGGATTGAAGAGGTGATGATTTTGCCGCCATGTTAATATACAAATATTTAATTAAAAAGGAAAAGAATTAAACTAGGGGTTAGATGTTTCAAATTAACGTACTTCAGAGCTATGGAGAAGAATCATAAAGTACTTGCTTAATTCAGATTCTTCGATTTTGTAAGTACCCTGCAAGAACCATTTTCTTTTGTTCTCCGCACCTTTTTATTCACACCCAGCAACTCGAGCAAGGTCGTCTTCTTCCTAAGTTATTAAAAAAGAGATGTGTTTTTTGGAATAACTACAAAACGCACTGGCCAAAAAGGCCTTGTATGATGACACGCCAATACGCGCATATTCACTGTTTAATCAAAATGAATTATTGTTGATTGTTGCGCGATTATTTGTTGCAGCCCTTTTATCATTAGTCGGAGTTAAAGCGATATTAAGCAAACAAAAACTGTCTGGATATTTACTGTTTGGAACAGCAGCTTTCTTACTCGTTGTAAACGGGGTGAAAATCATGATTTAATTTAATGTTTTAATTATAGGAATATTGAATCCCAGAACCAAAAAATTAACGCGGCTACAATACTCATAATGTAGTACTCAAGGCTTCTGAATACGGTAAGAACGTTTGGGGGATAATCAAAAAATCAGAACAAAAACACAGCTAAAAAGGCTACTGCAATATAAATTAAAAAATTGTTCAAATTGAATTTTCTAGGCCTTCTTCTTAGCCACACCAAAGAGACAGCAAACACCAAGTAAGTGATTAAAGCATAAAATCCTATGATGCCAATAGTGACTAATGCGATTGCCATAAAGCCAGAGTAAACAACATATACAGACCAAAGATTAGGCCATATGACAAACTAGAGATTATCAGAGTATAAACATAACTGTTTACCATTTTATTAGATAGCAAGTTTATCCTCCCGTCTTAGAAAAACCTATAACTTTGAAGAACTTTACTTAAGCCAAATAGCTTTAGCAGCATCTATTACTCTAGATTTTTCATCAAGATATACATATTTTCTATCCCACTCGCTCTTTCTCCAAGCCTCTTGGTTTGCAAATGATGGTTTAATTGGTTGTGGGTACTCGTCCTTTGACCAGTCGTCTTCAATATGATTCAACTTAGGGTCATTATCATCGTAATATTTATACCAACCAGTAATCATTTTTAACATTATTGTCCCACCTACTGTCCTTTAAGATCGTAGTTTGTCATTCATCTTTTTTTAAAAAGGCTGAGAATTTTTTTAAATATGTTGTCTTGTTTCCCTTTCAATTCACTTTTGGATTCTTTGCTTAACGGTTGTTCCTTTTGCTCTTTTTCATAGCTTTCAAATAAAATGCCTTCTTGATCCTTCCATCCCCCTGTTTTCTTTGGTTGCAAATCGACAGGAGTATTTGAGATTTCATATGTTTCATTTTTCATATTATCTTTATTATCATTTTCTTTATTTTCAACCACAAACGTTGCCTTACTCTTTTTATTGTCAAATGTCTTATTATCATTTCTTACAATTATTTTTGATGGATCATTTTTTATGTTACTTGTTTTCGGTTCATATTCGTAAATTCTATATTTAATGTCTATATCTTTCACTAATACTCTAATAATGTTACTGTCTTTATAATTACCTAAGAAAGAACCCTTTACAATAGCCATTTTTCGACTTTCTTTATTTCTATCCTTAATCCAATTTAAAAGAAACTTTAATGTCCTCTCGAAGCCAGATTTCCCATTACCTCGTTGAACTAGCATTATACGCTTAGTATCTTTTTGTTTATTTGCAGTTGGATACAAATAAACATATCCCTTATTTTCTAGGGTACCAATATCTCGAATATCAAGGAACCCTTCAACTAAAAAAGTATTCCCAGAAGCCATATCAGTCCAAGCTTTGTTATAGTCATCAATAGAGTAATATTGATTATTTGCTTTCAATTGACTCTTTACATAATTGATTACTTCACGGTTACTGCAGTTTAAAAATTCAACGAAATCAGTCACAAACCTTATGTACTCTACATTTATTCCTACAGTAGGTTTCCTAAGAGTATTTTTCAGACCACTTCGGTAATTGTAATTCTTTTTCTCATCACTACCGAAATTCGATACTCCTTGTTTTATAGGTGAAAAGATATCGCTGTTATCAATTTTTATGACAGTTTTCTCTTCTCTAGATTTCCCTTTTATTCTTTCTCTTAAGGGTATATATGGTGTGCTATATCCGCAATCCAAAGCATGTTCTTCTCCTGGTAATAGAGAGAAAAATCCCTCTTTACGATTGACTACCTTTAGCTTTGCATAGCATTTAGATTTGAAATAGTTTTTGCAATAAAGTGTATAACCTATCTCTTTCTTAATATCTCTTTTGATTAATGCTTCCTTTGGATCTATCGGCTTTGCTTTTCCATTTTTCATATAAATTGCATCATACATAGAGTCACTACTTTGCCCCATATCCACCCTCCGTTTCCCTAAACAACATGGATTCTATATAAAAGAATGATTTTATGTACACCTAGAAAATTTGTAGTAATTTACTTTTGTTGTAAATTTAGTATATAACGATCACTTTAAGTGTTCGATATCTTTTTAATCTTTTTTGTAAATCAACAGCTCATGCAGCTCAATGTCTAAATATGTACAGACTTTATCAAGTAGATCCCTTGGATACCGCTCCATTTCATCATGATAAAGCTTCCTAACTGTGTTAAAACCATGGTCAATATCATTGGACAGCTTTCGAATACTGATATTCCTTTCGTCTATTATCGGCTTTAAATTTGATTTAATCAATTTAACTACCCCACATTCATTATGTATGATCACTTTAAATTATCATCATATACATAAAAAAGGTCAAGGATATACCTTGACTATGTTTTAAAGCTTACCAATCTTCATCCGGCTCATCATGTTCGAATCCATAAAAGCCTTTAATCCGGACGTCACCGTAGCCGGCTCCTTTAGTGATACTTAAGTAATGGTTTCTGTTTGCGTCTCCATCCACCTTATCTGTTGAGCTCAGGTTCAATTGATTACCCGTGAAATTCTTTTCACTCTGCCAGTGTTATTCTCTGCAGTTTAAAATTCAATGTGCACCCTTCAGCATTGTAGATGGTGAACCTGTATCCCAATTTAGTTGGCCAATATTCGAGATAGGTGTCATCAGCCATAAAAAAGCCCGTTTCATTCTCTGTCATTTTAAAGTTGACCCTATGTTCATCTTTGGTAATTTTGGCCGAAACAGCTCCGCCTGCTCAAACACCAGGTTAAAAAGACTGTTGCAATACTCAAACCCAACTTTTTCTTATTCATTCCCCCTTCTTCCAAATTATACAACATTAAAAATGAAGAGGAGAGAAATAGTTAATATGAAATGGTGTTTTTATTATAAAGCCCGTCTTATTTGTTGTCTGCGTCAGTCATTATAAAAGTCTCTCATACTCTATATCAAAAGCATCTACAAACGCTTTTTTAGCTATGGCACTTGTGATAACTAAATCGTCTTCACTCGTTTTGTCTACTCTTCTAAAAACATTCTTTTGGCTAACTCCCCTATTCCATTTTCACTAACATCAATCATAAAATCCCTAAGTTCTTTTGTGTTCACTTTATAACCTCCTCAGCTTTCAATTTCTTTATGTAACCAAACAATCTATCCCCAACCTCTGTATCATGCCAACCCCAATCTTCAGCAAGAGATTTAATTTCTTCAGACAAAATCTTAGCAAATAGTTTGTATTTCAGAATTACTTGGCACTCTTCTATAAGCATCTACAAAACAGTCGTTTATTTGATCTTCCATGGCATTCAATTGATTAAACCTCCCTAAAATAATGTTTTATTTAATCTCAGCTTCAATTTGTACAAACTCTCCCAGTGGCTCAACACATGCTACTTCGTACATACAGTCGTCATATGTATTGAGTAGCACAGTTGTATCCTCCTTTATTCCACCTTTCTCCAACATGGTTTGCAATGAATCAATTAATTGCTTTACGCTCATAGACATAAAATCATCCTCCATTTTTTAAATTTGAGTGTTTTCTTGATTAGTTGCCTTCGATAGTTTCAAGAAACATACAAACACATGGGAATATTTTCAGTTTCCCTGTAGAATACCGATACGCTGGGGCCACCTTGTTTTTAATTAAAAAATCACAGATAGTCTCTGGATTTTTAACACCACTATTATATAACTTTCGTATCATTTCTTTTTGAAAATCATTTAGAGAGGAAACTGTTGAAGTTATTTTTGACTGCTCATTATTTAACAAGATATTGTTTGATACTTCACGTGTATTTAAATTAACTGTCTTGTTTGCCGAGATGATCTTTTGATTAACTTCTTTTCTTAAAAAATTAACCTGTCTAGCCGATAAGGCTAGACCCATATCTAATTGTTTCTTAATATTGTCTGTTGTATTGAATTCAAAATCATTAGGAATATTAATCTCATATTCAATTGACCACTTCATTTTTGTTCTTTCTAATATTTCTGTTATTTCTTTTTCTATTAGATCAAATTCATCTTTTATTTGTTTGAAAACATGTTTCTTTAAAGAGATATGTTCTTCAAAATGACTTATTCCCAACCTTTTGATTTCTCCACCATTTTTGTTTTTTACGATGTATTGATATCTTAGGGGTCTTCCACACTCACATGGTGTGTTTTTGTTTACATAACCGTTGTCGATGTAGTCAATTAAGACCCATTCCTCTTTCAATTGCATATTCTCACTTGAAGCATACTCAAGTCCTGCGGATACATAAGTTTTTTCCTTCTGAACCCTATTAAATGCTTCAACCTTTTTTGTTTTAACAAAGTCCACTAAATACTGTTTCTGCTCATCATTAAGAAATGAAGTTTCTTTAAACAAGTTCTCTCATCCCTCCATATAATTTTCGATTGATATGTACAAAAGTTGCTGAAAGCAGTATGTCCTAATCTGTTATAGTCATTTATCGTCTGTTCCCTTTATTATACAGTTTGATCATGTTAGATTAAACTGCGTTTTATTTTATGTCAGAACACTTGTATATATCCATCGATGCACCTGAATACACCCCACACCAATAATAAATTTCCTATTACATTCCTAGATTCTTCTTCATTGACTCCGATTACATATAAAAAGTTTTGCTTTATTTCCAACATCTTATAGTGAGTAGCACTATTATCAAAATCACAGTGTCCAGCAGTCTTGTTAATTGACTTTACTTTGTCATCAACTTTAAAATTCATTGAGCTCTCTCCCCTCTTCGCTTTAGTATCGGCTAACAAGTCCCTGTGAAATTGTTGGTTTTATCTAATTTAAAGGTATTAAGTTGTGAAGATCAACGCCCCAACGAGTTTCCCCTTCAAAACTTTTACCATCACTTCTTGAGATTATAGGTCGGTCTCCAAAAAAATTAGCACAGGCAACCACATAATATTCAGCAGTGATATCTATTATAGGAAGACCGCCACTTAAGATGAGATACCCATTTAATCTATTAACTTTGTATTCATCCATTGGCGATTCTCTCCATTCTGTTTAAAATTTTTAACCTTTAGCTTTCCAAACTTGCCAACCATTCGACTCAGCAAAGGAAGATTTTACTTTCTCCCAATCCCATTCAATATCTGCATAATCTTTGCAGGTTTCTGACCTATTTTATGATTGAGACACCAGAGCTTTGGATACGATATTTCTGTGTTTAGTGATGATCTCACTGAGAAATTTAATGCACTGTTGGCATTTCTAACTGCCATGGGAATTGTAGTGGATTCAACCACTACAGGTATCTCAGATAGTGATCAAGCAATGGAATACACAGAACCAAAATAGCTTGGGGAGTTTATCTCCCCTTTTTTTCATTTTTAATTAATGATTATTGATCATGCAAATAGGATCTGGATATATCGGGAGCCCAATGCTTGAGAAGTCAGAATCTAACCATGAAGTAATCCCTTCTCCACATGAGACATGGACGATTAAATATTCTTTCTATAAGTTCAGCTTTACAAATGATCAGGAATGCCACGTATCAATCAATGGTGGCGATCCTATCTATTTAAGAGCTGGACAAAGCTTTCAAATGGACGCTGATGATTCACCTATCACAAGCTTCAAGATTTCTGAGTCAGGAATAACATATAACTTTTTGGGGCGCATAAATGAGCTTCTTCAATCCAATGGTTAATGTCTCAATTGTCACTGGGAAGTCTGCTTATGATATTGCTGTGGACAATGGTTTTTCAGGAACTGTAGAGGAGTGGTTAGCTTCACTAAAAGGTAAAAAAGGTAATACTGGTGCAAACGGAGCTAAAGGTGCTACCGCTCTACTGGTAAAGATGGAAAATCAGCATATGAATTAGCTGTTCAACAAGGTTTTCGGGAACATTAGATGAGTGGCTTGCCCACTAAAAGCAACGCCTAATTGATCACGTACCCTTCTCCAACGAGGAGGGTATTTTATATTGTCATACGTTTGCCATCTATTTGCGCGAATTCAAAATGACTACAAAACTTGTTTTTATTGTAATTTAATAAGGAATAATGTAGAATTATAGGCAATTAATGTCCTGTAGGGGGGGAGTTTCTTGCCAACTGAAAAAACAGATGAGTTTGATTTTGCATACATTGAAGACGTGTTCGTGCCCCAAATAGTTCAAACTAAAGATGGGGTTAGCTATGTTATTGAAACAGAAGACATAATCAATCTTACTGAAGAACAATTCAAGCAAGTGGAGAGTGAAGTGTTAAAAAGAACATCTTCCTCTGTTGAAGAAAAAGGCGTGGATATTAAAACATTAACTCATGAACAAATAGAGGCTATCTTAGGCGAGATTTTGAATATAGTAGGAGAGTCTGAAAACCCTTTTGCTGAAGGTTTAATAGATCTTAGTGCTCATGTAGAATTTGATCACATGAACAACCCAAGGTTATTAAAACATAGAGGTTGGTACCATGAGGACAATGATGAAATTAGAAAAGAAATAGAAAGTGCTGTGAAAGAAGCATTTGATGTAGAGAAAGCTAAATTAAAATTTAATCCAAAAACTAAAAAGACCAAGCCAACGTTTACTTTTACAATTCTAGGGTATAAACGAAATAAGGATAAAGGTAAATTATCGGTTGTTGTAATCAAGGATTCTGAGGACTCTGTTCTTGTAGTAACCATTTTATGATGGTATCATTGTGTAAAGACCCGAATGGGGAGGGGAAAATATGGCGACACTGACTGTATCAGCAAGTAAAGTTGGTGGTAGTATTAGACCTGCTGAAAAATTATGTGAATGTGGTGAAAGAGCACCTCTTGGTTACTTTAATAAAGTTGGGCGTTTTGGTGAGACCTTCGTGACGGTGAAGAATGTGCCAGTCTATAAGTGCTCAGAATGTGATGAAGAAATCGTCAGAGGCGCAGATTCATTAAAGTTTTTTGAAAAAACTAAAGAAGCAGTAAAAAAAGGATTAACTGAGATTGAATTTGAATAAATTTTCCCTACATAATTGCGTAATTTTTGAGCGCTACTCCCTATAGGAGTAGCTTTTTCATTTAATAACTACCTTTTTATGACTTATGTCCTCCTGTCAAACCTGCTCTGTATAACGCCGTACCCCCAGGTGTATATGAAACAGCTCGTAAGATCGTTTTAGATCCGTATTTATTTTTTATCCTGTCCATAACAAATCCAAGCTTTCTTCTCTTCTCATTATCCTTTTCAAACAGACTTAATTGTTGATTCACATCGTCTTCAATATTGGATAAAGTCACTGAAACACTTCGTACCTTTTTGCCTATATAGAATTTCTCAAAAAGCATCAAGCAATATCGATAAATATCCATTTTGATATTTTTAAAGCAGCTTGATTTACCTGATATCCCACTCCACAACCTTAGACACTCTCACGCATCCCTACTGTTAACAAAGTTTCATCCTAAAGTCGTTCAAGAAAGGTTAGGGCATAAGGATATCCAAGTTACACTTAACACCTACTCGCATTTAATGCCAAACATGCAAAAGGACGCTTCCACATTTATCAGTGGCATCTTACAAGGCAAACAAAAAAGAGGAATCACATTAAATTGTGACTCCTCTTTTTTGTGACTCCAGTGTGACACGAGTAAGTGTCCAACACGTTGAAACCCTTGATGATTCCGACTGGGCTCGAACCAGCGACCTCTACCCTGTCAAGGTAGCGCTCTCCCAGCTGAGCTACGGAATCATGATATGTATGTGTTGCTGGGTATGTTGTTGTCTCTCTGACATTTATAATTATATATCCTGATTTCTCATTCGTCAACACTTTTTTTATCTAAAATAAAAAAGGGCGCGTCGCAAAATTGGCGGCGCCCTTTTCGTTTATGATCTCACTTGGGCGGGGGTTATTTTTTTCAATGCCTGTTCGAAGTCCCGTTCTAAATCTTCGGCGTTTTCGACTCCGACGCTCAGGCGCAGAAGGCCGTCTGTGATGCCGCGTTTCTCCCTCTCTGCTTTCGGCATGGCGGCATGCGACATGGCTGCAGGGTATGAGAGAATGGACTCGACGGCGCCGAGGCTGACGGCAAATACCGGAAGCGATACGTTTTCGACCAGCTTTTTGACGGCTTCTTTGCTTTCCAATTCAAAAGACAGGACGGCGCCCGCTCCGCTCGCTTGACGTTTATGGGTATCGGCTCCCGGGTGTCCGGCAAGGCCGGGATAGTAAACGTTTTTGACGGCGGGATGCCTGTTAAAATAGGCAGCCAGCCGCTCAGCCGTCCGGCTCGCTTTTTCCAGTCTGACCTGCAATGTTTTTAAGCCTCTCAATACGAGCCAGCAGTCCTGAACGCCGAGCACCGCTCCAAATGAGTTTTGCAGCTTATACAGCTGATTGCCGAGCTCTTCATCTTTTACGGCGGCAAGGCCTGACAGCACATCACTGTGTCCGCTCAGGAATTTTGTTGCGCTGTGAAGCACAATACCAACGCCGAGATCAAGCGGACGCTGCAGTGCAGGTGTCATGAATGTATTATCCAGAAAGGTCAGACAGCCGTTTTCTTTTGCAAGCTGGACAACCGCTTTAATATCAGTAATTCCAAGTGTCGGATTTGACGGTGTTTCCATATAAATGACCTTTGTGTTCGGCTGGATATTCCGCGCCACTTCGTTGATATCCGTCATATCGACAAAGGTATGTTCGATCCCGAAACGGGACAGAACCTCAGTCACCATGCGGAATGTTCCGCCGTACACATCCTCCGTGACGAGAACATGGTCGCCTTGGGATAAGAGCAGAAATGCCGTCGAAATCGCCGCCATACCGGAGCTGAAAGCAAAACCTCTCGTTCCGCCTTCAAGACCTGCGATCGTTTCTTCAAGCGCTGCTCTTGTCGGTGTGCCTGAGCGGCTGTAGTCATATGTCCCGAATTCTTCAAATGAAGACTGATGGAATGTGGAAGCATGCTGGATCGGCACGCTGACGGCTCCGGTGGCTCCGTCTGTTTTAAATGGATTGTGCACAAGCTGGGTTTCCAGCGTCCAATTGTGATTACTCATATGATACGGCCCCCTCTTTTACTTGCTGTAATGCCTGCTTGACATCCCGCTTCAAATCTTCTGCATGTTCAATGCCCACTGAAAAACGCAGCAGACGGTTGCAGACGCCGTTTGCGATACGGATAGCTTCCGGAATGTCCATGTGCGTCTGCGTCGCGGGATATGTAATAAAGCTTTCCACCCCGCCGAGACTTTCTGCGAAACAGATCGTTTTCAGCGCCTTTAAAAACGGATTGACCCATTCCTCTATTTGCAGCCGGAAAGACAGCATCCCGCCTTTTCCGGGATATAACACGTCGGCGATTTCTTCTTCCTGTTCTAAAAATTCTGCAAGTTCACGGGCGTTTTCTTCATGACGGCGCATTCTGAGTGCGAGTGTTTTCATCCCTCTCATTAAAAGCCACGAATCAAACGGCGAAAGAACGGCACCGATCGCATTTTGGTGATTAAACATGATCTCGCCGAGCTCTTCATCCTTAACGACAGCCAGACCGGCAAGGAGATCATTGTGCCCGGCTAAATATTTTGTGGCGCTGTGAATGACGATGTCCGCTCCCAGTTCAAGCGGGCGCTGGAGCACCGGGGTATAAAACGTATTATCCACAATTAAAAGCAGGCCGGCTTCTTTCGTAATCCGGGCAATTTTTTCAATGTCCGCCTCCTGCATTAACGGGTTTGTCGGCGTTTCAACAAATACCGCTTTCGTGTTTTCCGTTATTTTGGAGCGTAAACAGTCTTCATCGCTGAAATCATCGTAAATAAAGCTTAAGCCGTATTTTCTCCATTCGTTTTCAAACAAACGGTACGTGCCTCCGTATAAATCGGAGGATACAATCAATTCATCCCCGCTTTTAAACAAAGCCATAATGGTTTGAATGGCTGCCATTCCCGAGCTGAAGGCAAATCCTCTCGCACCGTTTTCCAACACGGCGATGGCGTCTTCGACGAGCTGGCGTGTCGGATTTTTCGTGCGCACGTAATCAAAACCTGTAGATTCTCCTATTCCTCTATGGCGGTAAGCGGTGGACAGATAAATCGGCGGACTGACCGTTCCCGTTGCTTCTTCGCTTCTATTTCCGATTTGGGCTAATTTTGTATCAACATGCTGCGTCATCAGTAAGCACCATCCTTTTTCAAAAATAAAAAAGCCCCCTCTTCATAAGAAGAAGGAGCTTTTCTCTTCCTCTTATCTTCCAAGCATGTGAATCGCTTGCTGGATTTAGCACCTTGGCACTTTGCCTTCCCGCGGCAAAGCAAACCGGTTGCTGAGGTTTCAAAGGGCCAGTCCCTCCACCTCTCGTGATAAGAATATTGTTTTGTATTTTCTGATTGTTCTATATTAACGCACAATAAAATGGATTTCAACAACTTTTTATTTATCTGAACTCTCGCAAGAAGCGCATCTGAAGAAAGAAATTTCTAATAATTCATGGTACAATAGGAAAAAACCATCAAGATAAGAAGCGGGCTGGAGGAATGCGAAGTGGCATCAAAAAACGGAATCATTCATGAGAAAAAACTTTTCTCCCATGAGCTTGAAGAGGAAATGACCGTTTTGGTCTACCTGCCCGCCACCTTCTCCCCCCTGTATAAATATCATACGGTCATCGCTCAGGACGGCCATGATTATTTCAGATTAGGGAGAATCGGGCGGCAGGCGGAAGAGCTTATGTCAAAAGGGGAAATTGACCGCTGCATCATTATCGGCGTCCCTTATAAAAATGTGCGGGAGCGAAGAAACACATACCATCCAGAAGGCTCTAAGTTCGCCTCATATAAGCGGTTTATCGCCAATGAGCTCGTTCCTTTTATCGACAAAGAATACCCGACTTATCAAGTCGGATACGGCCGCACCATGATCGGGGATTCCCTCGGCGGAACCGTTTCGCTCATGACGGCGATTGACTATCCGAACATGTTTGGAAACGTCATCATGCAGTCTCCGTATGTTGACGGGCACGTGCTGGATGCCGTCCGGCAGTCGGAGGATCTCAAACAGATTTCCGTTTATCATCAAATCGGAGAAAAAGAAACCGGCGTTCACACGACGGACGGCCAGGTTCTTGATTTCACCGCGCCGAACGAAGAGCTCAAACAGCTGCTGGAAAGCAAACAGTCCGAATACACGTATGAAACCTTCGACGGGGATCATAAATGGACCTACTGGCAGCCGCTCATCACGCCGGCGCTGAAAAAAATGCTGTAACCATTCATTTAAGGAGGGAACTTTCATGAAATACGGTATTGTTTTATTTCCATCAAAAAAATTACAGGATCTCGCAAATTCGTACCGGAAACGCTACGACCCGAGCTATGCGCTCATTCCGCCGCATCTGACGGTAAGAGATCCGTTTGAAGCGACAGAACAGGAAATCGAGCAGGTCGTATCACAGCTGAGACAGACGGCGAAAGAGTCGCATCCGCTCGTTCTGAAAATCACAAAATACAGCTCGTTTTCTCCTGTGAATAATGTGATATATATGAAAGCAGAGTCGACGGAGGAATTAAAATCCCTGAGTGAGAAATGCTACTCAGGAGCATTATCCGGCGAGCCGGAATACAGCTTCGTTCCGCATGTCACGGTCGGCCAGAAGCTGTCGTCAGATGAACATTCCGACGTACTCGGACAGCTGAAAATGCAGGACATTTCCCACGAAGAAGTCATCGACCGTTTTCACCTGCTCTATCAGCTGGATAACGGCTCATGGACTGTGTACGAAACATTTTTATTAGGCGGAGGAGAATAACTGCTTGGAATCCATCATCGCAAAAACTGAAAAACAGCTGAACGACGCTTTTTTCGTCAGAAAAGAGGTCTTTGTTAAAGAACAGCACGTTCCGGAAGAAGAAGAGATTGATCAATTCGAGGACACGTCAGAACATATAGTCATATATGACGGCGGCCAGCCGGTCGGAGCCGGCAGATGGCGCATGAAAGACGGGCATGGAAAATTAGAACGCATCTGCGTGATGAAAAGCCATCGTTCTTTAGGCGTCGGAGCCGTCATTATGCAGGCGCTTGAAAAAGCGGCGGCAGCCAAGGACGCCGACAGCTTTCTCTTACATGCGCAGACGCAGGCGGTTCCGTTTTACGAAAAACAAGGATACCGCGTCACATCCGGCGAAGAATTTCTCGATGCGGGCATCCCCCATCTGGAAATGATAAAGGAACACAAACGATAAAATCAAAAGCACCCCTGTTTATAGCAGGAGTGCTTTTTTTATGAAAATAATACTATTTCATGAATTTTATTGCATTTTATGGAAGGTTAATGTATGTTTAGTATACGAAGTATTACAATTCATACAAAAAATACAATTCATATTTCGGAGGGATAAACATGACGGCACCAAAAGGAAAACACATATTCGGGACTGTTAAAGTGGGTACAAAAGGACAGATTGTCATTCCTAAAGAAGCAAGAGATGTTTTCGATATAAATCCGGGGGACTCACTGCTTATGCTCGGGGATGACCAGCAAGGTATCGCACTTGTAAAACAAGAACTCTTTTTCGAATTTGCAAAAGATATTTTAAACGCTAAGCAAATCGATGAAGATAGCGAGGATGAGTAAATGCACGCGATTGAGCTGAAGCAATTAACGAAACATTATAAAGAAACCGCCGCCGTTGACCGTCTTGAGTTCTCAGTTGAGAAAGGGGAATTTTTCGCTTTACTCGGTGAGAACGGAGCCGGAAAAACGACATTAATCAGTATGCTTTGCGGACTTCTTTCTCCGGATGAGGGTGATGCATCAGTGCTTGGACACAGTATTTTGACTGATTTGGATAAAATAAAACCGAAATTGAATATGTCCCCGCAGGAAACAGCCATCGCTCCTCATCTAACCGTACGGGAAAACTTAGAGTTTATAGCCGGAGTCTACGGAATTCCGAAAAAAGAAGCAAAAAAAAGAACGGATGAGATGCTCGAATTGTTTCAATTAAAAGAGAAAGAAAGAGCAAAAACAAAAACATTATCAGGAGGAATGCAGCGCCGCCTCAGCATCGCAATGGGAATGATCACCAAGCCGGATATTTATTTCTTAGATGAACCGACATTAGGGCTGGACGTCCGTTCACGCCGCGAGTTGTGGAAAAATCTTGAGGCATTAAAGGGAGACATGACGATTATATTAACGACACACTATTTAGAAGAGGCTGAAGCCCTGGCAGATCGTATTTGCATTTTAGAAAATGGGACTTTAAAAGCACTGGGCACGGCGGAGGCTCTGAAAAAGCAAACTCATTCAGCCACATTTGAAGATGCCTTTTTAGCGATTTGTGACGGGGAGGCGGGTCTTTATGCTTGATTTCGCCATTCGCAACCGCAAAGAAATTTTTCGTGACCCCCTGTCTATTATCCTTGGAATCGCACTGCCTGTTATTCTATTGTTTCTGTTTACGGCGATTGAAAAAAATGCGCCGCTTGATACCTTTAAAATTCAGCACTTAGCACCTGGACTCATTGTTTTCGGTTTCGCTTTCCTTACAATGTTCTCTGCATTGCTGATCGCAAAAGACAAACAGACCGCCCTTTTGACCCGTTTGTTTGCTTCCCCTTTAAAAACAGCCGATTATGTCATCGGTTATGCAATGCCGATGCTGCCGTTAGCCATTTTACAAATCGTCATTTGTTTTATCGCAGCAGCGGCTGCCGGTTTATCCGCCGAGTGGATGAATCTTCTCGCAGGTATCGCTGTCTTGCTGCCGATTGCGATGATGTCCGTTTTCTTCGGTTTATGTTTAGGGGCTGTGTTTACGGACAAACAAATTTCAGGTATCGGAACGATTTATATTACACTCGTGCAATTTCTGGGCGGGGCTTGGATGGAGGTGAGCCTGCTCGGTGACACATTCAAACATATCGCTTATGCCTTACCGTTTATTCACTCGATCGAGCTGGCCCAGGAAGTCATATCCGGAGATTATTCTTCCTTTCATCAGCATATTTGGCCGATAGCGGGATATACCGTTTTGGCGCTTGCACTTGCTTTCCTCAGTTTTATGAAAATCAGGAAGAAATAAAAAAAGCCGGCACTCCGTAATGGGAGCGCCGGTCTTCTTTATTACGTTTCTTTCAGAAGGCTTATCGTATGCGGCAGCAGACGGTCATCCCCCGGACTGCCATGGCCCGGGACGACAATGCTGATGTCCTGATATCTTTTCATGACTTTGCGGACGGCGCGCGGCCACTGATCCGGATAAAAGCCCGGAGTAGGCACGATTTCCTTTGTTTCTAAAGCCTTGATTAAGCATCCGCCGAATAAGAGCTTATCCTCAGGCAGCCAGACGGTCATATTGTCTTCCGTATGCCCTTTTCCCGGATAAAACGTTTCAATTTTCATATCGCCAAACTGCAGCTTTGTCACGTTTTTCAAATCTCCGAGCGGCCGGTCATATCCCTGCTGTCGGGCGAAGTCGGCGGTCAGCTTCGCGCTGTGCACCTTTACACCGTATTTGTACAGGGTGTTCAGCCCGCCGATACGATCGTCATGGGCGTGTGTCACAATGGCATCGGTCATCCTTTTGCCGGGAAACCGCTTTTTTATTTGTGTCATTAATTGCTCTGTGAGACTGTCATTCCACGGAGTATCAATCAGTACGATTCCTTTGGAAGTCTCAAGAAGCAATCCGTTCGCAGGGACGGGACTTCCGTCTGCCGTACCGGTGCTTGTATGCATCCAGACATGCGGCGCCAGCTGTGTGAGAGTGACATCTTTTGCTGCGGAGCCCTCCGCCGCGTCTGCCGGTTTCATTCCGGCAGTAAAGAGGCCGAATAGAAATAACCCCGCAATTAATAATGAAAGCTTTCTCAAATTGAATCATTCCTTTCCGCATCTTTCATATATACGACTCAAAAAAAAGCCGGATATATCCGGGCTTTTTCACACGTATTGATTTATCAACCGGCCTTTTCCCATGATTTGCGGCAGACGGGAAAGAGAGCGCTTACGTTTTTCCTCAAGTACTTTCTTTTCTGCGGCTGCGGTGTTTTCCTGGCGGCGTTCCACCTCTCTGTACACCCTGTCATTGGCGAGGGCGGCTGCTTTCGTAATGCCGGCGTAATCAGGCTTATAACCCGCTGCCCGGTTTGCGTATTGAGAATACTGCTGGTTTTGAATCCGTCCTGCATAAATCATATGTACCCCTCCCCTTCGCTTTTCATTTCCCTTAATCTTACTTTTTGAAACGCGGTTCTTTTGTTATGATATTCTTTGTCTATCAAATGGATGAACACCTTTTAATGGGAGGACCCCTTTTTGAAATGCGCCCGAATGAATAACCGAACGATACATTTACATAAATATTCTAGAGAACATTACCAATTCCTTTTTGAAGAAGCTCAGAAAGGAAATATTTTTTGCGCACATTGTGACCAGCCCGTCTTGATGCGGCTTTCGATTTTAGAGCAGCCGGCATTTTATCACCGGCAAAAGGGAGACTTCACCGCCTGTGAAAAAGCATGCGCGGCCGAGGAACCGCAAGCGGAGAAAGAAAAAGAAGAGTATAAGGAAGCCGGCATGTTCCGCCTGCCGAAAGGAAAAGCGATTTCAGAGAATCCGAAACCGATCGTCTCAGAATGGAAAAGCCCGAAAAAAGTGCCTGCGGCCGAACCGTTTTCACCAACATCCGAGGCGGCTGACACATCTTTGTTCCCCGGCATCGGCCTGAACCGTGAACAGATGAAGGCAGTTACTGAAACGGACGGACCTTTGTTAGTGCTTGCCGGAGCGGGAAGCGGAAAAACAAGGGTGCTGACAGCACGCGCCGCCCATATGATTGAACACCTCGGCATTTCACCTGAGCATATGCTGCTTGTGACCTTTACGACAAAAGCCGTCGCCGAAATGAAAGAGCGGATGGCGAATGAGTACGGTCTGGCAGCCGGAAAAGTCTCCCGTCTCGTGACCGGAACATTCCACAGTTTTTTCTATAAAATACTCTATCATTATGATTCTTCAAAATGGAACGGCAGCCAGCTTTTAAAAATGGAGTGGCAAAAAGAGCAATATGTGAAAAAGGCGCTCTATGAAGAAAATTTGGATGAAAAAGAGTTTCCCGTCGACCAGGCGCTTCAGCTTATCGGCTGCTGGAAAAACACATATCTCCCCCATGAGACCATTCCGCTTGCGGACGACTGGGAGAAAAAAGTGTACAGGCTCTACGAACATTACGAACGGCAAAAGCGGGAAAAACGGCAATTTGATTTTGATGACATGGCCCAAGGCTGTTATGAACTGTTTCAAAGCCGGCCTGATATTCTCGCACAGTACCAAAACAGATTTTCTCATATTTTGATTGATGAGTTTCAAGATATCAATCCTGTCCAGTACAACATTATGCAAATGATCGCAAGCCCTGAGAATAACCTGTGCTGCGTGGGTGATGACGACCAATCCATTTATGCATTCCGCGGCAGCAGCCCGTCTTTCATTTTAGATTTTCAAAAGGATTATCCGGCTGCAAAGACCATTTACTTAACGGCAAATTACCGATCGCCGCATCCGATCGTCTCAAGCGCTCATGCCGTCGTAAAGAAAAATAAAAAACGGTATGAAAAAACACTTTCTGCCGTCAAAGACGGCGTTCACAATCCCGTGATATTTTATCCTTACGATGAAGAAGAAGAAGCGACCATGATCGTTTCGGATATGAAAGAGAAGATTCAAAACGGGGCGAGTCCTGACGATTTTGCCGTGCTTTACCGGACAAACAGCGCCGGACGGGCCATTTATGAAAGACTGCACCAATCATCGATTCCTTATCATGCCGACAGGGGTGTGCAGACGTTCTACAGCCGCAGAATCGTACGCCAGATCCTCGCCTACTTATATGCGAGTCAGAATGAAGATGATCCGGATGCGGTGAAAGACCTGCTGCCCGCCTTATTTTTAAAGCAATCCGCCCTGCAAACGTTAAAGGCGCTGTCAATCACGGAAGATTGCACGATGGTTAAGGCACTGACGAAACTGCCTGACCTGAAGCCTTTTCAAATAGGGAAGATCAAGCAGATCGTTCCGTTTTTCGCAAGCATCCGGACAATGAAGCCGGTTGAAGCCATCACCTTTGCAGAAAGCAAAATGGGTTTTTCCGAGTATTTAAAAAAACGGGGCAATGAGGGGAACAAACTGGAAAAAGGCTCTGATGATCTCAGGGATGTCAAAGTGGCCGCCAAAAAATTCAAAACCATTCCCGATTTTCTTGCGCATGTCGATCATATGCGCGCCGCTGAGAATCTGAAAACCGATGAAAACGGCGTCGAACTGCTGACCATTCACCGCTCTAAAGGTCTTGAATTCAATACGGTCTATATTTTAGGCGCGGCTGACGGCTCGATCCCCCATGACTTCGCGCTTGAGACGGCGAGACAGGGCGATCCCGCTCCGCTCGAAGAAGAAAGACGGCTTCTGTATGTCGCAATGACAAGGGCCATGCAGCATTTATATGTATCTTGTCCCGCATACAGGCGGGGAAAAACAGCGCGCAGCTCAAGATTTCTCGAGCCCCTTCTTCGGACGGACAGACGGAGCGCACTCAGGATATAAAGAACCCGGCAGATCGCTGCCGGGTTCTTCTCACATAAAAAGGCCTTTTTAGCAAGGCCGGCTGATGCCTATTTATTGTTCAGCATTTTAGAAATGGTGCCAAAATCAAGTTTCTCTTTACCGCTTGTAATAGATTGAACGATTTTGTCTTCCAATTCTTTCGGAACACGCTTGTTAGCCAGCTGGGACACCTTCTGAATGACGCCTCTCACCGTGTTTTCATCTTTGAAATTGGCATTTTGCAATGATCCTGCAAGGTTCATGACATCCTTCATGCTGACGCCTGTTTTCTTCTCAATATTTTTGAAAAATTGATTATCCATGGTGTGCCTCCTTTTGTGGAGTAATACGATATTGTATGAATAAAGAGCGGAACATGTGCCCGTAAGACAAGGAAAAAATTCCGAGTGCCCCGTCTCTATACTCCTTCATACATCAGGGAAGCACGGGACTGAACGGTCCCGCGCTTATCCAAGGTCTTGCTAAGGTTTAGCCAAAAAAGGATGCACCGACAATGATCAGAAGGATGAACAATACGACAACAAGAACAAATGTTGAGCCGTATCCGCCTCCGACATAGCCGCCTCCGTATCCGCCGCAGCCGCCATAACCGCCGTAGCCGCCGCCGAATCCGCCATATCCGAATCCCATATCTAAGCACCTCCTTTACTCTCTATACTCTATGTGAGCCGACTTGTTTGGCTTGGATAAATGCATAGGGCCGGTGCGGATTTCATTCATTTTAATGAGAATGCTCATTTTTCTTCAGTTTTGCTTCTGTTTCGGCGGCAAACACATCTATCCATTCCTCAAAGCGCGATCCCGCTTCATCAAACTCAGACAGCTGTTTTTCAATAGATAAGATATATTTGTCATGCTCCCGCTGGTTTTGATTGTGCCGGCGGTATTTACCGTTTATGAATGATTCAAATATATTCATAACATCCCCTCCTCCTATGATCTATGCCGAACAGAGGCCGGCGTTCGGCAAAAAACAAAAAAAACCGGAAGCTCCGGTTTTTTAGAGAACGGCTATTTCGGTTTTTTCTTTTGGCCGCAGCCGCAGCCTTTTTTCTTAATTTTTTTTTCGTAAGGCTGATGCACAGTTGACTTGTATGGAGAATGTTGGGAAGGTTTGCTTGATTGATTCATGGTGATCCTTCCTTTCCTTATGTCATATATGCCAGTTTATGCCGAAAGTGACGGTAAGTTGCTGGTGGAACCGCCTTATTCCTGCAGAAGACGAGAAACCGCAGCTTCAATGATCCCGGCCGCGCCGGCTATGGCTAACAGCAAAATCAGCCATTGCGCAGCCTCGGGTACCACAATCTGCGCCGCAATTAAAAAGGCGGCGCACCATACGCCCGTACACCAATAGCAGCTGAGAAGTTCACCGATAAATGCCCTGATGCCTTTTCCTTTTATGACAATGTAGGTTTCTGTCGTGCCGTCTGGTGCGGTTTCTGTTTTTTCATCGTGAAAAAGGCTCCGAAGCGGCGCCATAATGGTGTCAAATACGAAAAGCCTGGCCAGCCGGAAAACGGCAAACGATAACAGAATAAATGAAAGCCAATTGATAACCACCTGTTCACTCCTTTTCAAAACTTGACCTCTTTATACATATGCGAAAACCCTGATCTTCATGAATCGCACCTTGTCCGGTAAAAAAATAGGTGCGATTTAGTTGTTTTTCTTATTCCGCTCGGCGTTTCATTTGCATTATATAAAGTATGAATGAGAAAGGAGTGAAGGTTATGTCGTTTGAAGAAAAAGTCGAAACACTGCAACCGCAAATATTCGAACAATTATCCAACGAATTCGAGCAGAAGATCGAAGTGATTGATTGCGAAAATGTCACAATAGATACAACACTTATAACGGCCGCTCTTTCAATACAAGCTTCAGTTACTGCGGCGATTATCCTTGCGACACAGCTCGCGATCGCAGATGAAGACACAGCCGACCAAATGGCAACCGAACTGCTGATCCTCGATGATTGCCAAATAAAAAAGCGAACCCTCATTCAAGTCATTAACAGCCGCAATGTCAAAATCACACTGACAGCAGACGATATCATGGCCTTTGTACAAACTTTATTTCAATTATTAAATATACTTTTTGCTGAACTAGACATCCTTTAACCTTTCTTTTCAAATATTTAAATAGAGGTGAGAACAAATGGCAGATAACGAAAAATTAAAAAAAGAACTCGAAAGTCTACCAGAAGTGGATCCGCTTTTAAAAGTGCTTGTCAGCAATGTCTTCAAAAAACACGGCGTGACAAAGGATAAAATGCGGGATATCCCTGATGAAGAAAAAGAAATGCTGATCGCATTAGTCAAAGACATGCAGGCGAAATCAGAAGCTTTTCTTGAAAGCCAGAAACAGAAAAAAGAGCAGGAAAAAGCGCAAGAACAGCAGACAAATCCGCAAACCCGCAGAGAACAATTAATCGAACAGCTCCGGCAAAGACGCCAAAATCCCGGTCAATAACTAAAAAATAGTGATTTTTATCAGGATAGATGCCTGAGTCAAAGTAAGGGGCCGGCTCATTTAATATTAGTAAAAGAAAAGGAGGAATAGATATGGAAAGCAGACCATACTCTTGGGTTGCACTTGATCCTGAATGCGAACATCCGCGAGAAGAAAAAGAAGAAAAAGAAGGCAGAAGATGCAGTGTTTGCTGTAACGGAAACGGATTCGGCGAAGATAATGCCTTCATCGACCAGGACCTGGCTCAAGCGAATCTCAACAAACAAGTTTCTGAAGAAGCGATTATTATCAGAGACTCTTGTGATATTAACGTAACGTCAACAGACGTTCAAGCAGTCGCTTCAGTCATGACAGCTCTTAATGCAGCAGTCGTAACAGCCACTCTCACTTCAATCGCTGACGGAGTCATCGCTGAATTGGTCGCACAAGACTTATTGCAGCTAACAGCTAACAAACAAATCAACCGTCAAAAACTGCTCATCGAAAACTCCCGCGGCGTAAACGTGACAACAGTAGATGCCGATATCGCAGTGTTGATCTCAACAGCGACAAATACACTGGTTGCCATCTTAGTCATCACCCTGATCCTCTAAAAAGAAAAAGCAGAGCTAAAAATGCTCTGCTTTTTCTTATTTTCTCCGCATATGATGAATATATAGACGTTCACCCACACCAAGTGAGGCTCGCGTACATATGTTGTTAAAGACAAAAGTCAAATACCCTAAAAGAAGGAGCTGAAATCCATGAGCTGCGGAAAACACCATGGCCGAGATGAAAGTTGTGTATGCGATGCAGTCGAGAAGATTTTAGCAGAACAAGAGGCTGTTGAAGAACAATGCCCGACTGGATGCTATACCAATCTGTTAAGCCCGACGGTTACCGGTAAAGATACCATCCCGTTTCTCTTGTTTGATAAAAAAGGCGGTTTGTTCTCCACATTCGGGAACGTCGGAGGATTTGCGGATGACAGCCAGTGCTTCGAGTCTATTTTCTTCCGGGCAGAAAGAGTTTGTGATTGCTGCGCAACGCTTTCAGTATTGCGCCCCGTAGATGTGCACGGCGACACCCTCAGCGTCTGCCATCCTTGTGACCCGGATTTCTTCGGTTTAGAAAAAACAGATTTTTGCATTGAAGTTGATCTGAGCTGCTTCAGCGCCATTCAATGCCTTTCACCGGAGCTTGTTGACCGGCCTGCGCCGCACAAAGAGAAAAAGCATCACGGATAGTCATTGATTCGCATCTTTCCTAAAGAAGAATCCCCTTCCAACCTTCTATTACAGATGCAATCATCAGCCCGCCCGGACTTCCGGGCGGCTGACTCTCCGATATCGTTTAATCCGGTATATAAAACGTGAAGTCAGGAGGGATATTATGAGCAAGCATACAACATACTGTGTGCGTGAAGCGGTAGAAAATATTGAAGACCTGCAAAATGCGGTCGAGGAAGATTGCCCGGCCGGATGCTATTCCAACCTTTTATCGCCGGGTTTTTCATTAGGCGATACAGTGCCGTTTGTGCTTTTCACTTCTAAATCATCACCGTTTACCGCATTCGGAAATGTCGGCGAGCTGGATAACGGTCCGTGTTTTAACACCGTTTTTTTCAGAGTTGAAAGGGTCTGTGACGGCTGTGCCACATTAAGCCTGCTTATTGCTTTTGACGAGCATAAGCACATTCTTGATTTTACAGATAAAGACTCTCTCTGCGATGTATTCCGTTTAGAAAAAACGAACTATTGCGTTGAAGTCGATCTCCATAGCTTCTGCGCCATCAATTGTCTGAACCCGAGACTGATCAACCGCACACATTCTTAAATCAAAAAGCATAAAAATAAGCTGCCGGATTAAAGAATTCAGGCAGCTTTTTGTATGGTTAAAATCCAAGCGGATGCAGCGAGGTAATATCGTCTATCGCGAGTTCTGCCGGCGCTCCGTTGCTTGTCGTCCGCAGGAAGATCGCATTATTTTTTCTGCCGACGATTACGCCTCTGTAGGTTTTCCCGTTGGCTTCTATCAGACAAAGGGTCCGCGGCATATTATGCGGCAGCTTCGTTAAGAAATCAATTTTTTCAAGAATAGACATTCTGCTCATCGGCTTTTTCACGCGCTTTGGCGGAACCTTTTCCTCTGGGGCGGCATTGTGAACCGCTTCAGGCTCTTTTTCAGCGGTATCAGGCTCTTTTTCAGCGGCGTCAGGCTTGGCAGTGTCCTGCTCCGCTTGCGCCGGAACTTCTTGAACGGCTTCTTCTGCGCGGCTGTGCTGTTCAGGCACTTGCTTTTCTGGTTCGACAGCCGCTGCTCCTTCAGGCTGAGATTTACATTCTTCCTCCCGCTTTTCATGCATCGGCTCTTCTTCCGGCGGCTGAGGCGCTTTCCTTTTTTTGATTAATATGTCCTGCATTGATGATTGCGTGTCTGAATAATCCGCCTGAACAATATACATGAGCGGTTTTTTTTCCGCGTTTCTGTTTTGTTTTGACATCTTCATCCCTCCGATTCTGTCATGTTTTATTTATATGACGGAATGATTAAAATCAGAAGAAAGAAAAAAGCAATCCCTGAAAGGGACTGCTTGTTATTTAACGAGCGGTAATATGGAATCCTGAATCAACGTGAAGATTTTCGCCCGTGATGCCTCTTGACAGGTCACTGAACAAGAATGCAGCCGTGTCGCCCACTTCTTCAGGTGTTGTCGTGCGGCGCAGCGGCGCGCGCTCTTCAATTTCTTTCAGGATAGAGTTGAAATCACTGATTCCTTTTGCAGACAGCGTACGGATCGGTCCTGCTGAAATGCTGTTGACGCGGATGTTTTCTTTTCCTAAGTCAGCGGCTAAATATCTGACGCTCGCATCAAGGGACGCTTTTGCCACACCCATTACGTTATAGTTTGAAACGACGCGCTCTCCGCCGAGGTAAGTGAGTGTAACGATGCTTCCGCCTTCAGTCATAATCGGACGCGCAGCTTTTGCGACCGCTGTCAGAGAGTAAGAACTGATGTTATGCGCAAGCAGGAATCCTTCGCGGTTCGTATTTAAATATTCGCCGACAAGCTCTTCTTTGTTTGCGAACGCGATGCAGTGCGCGATGCCGTGAATCACGCCGACCTGCTCTTTAATGCTCGCAAAGCAAGTTTCGATCTCAGCGTCATTTGTCACATCACACGGAAGGATGATGGAATCATTTCTTTCTAATGTAGCCGCAAGGTCATGAACTGATTTTTCCAAGCGCTCTCCCGCGTAAGTGAAAATGAGGCGCGCTCCGGCTTCATGCAGCGAACGGGCGATTCCCCATGCGATACTGCGTTTATTGGCAACGCCCATCACAACGATGTTGCGGCCTTTAAGTGAGAAATTCATATGTATAAAGCCTCCTGTAATCGTCTTAAAGACATAGTTTTAGTACCTGATCTTAATTTTTATCATATCATAACCTTGTCCAGATTGAAAGCATGGGAAAAAGACCGCGGATGTTGAAGCGGTCTCTTTTTTATCTCGTCTGCAGACTGTTCCTTTTAAAGGCAAAATGATTGGTCGGGCCGTGTCCCTCTCCGATGCCGAGCGTATGTTCCACGGCTTCCCGCACAAAATTGACGGCTGTCTCAAACGCGGTCTGAATGTTTTTCCCCTTTGCCGTTTCCGCCGTCAGCGCGGCTGCGAACGTGCAGCCTGTTCCGTGGGTGTGTTTGGTGTCAATATAAGCGTGGCTGATTTGGGTAAAAGACGAACCGTCAAATAATAAATCAACGATTCTCCCCTGTTCAGGCTGGTGTCCGCCTTTTATGATGACATGCTTTGCACCAAGCTTGCAAAGGCATTCGGCCGCTTTTTTCCGGTCCTCAAACGTTCGGATTTCCATTCCCGTCAATACCTCAGCTTCCGGAACATTCGGCGTCACCGCATAGCTGCGCGGAATTAACAGCTCTTTTAACGCGGCCTGAGATTCCTCACGCAGCAGGGAAGCGCCTCCTTTGGCAATCATGACGGGGTCGGTGATGACATGATCAAGCCCGTACTGATCCGTTTTTTCCGCAATTTCCGCAATCATTTCCGCGCTCCACAGCATTCCCGTTTTTACAGCGTCAGGCCGCAAATCTTCCGCCACCGCGTCAATCTGGCTGCCCAGCGCTTCCCGGGTGAGCGGATAAATGCCGTGAACGCCCAAAGTGTTCTGGGCGGTTACCGCTGTAATGGCTGACATCCCGAAAACGCCGAGCTCCTGAAAGGTTTTGAGATCCGCCTGTATACCGGCACCGCCTCCTGAATCTGATCCGGCAATCGTCAATGCTTTGCATATGCTCATGATGTTTTTCTCTCCTTTCGCATTATCCGATCCATTTATGATAAAAGGATTTCGCTCTGCTGATATCACTTGTGCCGTGTATTAATGCTCTGCCGTCACGAAACAGAACCATCTTGAACTTGTCTGTGCAAAACGAAATTAAATACGGGTTGGCTGAAACATCAAGCCCTGTCCGTCTGAGCTGTCCCGCAAGTTTTTGCAGATCAAACTGTTCGGAGATCCCCGTTCTGATCTGCACCGTGTTCCGCCCGCACAGAACCGCCGCTTTTGTCTGATTTTCATAGGATAAAAACGGATAATCGTTTGTGCCGCAGCTTGGGCAATCAGCCGACTTAAGACGGGCGACGTTTATTTCTGACCGTTCATTTTTCCATAAATCAAAGGAACGGAGAACATGCTCGATAGATCCGCCCGTTAACAGCTTCAGCGCATCTGCTGCCTGAAAAACGGCCGTCTGCAATGCAGCCGGGCTGATGATTCCTGCCGTATCGCATGTCATACCGCCTAGAGGCAATGTCTCAAGCAGACAGTGAAGGCACGGCGTGACACCGGGAATGACGGTAAAAGAGAGCCCGTAGCTGCCGACACAGGCGCCGTACAGAAAGGGAATCCCTTTCTGCACAGCCGCATCATTCACAATCAGCCTCGTTTCAAAGTTGTCGGCGGCATCCACGATGAGGGAGGCGTCACGAATCAATCCGGGTGCGTTTTCCGCAGTGACATCCATGACAAATCCCTCGACTTCTACATCACTATTAATAGATCGAAGCCGTTTTTCAGCCGCCGCGGCTTTCGGCATTTCCTGTCTGACATCGTCTTCGGTATAAAGCTGCTGGCGCTGGAGATTACTCCACTCCACATAATCTCTGTCAGCGATCGTTACCTTCCCGACTCCTGCTCTGACAAGCATCTCCGCACTTGCCGTCCCAAGCGCACCCGCGCCGATAATCACGGCATGAGACGACCGGAGCTTCTCTTGGCCGGAGGGACCGATCGGCTGAAACAGCTCCTGTCTGGAATATCTGTCCGTCATACCGGAAGACCGTCTCGCGGACTGCTTGCAGTTCCGTAATCTTTCACCGGAATTCTCCCGGCTTCATAAGAAAGGCGGCCCGCTTCTACGGCAAGCTTCATCGCCCGGGCCATCTTGACCGGATCATCAGCGCCTGACACAGCGGTATTTAACAGCACGCCGTCAGCCCCGAGCTCCATCGCGTAGGCGGCGTCTTTTGAAGATCCGACGCCGGCATCGACAATAACCGGCACCTTCGCCTGTTCAATGATAAAGGATAGATTCAGCGGATTTAAAATTCCCTGACCGGAACCGATCGGGGAAGCGCCCGGCATAATGGCATGCACTCCGAGCTCCTCAAGACGTCTTGCGAGCACGACATCGTCTGACGTATACGGAAGCACGATAAATCCCTCTTCGAGCAGCTGTTCTGATGCTTTCAGCGTTTCAACCGGATCAGGCAAAAGTGACCGGCTGCATCCGATGACTTCTACTTTTATCATGTCACAAAGCCCTGAAGCTTTGGCAAGCCTTGCGATTCGGACCGCCTCTTCAGCCGTTGCGGCACCGGCCGTATTCGGCAGAAGCGTGTATTTAGACAAATCAAGCTGTTCGAGAAAGTTAGGCTGAGACTCTTCAAAGATGTTCATCCGCCGCACCGCAAAGGTTAAAATATCTGATTCCGAGATAGCCACCGCCTCTTTCTGAATCTCAAAACTCGGATATTTTCCCGTTCCTAACAGCAATCTTGACTGAAACTGTTTTCCGCCTATTGTTAACATCCTCATCCGCCTCCTACAAAATGGACAATTTCTATGACATCGCGGTCACACAAACTTGTATTTTCATAATTCTTTTTTTCAATGATTTCTTTATTTCTCTCCACAACTACGATTCTTTGATCAAGCTGGTACGATTCAAGCAAATCCTGAACCGTCCCCTCATTTCGATTCCAATCAATTTGTTTTCCGTTCAGCTGAAGGATCATATATGAACAGCCTCCTTGCGATCAATTCGAAACGCTTCTTCCCATTCCTGTTTAATCTGTCTTTCCAGGATCATATCCCGCACCATTTCAGCCGTTGCCGGCGCCAACAGGATGCCGTTCCGAAAATGGCCGGCGGCGAAGATGATGCCGCTGTCTTCAGGATGCCGCCCGATAAACGGCTTTCCGTCTCTAGTTCCCGGCCTGAGACCCGCCCAAAACCGGTCTATTTTCATATGTTCGATGGCGGGAAGCATTGTTTTCGCTTTTGCAATGACGGCCTCAATTCCTCCGATGTCAGGCGTATCGCTCCAGTCGCCCTGTTTCATCGTGGCGCCGATGACAAGCCGGCCGCTTTTTCTCGGGACGACATAACAATGATCATGGTAAAGGGTTTTGGTCAGCGGGATATCGTCATTCCACACGGAAAGGCATTCTCCTTTCACAGGAAAAAAAGGCTGTCCCAAGCCGAGCTGGCTGAAAAACCGGCCGCTCCATACACCGCTTGCAACTGCGACTTTGTCAGCATAGACATCCCCGCCGGATGTTGTGATGCAATATTCTCCGTTCACCCGTTTTACGGAGGTGACTTGTGTATGCTCATATATGTCAGCGCCATAGCGCCGCGCTCCTTTTGCATACGCTTTGCAGACATAGTACGGTTCGACATGGACATCGTCTTTTATAAAACTTGCGCCGAGAATGTCTTTTGAAGCGTAAGGCTCTTTTTCAAGGGCATCTTCCGCTGAAAGCCAGGTGACGGAAGGCAGATCATCCATCTTCCGTAGACGGGCGATATCTTCTTCGGTATACGCCAGTTTAAGCATTCCGCCGTTATGGCGCCTGATGTCAATGCCGCAAGCTTCCTCAAGCTCTTGCCCCGCCGCTTCATACAGCCTTTGACTGTGCATGGCAAAATCAAAAAACGCATCCCGATTTTCACATTCCGCATGAGCGCCCAGCATTCCCGCGGCAGCGCTTGTCGTTTTTCGGCCGACTTCTCCGGCTTCAAACAAGACAACGTTCTGCTGCGTCTTCGCCAGCTCATAAGAAATGGCGCACCCGATAATTCCGCCGCCGATCACCGCTGTATCATAGTGCTTCTTCATAATCGGCCTCCCTTACCGCGCGTGCATACCGTTTTGCCGCTTCCTCAGGATTTTCAGCTGAGAAAATACCTGACATGACGGCAATTCCGTCCGGTTTCGCCTGCTTTGTGTGTCCGATCGTCTGCAGTGTCATTCCGCCGATTGCGATGACGGGGATGGAAAGCGTGCGTTTGATCTCTGAAAGCAGGCTGATGCCTCTTGCTTCAAGTCCTTGTTTACATTCGGTTTCAAATACATGGCCGAACACCACATAATCCGCATCTTCCTTTTCAGCTTGGATAGCTTCTTTCAGCGAATGAACCGAACGCCCGATATGAAGATGTGGAAATCTGCTTCGCACCTGCTTTACGGAAAAGCTGCGGGACGGAAGCTGAACACGGTGTATGTTGGCAAAAAGCGCGATATCCGCCCTGTCATTGATGATCAATTTGTCCTTATCCGCACCGCCCTTTTTCAAAAGGGACAAAAGCTGCATGATCTCTCCCGCTGTTTTATCCCGCTCACGGATATGGATAAAGCTTACTTCGCGCTGAATCGAAAGAATATCCTCGGCCAGCTCGGCAACGGGTTTGCGATTATCAGTTACCGCGTGCAGCTCCAAAGGATTCCACCTCTTTTCCGCCCTTCTCGGACCAGCCTTCTTTTTGATAGGCCATTCCCCAAAATTGATATTCATAATAGCTTGAAATCACAAAATTCTCTTTCATTTTCGCGCGGATGTCCTCTGTGCTGTTTTCAGCAATCTCGTCGAAACGGCTGATTTGTTCTTCGACTTGCTGTCTGAACCAGTCTCCGCCGTATGTACCGATCCATTTTTCATAAATCGGATGCTCCGGTTTGCACTCTTTTAAGTGTTCGCCGACTTCATAATAAAGCCAATAACAGGGCAGAAGCGCAGCTAATATTTCTCCAAAATTGCCGCTCATCACCGATCTGTACATATGAGACGTATAAGAATAGGCGGTCGGTGCCGGTTTAAATGCCGCACGCTCTTCTTCCGTAATCCCTAAAAGCTCCGTAAACTCGCGGTGCAGCGCCATTTCCGCTTCATATGTCCCTTGAGCGTGGCCCGCCATCCTGCCCGTCGTAAACAAGTCTTCGGCATATGCGGCGCCGAACGCCTGAACTTTTGCAAAATGCGTCAAATAGTAGGAATCTTGCAGCACGTAATAACTGAAACGGTCTATCGGCAGGCTTCCGTCACCGATTCCCGTTACAAACGGATGAACAAAACTTCCGTCCCACCATTCGGCAGCCGCCTGTCTGCATTCTTCAGAAAATGTCATCATGTCTTCCCCCCTGTTAAAATAAAAAAACCACTTTCCCGCATCGGAAAAGTGGTTTGGAATTTAAATGGATAAAAGGAACCCCAAAAAAATACCGCTCCACTTCCCTACGCAGGTCTGAACCTGTTCAAGTTATGAGGGTCTAAAAGTCTCACTTTTATCTCAGCCCTTATGAAGGACACCCCTAGTGGTCATACGATTAATGATTTATTTGTTATGCCTTCTATATTATCACGAATTGCAATTTGGTCAAGCTTCAAGAATTTTTCTCAGTTCCGACACGTAGTTGCGCGAGCCCGTGACGATGAGGCGGTCTCCTGTTTTCAGCCGCGTGTCTCCGTGCGGAACGATGCTGTCCACACCTCTGAAAATCCGGACGAAAATCACATCGCCCATCAGCGGAAATTCCCGCAGAATGATGCCGTTATACGCCGGGTTTTCCAGATTGATCTGATATAACGAAGACTCCTCATTCGTCAGGAGGCTCATCACGCCCGGCGCCTCAATTAATGCGCGCAAGAGCGTCTTTGTAGACAGAAGGATAGAAAAAATACTGATGCCCTCTTCTTTCAGTTTTGTTTCATGCTCAACCGAGCCGACGCTTGCGATGATACGCTCAGTCCCTTTCTCTTTCGCTATTAAGGCGATTTCGGCGTTCACATCTTCATTTCCAGTCGCCACGACAAGAATATCCGTTTTGAAAATACCGTGCGACTCAAGCGTGCCGGGCTCGTAATCAGAAATCGTGTCAACCGAAAAAACGGATTCCGCAAGCGTTTCCCCGGCATTTTCCTGATACACATGGACGACCCGTACTTCATATTCCTCCTCAGGCAATTCCAGCGTAACCGGAAGTGTCATTTGGTTGGCGCCGATAAATGTAATGCGCTTTTTTTCCTGCGGCGCACTTTGCCGTTTGTATAATTTCTTAAAGCCGATCGGCGTGATGATACTGGCAATAACCGCAACTAAAGTCAGCGCGCCGGACATATTGGCGCTGATAATGTGGAGCCTTTCTCCGATCGTAGCCGCCGCGATAACAAGCGACAGCGTGGACGTCAGCAAAAAGCCCGAAGCAAACACGGTTCTTTTGTCATACCATTTCTTTAAGTAAAACACCGGGAACATTTTGCTGATAAACAGCGCAAGCAGAAGCAGCGGAATCATCGTTACTGTTTTCGGATCTTGGAAAAGCGTCCAAATGTCCAATTTCACCCCGACCATGACGAAAAAGATCGGAATTAAAAACCCGTATCCGAATGAATCCAGCTGTTCCACCATTTCTTTATTCGGAGACAGTAGCGATACCAGAACGCCTGCCAAAAACGCGCCGAGAATATTTTCCGCCCCGAGAGATTCCGATAAAGCGACAAGCACGATAATCAGTGTGAAAATGGCTCTCGTGCCGATCTGCACGGTGCCTTTAGACATCGACTGCACAAATGAGCGGTGTTTAAAGATCCTGCCGAAGAAATACAGCACGACCCCCGCGGCAAAGAGAATCAACAGAAGCCACATATTTCCGCTGTCTTCTCCGTAAAGAGAAGAGAAGAAAGCGAGCAGAATCATCGTAGCCAAGTCCGCAATAACGGCAACAAGCAGGATGATCTGGCCGATATTGGAGTTCATGATCCGTTCTTCCTTTAAAGTCGGGACCACCACGCCGAGTGATATCGTCGAAATAATAAGCGTCATTAAAAATGCGTTTTGTATAAAACCGGCTAATACAAAGGCATAGGACAGCAGCAATGATAAAATAAAGATGCCGAAAAAGATAATCAGTGCGGCAGAAAACGTGTTGGGCGCTTCCTTGCCATTCGGAAGGAATTGTTTTTTCTTCCCTTTCTCAAATGAAGAAAAATCAATTTCCAAGCCGCTTAAAAACATTAAAAAGATAAAGCCGAGAACAGACAGCGTCTCCAGCCACGTGTCTCCCTGAACGACAAGATTCAGGCCGCTTTTTCCGATAATAAGCCCCATGATGATCTCCGCGACGACGACGGGGATGCTGAGCTTAAACCGATGTAAAAGGAGCGGCGTCAAAAAAGCGACGATCAGAACGACGACTAAAGATGCGACTGATGTGTGTTCCATTCGTAAATACCTCCTTAAAACAAGGGTTATAAAAGCCCGCTTTAAGCGGGCGAAACCTTACTTTTTTTTAAAAACATAACGCATATTCTAACAAGGCTGACCGCGAAAAAAAAGTGATAAGGCTTTATTTCTTTAATTCTTTTTTAATTTGTGCAAAAACAGCGTAATTAGGTATAGGAATTAGCCCCATAATAAATAAAAAACCGTTAATAAGGAGGCTGACACGAATGGCTTATGACATCATCAGCGATATACACGGATGTTATGACGAAATGATCGCGTTAATGCAAAAGCTCGGATATGAAGTGAAAGACGGAACGCCCGTTCATTCTGAAGGCAGGACGCTTGTCTTTGCGGGGGATTTAACGGACAGAGGCCCAAAATCCGTAGAAGTGATGCGTTTTGTGGCAAAAGCATATGAAAAAGGAGCCGTCCGTTATGTCCCGGGAAATCATTGCAACAAACTGTATCGTTACTTAAAAGGAAACCCCGTAAAAGTGATGCACGGACTGGAAACGACGGCAGCCGAACTGAAAGAGCTGTCTCCCGCCGACAGAACGGAAGTCTCCAGACAATTCATCCGATTATATGAGTCAGCGCCGCTTTATGACATTTTACATAATGGCGATCTCGTTGTCGCCCACGCCGGCATAAAAGCTGACGATATCGGTAAATACTCGCGTAAGGTAAAAGAATTTGTTCTGTACGGCGATATCACGGGTGAAACGTATCCCGACGGCAGACCCGTCAGAAGAGACTGGGCCGCCGCTTACGAAGGCAAGGCATGGATTGTTTACGGCCATACCCCGGTAAAACGCCCCCGGATCGTCAACCGTACGATCAACATTGATACAGGCTGCGTCTTCGGCAATCAACTGACAGGCTTTCGTTTTCCCGAGCACGAAACCGTCTCTGTGGAAAGCTCAATGCCGTATGATGCTTCACGATTTCGCGAGGATCACGGCAGGCAGGCATGAAAAAAGCCCGAAACCGGCACACGGTTCGGGCTTTACATGTGTTCAATTAATGTTCTCATATCGTCAGGCACCGGAGCGTGAAAAACGAGCTTTTCTCCGGTCATGGGGTGTACGAATGAAAGCCGCTCACTGTGAAGAGCCTGCCGCGCAATTCCCTCATTTTTTCCGCCGTACAGTGTATCGCCGACTAACGGGTGGCCGAGGTAGCTCATGTGCACCCGGATTTGATGCGTCCGCCCCGTTTCCAGCCGCAGGGCTGCAAGCGTAAACGCATGTCCCGCTTTTTCCGTTTGAAAATGCGTCACCGCTCGTTGTCCCTCCGGCGTTACCATCCGCTCAATAATACTGTCGTGTTTTCTTCCGATGGGCGCGTCCACCGTTCCTTCCTTCTGCGGCATGATGCCGTGTACGACAGCGAGATACCGCCTGCTGACAAGCCCCTTCTTCTGCGCTGCTGACAAAAGAGAATGGGAAAGCCGATGTTTGGCGATCAGCATCGCCCCCGATGTATCCCTGTCAAGGCGGGTGACAAGATGAACCGTTGATGGCACGCCGCTTTTCCGGTAGTGGCTGATCACTCCGTTAGCGATGCTTCCCGACGGATGTTCTCTTGATGGAATTGAGGAGACATACGGCTGTTTATTGACCACAAGCACATGGTCATCTTCATAAAGAATATCAAGCGGAACCGGCTCAGGCAAAAGCGTTTCACTCACATGCTCCTTCGGAAATTCAATCTTAAGCACGTCTCCGTCCGCTAACACGGTGCGGACGGTTACATGCTCTCCGTTCACAAGCAGGTCTCCCCCGCCGAATTTAATGTCAGCGAGTAGCCGCTTTGAAATGCCGAGCTGCGCCGTATATTCTTTTACCGTCATGCCGGCTTCCCGAGCAGTCATGTTCTTTTGGATAAAAAAGTTGTCCAATCCGTTTCCTCTTTCTATTCGCCTTTTCCGATAAAGGAGTCCTGCACCCTTTTCCAAAACGGAAAAGGGCGGAATCTTGCAAATCTGACTTTTTCATTTGCCACACGGCATAGAATGGACTTGACATCCTTATGCAGCAAGGTTAAATGATCAATTGTGACTTGAAAGTCGACGTCGTTTCTCGGTTTGATGACACAGTTATGATGATCGGGAAGCAAAAGCGGCGAACCGACAGTCCTGAACACTCTGTTGTTGATGGATGCCATTTCCGCAAGCTGAATCGCCCTGATGGAAGGGTGGATGATTGCGCCGCCTAACGCCTTATTATAAGCCGTGCTTCCGGAAGGCGTGGACAGACATAAACCGTCTCCCCTGAACGTTTCAAACAGCTGGCCTTTAATTTCCACGTCAGCGACGAGACTGCCTTCTATGCTTTTGATCGTACATTCGTTCAAAGCCAGATACCGCTCCTCACGCTCTTCATCATGATAAGTGACAATCACCTCAAGAAGGGGATACTCCACGGTATGATACGGCGTTTTGGCAATGGCCAGAACGAGCTTTTCTATCTCCTGCGGAACCCAATCGGCATAAAAACCCAAATGCCCCGTGTGAACTCCGACAAACGCCGTTTTATCGAGACGGTCGCTGTACCTGTGAAATGCGTAAAGAAGCGTTCCGTCACCGCCGACGGAAATAACGATTTCCGGCTCTTTTTCATCCAAGGTCATATCAAAATCGAGTAAATACGCCTGTATTTTGCTTTTCAGTGTATCTGAAACCTCGTCTCCTTTTGAAGAAACGGCAAATTTCATGCCATTCCCCTCCTTTCCTACTGGCGGTCTCCCGCTTTTTTCTTTCGCGAGAACGCGGCTTGGGCTTCCTGGATTTCTCCGCGGATTTCTGACATTTCTTCATCGAGCCGGGATGCGGCTTCTGAGGCCCGCTGCAGCCTCAGCTTTACTTTTTCGGGAATGTTCCCGCTGTATTTGTAATTCAGTGAATGCTCAATGGTTGCCCAAAAGTTCATGGCAAGCGTCCGAATCTGTATTTCCACAAGAACGTGCTTTTCACCGGACGTTGTTTGTAAAGGATATAAAACGACAAGGTGGTAAGACCGATATCCGCTTTCCTTATGCTCTGCTATGTAATCCCGCTTATCGACAACGGTAAAATCTTTTCTGGCAAACAGCATATTTTTGACGATCTGGATATCATCGACAAATTGGCACATAATACGCAGCCCCGCGATATCCTGCATCGTTTCAATCTGATGAAGCGGTATGCTTTTTCGTCTCGCTTTTTCAAGTATGCTCGCCACCGGCTTCACGCGGCCTGTCACAAACTCAATCGGTGAGTGGTCATCTTCATACTCATAAAGGGTTCTGACGCCTTTCAGCTTCACCTTTAATTCTTCAACAGCCTGGCGGTATGGCGCTAGAAATTGCTCCCATTGTTTGTCATCCATCGTACATCCCCCAATTCCGAACCTGTTCTAAAGAAATACGTTTTTCACTTTTTCTTCCATATCTCCGTAGTTTGCATTATCTTTAATATTTTCAAGAAGATAATCGAGTTCTTCATGCAGCCCTGAAAGTTCAACCGTTTTTCCGCCGGCCTCAAGGACCGCCGGCTTTCTTTGGTCTAAGGCTTCTTTCAGATCCGGCCAGATATGTTCTTTTATAATGACATATTCAAAAGAGTCAGCTGATTCAAGTATGTATACAAAAGCAAAGTGATCGGAATCAACAAGCATTTGACCTGAGGCTTTGCGTTCCGCTCCGCTTAAGTCCTCTCCGCACTTCAAGCGGAGCGCGTCTTCTGTTAATGATGCATTTTGGATTTCAATTCTCTTTTGCATAATGTTCTCCTTTTTTAACAAAGTACAGCATTTATTTTATCATATCAAGGTCGATATTGATAAACGTAACCTCTAAAGAGATAATGGGAATTATACAAATTTTCGTCCTGAAAGGAAGACTGTCATGACCCAAGAAATAGAAATTGAATTCAAAAACCTGCTGACAAAATCAGAATTTCTGAAGCTGAGTGAAGCACTCTGCATGAAAGAACATGATTTTAAACAGCAGGTCAATCATTATTTCGACACGAAAGATTTTTCCCTGAAACAAAAAAAATCAGCACTCCGCATCCGAGAAAAAGACGGCGCGTTCGTTCTGACGTTAAAAGAGCCTGCCGCGGTCGGTCTGCTGGAAACCCATCAAGAGCTTGCGGCACCTGATCTTGACGTCTTCAAGATTCCGGAAGGCCCCGTCAAACGTCAGCTGGAAGGTCTCGGAATCAACTCAGAACACATTTGCTATTTCGGAACGCTGTCGACCGCACGCGCGGAAAAAGAATCAGAAAAAGGCTTAATCATTTTAGATCACAGCCGATATTTAGAGAAAGAAGACTTTGAATTGGAATTCGAAGCTGCTGACTGGGATGAAGGAAAACGGGGGTTTGAACAATTGCTCAAGCAATTCGGCATCCCAGAGCGGATCACGAAAAATAAAATCCAGCGTTTTTATGAACAGAAACAAAAAAAGGTGGAATGACACAGTGAATATAACGAATTGGGCGGCCCTTCTCCAGCTGCAATCAATGGCGCTGCAATCAATCTCTCATACAAGCACGGCTTCAGGCGGACAATCTTCAGAAAGCCCGCTTGCCAATTTCAGCGCGCTGCTCAGCCAGTATACGGACACAGCCGTCCGGCAGCAGCCGGAATCAGGAATTTTAAACGGCGTGCGGACCGCTCACGCTTCTTATTCACCGAGAATTCCCGTTTCATCCGGTTCCGCGGCAGCTTCACAGACCGCTTCCCCAAGCATAAAGTCTGCGAATGCGGCTTCTGACATCAGCACCAGAAACTTTTCAATAGACAGCGCCATTCAGAAAGCGGCCGAAAAATACGGAGTGGACGAAAAGCTGATCCGCGCGGTTATTAAACAGGAATCAGGCTTTAATCCGAAAGCGGTCAGCGGTGCGGGGGCAATGGGACTGATGCAGCTCATGCCTTCCACGGCAGAATCACTCGGGGTGTCAAACCCGCTTGATCCCGTCCAGAACGCTGAGGGCGGCACGAAGTACTTAAAGCAGATGCTCACGAAATACGACGGAAATGTATCTCTCGCGTTAGCCGCCTACAACGCAGGCCCCGGCAACGTAGATCGGTACGGAGGCATTCCGCCGTTTAAGGAAACACAGCAATATGTCAAAAACATAACCAAACAGTATTACGCGTAAACCAGAGAGGCTTCCTTCGCCCTCTGGTTTTTTTGCGGAGTGAAATCTTACACATGAATGAAGGCGATGTGATATGATATGAAATACAAGCGCCTGACAGAAAGGCACTTTGTTTGTAGAAATAAAATGTTATTGCTAAAATATACAGTAACTGAAGATAGTAAAACTGAAAGATAAATTCGCAATGGGAATTATGATTCCTATTAGCCATATAAAGGAGTAGTCAACATGGGACAATCGTTTAACGCACCATATGAAGCGATTGGAGAGGAACTTCTATCGCAACTTGTTGATACTTTTTATGAGCGTGTCTCGTCTCATCCCTTGCTGAAGCCGATATTTCCAAGTGATTTGACTGAAACGGCCAGAAAACAAAAGCAATTTTTAACCCAGTATTTGGGCGGACCTCCTCTTTATACTGAAGAGCACGGACATCCCATGCTCAGGGCAAGGCATCTCCCCTTTCCGATTACGGACGAGAGGGCTGATGCGTGGCTAAGCTGTATGAGCAAAGCGATGGATCAGGTCGGGCTGGAGGGCGATATTCGTGAATTTCTGTACGGGCGTCTGGAACTGACGGCCAGGCATATGGTAAACCAGTCAGAAGCGGAGGATCGATCATATTGACGAATTATCAGCATGAGCAATACTTCGCCCATTGCCACGGACATCCAAAAAAACCGCTCGAAATTTACATGTTTGTCGACCCTTTATGTCCTGAATGCTGGTCGCTGGAGCCCGCCATAAAAAAATTAAAAATCAAATACGGACGTTTTTTTACGCTGCGGATCATTGTTTCCGCGAGCATTACATCGTTGAATAAGCAAAAACGGAAAAAACACCTTCTTGCCGAAGCTTGGGAAAAAATTGCGAACCGTTCCGGTATGCCCTGTGACGGAAGCCTTTGGCTTGAGCAGGATCAGCCTCTTTCATCGCCCTACCTTGCCGCACTCGCTTTAAAAGCGGCTGAACTGCAGGGAAGAAAAGCGGGCATTCTGTTTCTCCGCAGCATGCAGGAAAGCCTGTTTGTTTCCAAGCAGAATATTACAGATGAAGACGTTCTTTTAGAAATTGCCGAAAAGACGAAATTGGATGTTGAAGAATTCAAGCGCGATCTCCATTCGCAAAGCGCGGTAAAAGCGCTTCAGTGCGATATGAAAATCGCGGCGGAAATGGACGTCACCGTCAACCCGACATTGACGTTCTTTAACAGCCTGCATGATGATGAAGGGCTGAAGGTTCCCGGCAACTATTCTTATGACGTATACGAAGAGATCTTATTCGAAATGCTCGGGGATGAACCGAAGCCTTCTGAAACGCCGCCTTTGGAATGTTTCATTGAATATTTCCAGTTTGTCGCATCGAAAGAAATCGCACTCGTTTATGATTTGAGTCTAGAAGAAGTTGAAAAAGAAATGAAAAAACTGGCATTCGCCAAAAAGGTCGCCAGAGTGGAAGCAAAGCACGGTCTGTTTTGGAAATCTCTGGCCGGCACCCAGGAGGATGTCACCTGTTGTGATCATTAAAAAAAGCTGATTCCTTACGGAGCCGGCTTTTTTTGTGCAAATAAAGAAACCGCGCCGGGATAAGCGCGGTTTCATATGTCTTAACGACAACAAAGGGGATGGGAGAAATTTTTCACGGTCAAACAAAGGGGTAATGTTTGTTTGTGATCAATTTCACATCCTTATCATATCAAATCTTGTCGAGTTTTGACAAGCCATAAGATTAATGTTCATATTTTTGTCACAAAACATAACTGACTGCTTGTTTTCATAGAATATATCAATGAAAAACAAGGAGGGAAATCAATGCTCCGCACCGTATTGATCATCGGAATGATTGTGTTTTTCTTCTTTTTAAACCTGCTGGCCATGATGCACATGCTGCCGATTTACATTACATCTCCCCTGCTGTTTCTGTCCATATTGTTTGCCTTGTACCGGCTGAACCATAGAAAAACGTTTAAAGGGTTTTAGGAAAAGCCTGCGCATCTTATGCACAGGCTTTTTTGAATTACGAAGGGTTCACTTTCGAAAGAAGTTCTTCCATTTCATTCAGTTTCTCTTCAAACATTTTGCAGGCCGCCTCGATCGGTTCAGGCGATGTCATATCGACTCCCGCTTTTTTCAGTATGTCGATCGGATATTCCGAGCTTCCCGCTTTTAAGAATTCGGTATAGCGCTCCACCGCAGGCTTGCCTTCTTTTAAGATCTGGCTGCTCAGCGCTTGGGCCGCACTGTAGCCTGTCGCATATTGATACACATAATAATTGTAATAGAAATGCGGAATTCTTGACCATTCCAGACTGATTTCTTTATCAATCACCATGTTGTCACCGAAATACTTTTTATTCAGATCATAATAAAGTTCGTTCAGCAGTTCAGGCGTCAGCGGCTCGCCTTCCTGCGCTTTCGTATGAATCAGATGCTCAAATTCAGCGAACATCGTCTGTCTGAACACTGTGCCTCTGAATCCTTCAAGCATGTGGTTGAGCAGGTACAGACGCTGTTTTTCATCCTTTAAGCTGTTCAGCATATATTCACCGAGCAGCGCTTCATTGGTCGTAGAAGCGACTTCAGCGACAAAAATGCTGTAGTTACCGTACGGATACGGCTGATATTTTCTCGTATAGTAGCTGTGCACGGAATGGCCGAACTCGTGAACGAGCGTAAACAGATTATTGACATTATCATGCCAGTTCATCAAGATGTACGGATTCGTGCCGTATGTACCGGACGAATAAGCACCGCTGCGTTTTCCTTTGTTTTCGTATACATCGACCCAGCGGTTTTCAAGTCCTTCTTTTAAAATAGACGCGTATTCCTCGCCCAGCGGAGCAAGTCCTTTGAGCATATAATCTTTCGCTTCCTCATATGTGACCTTCATTCCCGAATCTTTTACAAGCGGTGTGTACAGGTCATAAATATGGACTTCATCAAGGCCGAGCACCTTTTTCCGCAGGTCAATGTAACGGTGTAATAACGGAAGATGTTTATTGATCGTTTTAATAAGGTTATCGTAAACTTCTTCAGGGATGCTGTTATTGGATAAAGCCGCTTCCCGTGCTGATTTATATTTTTTCACACGGGCGTAAAAATTATCTTTTTTCACAGTGCCGCTGAGTGTAGTCGCCATCGTGTTTTTATACTGTCCGTATGTTTTATATACGGCTTCAAATGCGTTTTTGCGGACTTCACGATTGCTGCTTTCCAGGAAATTAATAAAGTTGCCGTGTGTGATTTGAGTTTCCTTGCCGTTTTCATCTTTAATCGACGGAAACGTAATATCGGCGTTATTTAAAACGCTGAATGTATTGGAAGGCGACGACAGCGCTTCTGAGGCTTCCGCAAGCAGGGCCTCTTCTTGTTCGCTCAGCACGTGCGGACGCTGTTTTGTAATTTCTTCAATTGCATGGGAGTAAAGCTTAAGCTCTTCTTTTTCCAGAATGAACTGGTGCAGCTTGTCCTCCTGAATCGCCAGAATTTCCGGTTCAATGTAAGCAGTCGCGCTGGCAGCCTGGGAATACAGGCTTGCGGCTTTGTCGTTCAGCCCTTGGTAGAAAGAATTTCCCGTATCCTGGTCTGAGCGCATATGCGCGTATGCATAGAGTTTCCCAAGGCGGTTCGTCACTTCATCCTGTGCCGTAAGCGCCGCGTATAAATTATCAGCCGAATGAGCAAGCGTGCCTTTAAAAGAAGATAAATTCGGGATTAATTCTTTAACTGCTTGAAATTCTTTATTCCAGGCCTCATCACTAGGAAAAATATCCTCTAGTCTCCATGTATGCTCTGCCTTTACTGCACTTCTGTCAGGCAGCTGTGCTGCTTTATTTTCCTTAGTCATGGTGATCCCCCTCGTTTTCTTTACTTCAAGCCAATTGAAAAAACGATTGTTTCTCCAAAAACTTGTGTTGTGATTATCTTCCGGCTTTTCACTGCCTTTTGTCAAATCATATGCGGCATATAAGACCGAGCATACCAATAATACAGTGAAAAAACGAAAACAAAATGCTTGTACGCCCCTCACATTCGCCACCACCTTGACGTTAGGGTGAACGAAATGAAGCATTCTCATTCCCCAAAAAAGAGCAGATCCCGCCGGCGCAGCTCTTCTGCCGTTTGAGGGAGCTTCCGTTGAGATGAGGGCATATATACTTCATTCTCAATTTCCCTTAAAAAATCCTGCAAGCATAAGAAATCAGCATATTGTTTTACCGCCATTCCGATAAGGCTATCTTGTGAACCATACCTCATCCGGATCTCCTTATGCCTGATTTTTTGCCGTAAATCATGAACCATGCCGGATAATCGGATCGGCGCGCCTTTTTTAGAAAGTTCCGCAAGCCGCAAGTATAAATGGCCCTGCCACACAAAAACGGGACTTGCAAACACAAAGCCCGCTGAAACGGGAATAAACACTTCAGAGGGGAGAAATGGAAATGCAACCTGATGTCTTTCGTAAAAAAGACGCCGGATAAGACCGGCATCTTCAGATAAAAACCGCCCGCTTTTTTTGCGGAATCCGGCTACGGCACGTCCCCACGAGGGAAGTCTGACGCTGTGCCGCCCTTCCGGATGACAAATGTCTTTCAGGTTTGCTTTGTGAAGAGGGATTGCGGTTAAGCCGGCATAAGAATAGCCGGTGTAAAACGGAGTGATGGAATGCAGCCTGTAAAAGGAGCGGGCGTCGGGGCAGTAAAACAGTAAAGAGGAAAATGAATGGACTTCAAAGAACTGCCAGTGAAAAGCAGAAAGCCGGAAAAATTGCGCGGCCATCCGTTTTAACCGTTTTGCCCCGATGATCCAGACCGGCCGGTACCCGGCATTTTTCAGGCCTGCCGTCCGGCTCTTTAAAGAGTCCGCCGAAAGGTTCGCACATTGAAATTCAAAAGCCACCCTCTCTTCTCCGCTTACTGCCGTCAAGTCAGGCCGCTGTCCAGCGGAAGTCAGATACGGTTCCAGGCTGACACTGCACCCTTGTGTCTTCAGCCAGAGAAAAAGCTGTCTTTTTCCTTCAAGATGGTATTCGCTTTCAGGTTCGGATTCCCCCGGACACAGCCTGCTTTTTTTATGAGCGAAGTGCGGCAGTTTCTCCCGGCCCAGTTTGATATCAAGCTCACTTTTGCAAACAGGGCAGAACCAGCGTTTCTTTCTCAGCTCCGCCGCTTTTTCCTTTGAATAGCTTCCGGCCAGCTGAATGAGCCGTCCGTCGGCAGTCACAGCACTGAACATGTTGCATCTTCTCCTTTCCTGAATCTTGTTGTATTCAGCAGGAAGAAGGCATAATCCTGTTTGCGGATGAGAGCCCGTTATACGGTTTTCAGCCGTTCATCGTGTCATTCAGAACAAAAAAACCGATTTCTGCTGAGAGAAATCGGTTTGTTATGATGCAAAGTGTTTTTTTATTGTATATAACGCATGATCAGCGATCACCAATTTGCCGTATTCTTCAAGACGGTGAATGCTGACTGATGATTCGTGCGCGTACTCCAACAGGATGCTTAGCTGATTTTCAACCTCTTCATCAGTTTGCTCATAAAAATCTGCATATAAATAATATCGGTCTTCAAACGAATACAGGGTCGTTTTGATTCCGTTAAGATTCAATTTTGATAGCGAGATGAGATCCTCAAAATCATCGAACCGCAAAGTGAACTGAAGCTTTTGCTCCTTATCTTCCCGGCTCTCGGCCTGCTCTTCTTTCTGGAAATCATCAAGTAAAGCATCGAGATTTTCATCTGCCGGCTCTTGTTTTTTATCTTCCGGGATCGGCAGTTCGAGTTTTTGTCCGTCCTTGGAAAGCTGGGCTTTTGTTACGATTATTTCCAGTCCTTTGTCCAATGCCTGAACCTGAATCCAAAGAGGACCCTCGACAGCGAATTCTTCTTCATCATGCACTTCATCCATGACTTCCCAGAACAGTTCTTCACTGCGCTCGCGATTGTACCAGATTTCTTCTCTGTCAAAACCGCGATCTTCAATATCACCATAAGACATATAAAATTTTACAGTATGCTCATTAATTCTTTCTATTTCCATTTTGCCAACCTTCCCTTCTTTATAAGATGTTGAAGGGACATCTAAGCTCCCGATGAATAGTACTTTACTACACTTTACCCATTCCGTCCACATCTTAACCTTATAGAGGACAGCGCAAATTCTTTATATTTCTATTTTATGATAAAACAGTTATAAAAGAAATAAAAAAGCATTTTCACACCGAAAAACAGGCTTTCTCCCGGTTCCCATCATAAATAGCACACTGCTTCATATATTAGCTGTACAAGCAATCGATCTATAAGCGAGGTGTTATCATGCCGCACGATTACCTGCTGTCCCTTCTGCTTATTATCGGGATTGACCTTATTCTCGGCGGTGACAATGCCGTCGTCATCGCGATGGCCAGCCGGAATCTGGCTCATAAACAAAGACAGCAAGCGATCATCTTCGGAACGTTTATCGCGGTCGTCTTGAGAATCGTTCTGACGAGCGCTGCGGTCTATTTATTGAATGTTCCTTTTTTACAATGCGCAGGCGGGGTATTTTTATTGTATCTCGGCTATCAGCTTCTGATTGAGAAGAAAGATGCGCAGCATGTGAAAAGCAGTTCTTCTCTTTGGAAAGCCATCCGCACAATCGTTCTGGCTGATATCTTTATGTCGCTTGACAATGTCATCGCAGTAGCCGGCGCTTCTCACGGTGAGCTGACACTTGTAGTGATCGGCCTCTTCATCTCGGTGCCGATTATCATTTGGGGCAGCAAGCTCGTTCATGCCGCCATGGACAAAATGCCTTTATTGATGTACGCCGGGAGCGGTCTTCTCGCATTTACCGGCGGTGAAATGATTGCCGGAGACAGCAAGCTGTCATTTTTCATGGCAGAACACGGCATTATACAAATGATGCTGCCGATTTTGACCGTCGTATTTGTTATCCTCGCCAATATGATTTACCAGCAGACTGAAAAATAAAAAAGCCCAAACCGCGATGGTTTTGGGCTTTTTCCATGCTATCGTAAGCTTATATCAGTTGGCAAGACGCTGTGCTTCTCTTAATTGGAAAGAACGCACTTTTCTTGGCAGGAATCGTCTGATTTCATCTTCGTTATAGCCGACTTGCAGACGTTTTTCATCAATGATGATCGGACGGCGGAGCAGTCCCGGATGCTCATTGATCAAAGTATATAAGTCTTGAAGCGGCATAGATTCAACATTTACGTTCAGTTTCTGGAATACTTTAGAACGGGTAGAGATAATTTCATCCGTACCGTCTTCAGTCATACGCAGAATCTGCTTGATCTCATCAATTGATAACGGCTCGGAGAAAATGTTTCTCTCTACAAACGGAATCTCGTGCTCTTCAAGCCAAGCTCTTGCTTTTCTGCATGACGTACAGCTAGGTGATGTGTATAATGTAACCATTAATCTTCACTCCTCTAATTAGTAGGATGAACATGTTTGTATTCTCAAATTGAAATGACTTTAAAAAAGGAATCTTTATAGGTATTATACTATAAAAAAGTAAGTGTGAACAGTCTCCTGAGAAAAAAATGTGTCAATCCGGCAAATTTACGGCTGGCGGATTTTTCCCCATTCTCAATTAGCTCAGCTGATCGAAAATGTTTTTTCGTTTTTTCTCATCAATGACTTTGAGAACTTCATCCGTTTTTTCGTATGATTCTCCGTACCATTTTTCATCTTTATAAGTGTGAATGTTTTCATATGTCTGTTTCATCGCTTCAAACATTTCTTCTTCTGATTCCGTCTTATGTGACCAGTACAGAATCTCCATTTTGTTCACTTCATTCGTAGCCAATGACCGGCGCCGATACCCGATTGACTGCGCGTGCTTGAAATGCTCTCTTTGATAAAAACGCAAGCGTTTCTGTGTATCCGTGTCATCCTCGTCAACAGGCTCCACCTCAAGCAGAATCGGCTTGTTTTTCTTTTTCAGCCTGCCGATCAGCTTGCTTCCGAGGCCTTGTCCTCTGGATTTCTTTGACACAAACAGGTAATCAATAAAGATGAAAGAGTCAAATTCCGCATACATCAGCACGTGGTACTGCCCCTCTTCTTTATGATAAACATCGCTTTGCTCCTTTAACAGAGCTTCCATATGCGCTTTTGATTTCATTTCTTCAATCGGAAAATATTCACTCAGCTTTTCGTACCAGTTCATTCATTTGCTCCTTATGGGTTCGTTGTCTTCACACTTTTAGATATACCCCATTTCCGATTGTTTAAACAATCTTACATCTATTAAGACGTGTGATCCTTTAACATGGTTTCAATTTTTTTAAAATGGTGTGTAATCGACGTTTTTGGTATAACGGTTTGCCGCGTCCCACAATAAAAATTCGTCGATTCCTTCATCATGCAGCGCTTTAACCTGGTCTTCCACCTGGCGTTTTCCGTACTTTTGATAATTTCCGCTGCCGAGATATGATGCCGTGAAGTCCTGAAGCCACGGACGCGATACAGGCGGGTGTTTCAGCTTAGACAGTTTTTTATTTTCCACCTTCGCGTATTCTTTGACGACATTGTAAGGCTCAAGATCCGGTTTATCAATGCCGAAATAGCTTGTCCAATGGCTCGGATAAATCATGGATGAAATGACATCGACCTGTTCTGAAATCTTGCTGAAATTCTGGCCGATCCCCGGCGCTTCCGGCAGCGTGGCAGAATAGCCGAAAATATCAACCGACACATCCGCGCCGTACGGCTTGAGTTTTTTCTTCGCATAACCGACAAAATCGGTGACGGCATGAACGCGTTTTTGCACATTGCTGTCTGCTGTTTTCCCGTAATCGCCGTGTCCGTATGTCAGTTCGTCATCACGTTTTTCAAATCCTTCAGGAAAACGGACATAATCAAACTGAATTTCTTGAAACCCCATCTTTACGGCTTGTTTTGCAATCTTTACATTGTAATCCCATACTTCTTTCATAAACGGATTAACGAACGATTCGCCGCGGCCGTTTTTCCAGACACTTCCGTTTTTTTCTTTAAAAGACCACTCCGGCTTTTCGTTCGCAAGTTCGCTGTCTTTAAATACGACAATACGCGCGATCGGATAGATCTTTTTTTCCTCCAGCTTTTTCATCATCTTTTTTGGATCTTTGATGTACGGCTTGGCGATTTTGGCATACTCAGAATGGCCGTCCGGCTTAAAGGTGAGGTTTCCGTTGTCGTCCTTGACATCAATCACCATTGTATTGAGCTCCGTTTTGTCCACAAAGTCTGTCAGCTCCCCGAATTTGCTTCCTCCCGCCGAATGCCCTGTGACGTAAATGCCCCGCACCTTATCAGGATGTGTAAACTGCAGCCCTGACGGATAAGCGAACCGTGCATTTGATTTCGGCAGTTCTTTTTCAGCCAGCGCTATTTTTACAAGCGGCTGCTCCTCTTTCACAGCGGCGTGGGCCGGATAAGCGGCTGCACTGATAAACAGTCCCGCACAAATGGCGCACAAAATGGTTTTCATACTGATCTCCCCCTTTTTTTCCATTATAGAAAAACGGGAGCAGGCTTAATAAACTTGAATGTGCGCAAAAAAATCCTCCAAGACTGAGTCTTGGAGGATGATACTTTTATAGATAGGTTTTAAATTCAGCTTCTGTGCACATGACAAAATGTCCCGGTTTCACTTCTCTGAATTCCATTTTTTCTCCTTCTTGGAGCTGATGAACTGCCGGATCGTATTTCTTTCGCATGCGATTTCTTTCATAGTCCGGATCAGGAAGCGGGATAGCGGACAGCAATGATTTCGTATATGGATGAAGTGGGTTTTCGTAAAGCTCATCCGCCGGCGCAAGCTCCACCAATTTTCCGAAATACATGACGCCAATGCGGTCGCTGATGTATTTGACCATTGATAAATCATGGGCGATAAACAGGTAAGTGAGCCCTTTTTCTTTCTGCAATTCTTTCATTAAATTGACGACTTGCGCCTGAATGGAGACGTCAAGCGCCGAAATCGGTTCGTCCGCGATGATAAACTCCGGATCAACCGCCAGCGCTCTGGCGATTCCGATACGCTGGCGCTGTCCGCCCGAAAATTCATGCGGGTAGCGGTTGGCGTGCTCTTTATTTAAACCGACCGTTTCCAGCAGTTCGTGAACCCGCTGCATCCGCTCTTTTTTCGTTTTTGCCAGGCGGTGAATATCTATTCCCTCGGCAATAATGTCGGCGACTGTCATTCTCGGATTTAAAGATGCGTACGGATCCTGGAAAATCATCTGCATTTTCCGGTTAAACTCCAGCAGCTTCTTGCGGGATTTTTTCCCGTGGACATTTTCCCCGTTAAAGAGAACTTCCCCGCCGGTTGCCTCATACAGCCGGATAATGCTGCGGCCCGTCGTTGATTTACCGCAGCCTGATTCTCCGACAAGGCCGAGCGTTTCGCCTTTATAAATATCAAATGACAAATCATCTACGGCTTTTACCGTTCCTTTCTGCGTGAAAAAATGCTGTTTTAAGTGTTTGATTTCGAGAAGTTTCTCAGTCATTTTTTTCACCTTCCTTCATTAAAACAGGATGCTGATACGTATTCGGAAGCTGACGGATTTTAGCCTTCACCGCTTCAGGGGGCTCGACCTTAGGCGCATCAGGATGCAGAAGCCACGATTTCACAAAATGCGTATCAGACACTTTATACATCGGCGGTTCCTGTTCAAAGTCAATTTTCATCGCATATGAGCTGCGGAGCGCAAATGCATCCCCTTTCGGAGGATTCGTCAGATCAGGCGGCGTGCCCGGGATGGCCGTCAGTTTTTCCTGATCGGTGCTGTCCAGGCTGGGCATTGAGGCAAGCAGCCCCCACGTATACGGATGGCGCGGATCATAAAAGATTTCATCCACCGTGCCCGATTCGACGACCTGACCTGCGTACATGACGGCGACCCGGTCGGCGACATTGGCGACAACGCCAAGATCATGCGTGATAAAAATGATAGACGTATCAATTTTCTTTTGCAGATCTTTCATCAGCTCAAGGATCTGTGCCTGAATCGTCACATCAAGCGCTGTTGTCGGTTCATCGGCAATTAACAGTTTCGGATTTGCCGCAAGCGCCATCGCGATGACGACACGCTGTCTCATCCCGCCTGAAAATTCATGGGGGAATTGGCCGATCCGTTTTTCGGGCATCGGAATCCCGACGAGATCAAGCAGCTCTATGGCGCGCTTTTTCGCCGCTTCACTTGAGATTTTTTCATGTTTGAAAAGCACTTCCGTAATTTGTTTGCCGACTCTCATCGTCGGGTTCAGAGAGGTCATCGGGTCTTGGAAAATCATTCCGATGTCCTTTCCTCTGATGGCCTGCATTTCTTTTTCAGACATCGGCACGATATCGCGTCCGTCAAAAAGAATCTGTCCTCTTTTAAAGTAGCCCGGCGGCATCGGGATCAGCTTCATAATCGCTTGGGAGGTCACACTTTTTCCGGAACCCGACTCCCCCACGATCGCAAGCGTCTCTCCTTTATTCAAATGGAAATTCACGCCGCGGATTGCCTGTACCTCTCCGCCGTATGTTTTAAATGAAATGGCTAAGTCTTTTACTTCTAGCAAGCGTGTCACTCATATCACTCCTTATTTGCGTAACTTAGGATCCAGCGCGTCTCTTAACCCATCGCCGACAACGTTAAAGCCGAACATCGCCAGGCAGATAAAGCCGGCAGGGAAGAACAGACGCCAAGGGTAATAGGTTAATGCAGGCAATCCGTCTGAGGCCATCGTTCCCCAGCTCGCAAGCGGCGCAGGTACGCCGAGGCCCAAATAACTTAAAAACGCTTCTGTAAAAATCGCCGTCGGAACCGTCAGTGTCATCGTTACGAGGATAGAGCCCATCGCGTTCGGGACGATATGCTTAAACAAAAGCCGGCCGGTTTTGGCGCCGAGTGTCTGTGAAGCAAGCACATACTCCTGATTCTTTAATTGCAGCACCTGTCCGCGGACGATTCTCGCCATATTGATCCAGCCCGTGATTGTCATGGCGACGATAATGGTGAGCAATCCTTTCGGCAGGACAACCATCAGCAAAATAACCATTAATAATGAAGGAACAGCCCACAGAATGTCGGCGATGCGCATCATCACTTCATCTGTGCGTCCGCCGCGGAATCCGGAAATGCTGCCCCAGATTACGCCGATTAATAAATCAAGCACGGCAGCTGCGACACCGATAAAGATGGAAATCCGCGCGCCCACCCATGTCCGGACGAATATATCCCTTCCAAGGTCATCCGTGCCGAACCAATGATCTTTCGACGGCGCTTTATCCGCATTTAATAGATTGGTAGTCGCATAATCATACCTTGAAAAGACAGGCGCAAAAATCGCCATCAGAATAATAAGAACGATCAGTACGAACCCGACCATCGCAAGCTTATTGCTGCGGAAGCGGAGCATGGCGTCTTTCCAGAGGGAAAGGCTTTTTTTATTTATTTTTTCGGCATCGCCGGCATTAGCTGAAGCTGGTTCAAACATATTTTTAGGAATGTTCTGCATGGTCTAGGCTCCTTTCTTTGCTTTGGAAAGCTTGATTCTCGGATCGATTAATCCGTACAGCACGTCTACAATTAATACGCATAAAAGCAGGAGCACGCTGAAGAACACGGTAACTCCCATAATGACCGTATAATCACGGTTTGTAATGCTGTTTACAAAATGCGCGCCTAAACCGGGAATTCCGAAAATGGATTCAATGATGAAACTTCCCGTTAAAATGGATGCCGCCATCGGCCCCATATATGTCACGACCGGCAAAAGCGCGTTTCGAAGCGCATGGCGCACGGTGACTGACGGACGGGAAAGTCCTTTAGCTTTTGCAGTCCGTATGTAATCGCTGTTTAACACTTCAATCATGCTTGAACGGGAGAGTCTGGCAATGAACGCCATCGGCATGGAAGCGAGCGCAATAGAGGGCAGAAAGGTGTATGCCCAGGATTCCCACCCTGCGACCGGGAACAGTTCTAATTTAATTGAGAAAATATATTGCAAAATCGTCGCCAATATAAAGCTCGGAACTGAGATCCCAAAGATCGTTAAAATCGCAATGGTATAATCCTGCCATTTATTATGGTACAGGGCAGCAAGCACCCCGAAAAGCACACCGAACGCTAAAGCGAGGAGAATAGCTTCTGCACCGAGAGTGAATGAGACGGGGAAGCCTGAATTGATTAAATCATTAACACTTTGGCCTTTATATTTAAAAGAAGGTCCGAAGTCCCACATCGCCACAGATTTTAAGTAGCTGACATATTGAACGAAAAGAGGCTTGTCCAAGCCATAGTGTTCGTTTAAGTTTGCCTCAATTTCAGGCGGCAGCTTTCTTTCGCCGGAAAATGGTCCGCCCGGCGCTGCCTGCATTAAGAAGAATGTGGCGGTCACAATCACAAACAATGTGATGATCATGTAAATGAATCGTTTACCGATATATTTCAGCAAGGTGAACACCTCCATGTTTTTTACAATTTTATACGTAATCAGTAAGAAAGGTATATGGGGACATCCTCCCCATATACCTTGGGTCTTTTGTTTTCAGAACCATCTTTTATTCAAAAGAAGCGTTTCTGAAGTAAACTTCGCCTGTTCCGGTCAAGATTACATTTTTGAGGTTTTTATCCTGCACCCAAGGATCCGTATAGAAATAAACTGGCGCGACCGGCATTGCGTCAATAAAGATCTTTTCTGCTTTTTTCAGCTCTTCGATACGTTTATCCGGATCCGTTTCAAGCTGAGATTGGTTCAGCAGCTTTTTAAACTCAGGATCTTCCCATCCGGTATCATTGTTTCCGCCTTCTTTATCACGGAACAATTCAAGGAAGTTGATCGGATCGTTGAAATCGCCGAGCCAGCCCATACGTCCGATTTGGTAGTTCTGGCTGTGCAGCTTGTCGATGTAAACATTCCATTCGGAGTTATCAAGCTCAACTTTGACGCCTAAGTTCTTTTTCCACATTTCCTGTACGGCCTGTGCGATTTTCGCATGCGCGTCATCCGTATTGTAGGACAGTTTGATCGCCGGAAGGTCAGAGGCATTCTTGACGCCTAATTCCTTCAGTCCTTTATTTAAGAATTCTTTAGCTGATTTGACGTCATTGTCTTTGAAATAACCTTTTGTGTTATCCTTGAATCCCTTCATTGACGGCGGCACCGCAGCCATGGCCGGGATTTGTTCGCCCTGCGTTACATTTTTCACGATGGACGAGCGGTCGATCGCATAAGCAAGGGCTTTACGGATGTTCACATTGTTCAGCGGTTTCTCTTCTGTGTTGAATTTGTACCAATACACGCCTGCGATCGGTTCAACGTGAAGAGATCCGTCTTTTTTCAATGTCGGCAGAGATTCAGTCGGAAGCTGGCCGAGCGGCATTCCTGCCCAGTCAAGCTCACCGGCCTGGAATTTTTTCAGTTCGGTGTTGTTATTGTTAATCATCACCATGTTGATTTTCTTCAATTTCACAGCGTCTTTATCCCAATATTGATCGTTCTTTTCGAGCGTGATGGAACCGCTGTGTTTCCAAGCCGTCATTTTGAACGGGCCGTTTGACACATAATTTTCGCCCGCGTTTGTGTTCCAGTTTTTATGTTTTTCCGCAATTTTCTTGTTGACCGGCATATACGTATAGAATGAAGTTAATTGCGTGAAATAAGGTGTCGGGTTATTCAGTTCAACCTTTAATGTTTTGTCATTTACGGCTTTTACGCCTACATCATCAATCTTGCCTTTTCCTGTATTGGCAGCTTCAGCGCCTTTGATGTAGTAGAGCTGATAAGCGTATTGTGATTCGTTGTTCGGGTCAAGCGCCCATTTCCACGCATATTCAAAATCCTGCGCCGTCACAGGGTCGCCGTTAGACCATTTCGCACCGTCACGAATCGTAAATGTATAGGTCTTTCCGTCTTTGCTTGTTTCAATTTTAGATGCCATTCCTTCTTCAGGCTCACCTTTGGAGTTTACGCGTGTCAATCCTTCAAAAGTCTGTCGGATTACGCCTCCTGACACGGAATCATTCGCTAAACCCGGATGCAGTGAGAACGGCTCAGTTTTAATATTGATATTAAGTGAAGTCTGCCCTTTGGTGTCTTTTTTACCGCCGCCTGATCCGCCGCTGAATCCGCCGCACGCACTTAATACAAGCGAGAAGATAAGCATCAAACCTACAATAGACCAACGCTTTTTCATGCACTAACCCCCTAATCAAATTTTTCAGCCTTTACTACTAAATACTCAGAAATATCAGACAAAATAACTTAATATTTTTCTAAACTTTAATTGTGTTCCGTCTTTTCTGATTATTTTATGTAAAGAAGCTGTAACAATAGAGTGAACAAGTTCATTATAATGAAATGAATAATTTATTGCAATACTATTTTCTCAATTTAAAATATTTAAATTTGGTCAGTTTTTCTGTCAAAAAGGTGATACACTTCTATAGTTTAAAGCATGACCTAACTAAATTTTTTTATTGCAATTTCCAGTTCATATTGCTTTTTACATATAATATTCGTTATACGAAATGTTGATATACGTTATCATTTAAGCATTTTCAGTTCTTTTTGAGGATTTTCAGCCCTTTAGCAAACTGGAAATAATCTTGTATTCCTCTGATGACATTTGGCTATAATTGATTTATAATAGATCAATCAAATACATTTGTTGTGATTGCGATGATGAAGAGTAGTACACATTTTCATCCGTTTGAAGAGAGTCTGCGGTGCTGGGAGCAGGTAACGGGCGATGTGGAATGGACTTCTGAGCAGCTGACCGAACGTTAGTAGGCCCAGCCGGAGCAGCCTCCGTTACCAACGTCTCGAGCGATTCCATTGTAATGGAATAATCAGGGTGGCACCACGGTTCATTCGTCCCTTTTTTCTACGGGAAGAATGGGCTTTTTTTTATTATGTTTTAAGAAATGAGGTAAGAAATATGAAGAAAACGATTTTTTCAGGCATTCAGCCGAGCGGTTCCGTTACCCTCGGCAACTATATCGGCGCAATGAAGCAATTTGTCGATTTGCAGCATGACTACAACGGCTACTTCTGCATTGTCGATCAGCATGCGATTACGGTTCCGCAGGATCGGCTTGAACTGCGGAAGAACATTCGCAATCTCGCGGCCCTTTACGTGGCCGTCGGACTCGATCCTGAGAAAGCGACCCTCTTTATCCAGTCGGAGGTTCCCGCTCATGCCCAGGCGGGGTGGATGCTCCAATGCGTCGCATATATCGGCGAGCTTGAGCGGATGACGCAATTTAAGGATAAGTCAAAGGGCAAAGAAGCCGTCGTGTCCGGACTGTTAACCTATCCGCCGCTGATGGCCGGCGATATTTTACTGTACGGAACGGATCTTGTTCCGGTCGGAGAAGACCAAAAACAGCACCTTGAACTGACCCGCAACCTGGCGGAACGCTTCAATAAAAAATATAATGACATCTTCACGATTCCTGAGGTGAAAATTCCTGAATCAGGCGCGCGCATCATGTCACTGGCTGATCCGCTCAAAAAAATGAGCAAATCAGATCCGAACCAAAAGGCATACATCACGCTGCTTGATGAGCCGAAGCAGCTCGAAAAGAAAATCAAGAGCGCCGTGACTGATTCTGAAGGCATTGTAAAGTATGATAAAGAAAACAAACCGGGCGTTTCTAATCTTTTGACGATCTATTCTATTTTAGGAAACACATCAATTGAAGATTTAGAGGCTAAATATGAAGGCAAAGGGTACGGTGAATTCAAAAGCGATTTAGCCGAAGTCGTTATCGGCGCATTGACACCGATCCAAGAACGCTACCGTGAATTAATTGAGAGCGACGAGCTTGACCGCATTCTCGACGAAGGAGCGGCGCGCGCAAACAAAACGGCCGGCAAAATGGTGAAAAAAATGGAAAATGCCATGGGTCTCGGACGGAAAAGAAGATAAAGAAAAGAGGCGGGAGAATCCCCGCCTCTTTTTTAGTTCACTTTTGATTCCTGCTCCATTTCCCAAAGCTTTTCGAAAAACGGCTGCCCTTTAATCAAATTTTCACAGAACGCAAGATGTTTATCTGACCAGCCTTCAATTGTTTCATTGTAAAGCATGTCCCAAATCTCTTCAAAGCTCATCCGTTTGATCTGCTCATACATATGCGGATTCCATTCCGTGTACCAATACACAATTTCCGCACGGTTTTTCAGCCCTTTCAGCTGGTCGAGCGCCATAAACATCAGCTGCTTGATCTGCCGCTCTTTTCTCGTCAGCCCTCTGACATGCTCCGGCGCTAATGACAAAATGTGATATTCCTTTGAAGACTCCAATTGCGCCGGCTCAAATTGAAACGATTCCGGTTCTACATCCTTTACCATTTCATAAACAAGCTGCTCCTGTCTCGGAATCAGGCGGCTCTTTCTGACCGGAATGGTATATCCGATCGTATCCACGGCAATGATGCCGATCCCGTCTGTCACGACAAAACAATACTCCAGCTTTGTCCGCTCATGATTTTTTCGCACGTATGACTTTTGGTGGACTTGGTCAAGCAGCTCTTTCGGAAGCTCTGATAAGTCGTTTTCTATGTAATGAAATAATACCGACGGCACTCTGAGCAGCGGCGTCTGATCCAAAAGCTCAACCGTGTCTTCCTTCCGCCATTCGTGAAAATGGCATACATTGTAGCCGTTCTCTTCCCCTTCAAACCAATTGACCCATACATCATGAAGAAATAACATATTCGACCCCTCACTTTATAAAAACTGTTGTCCACAGTATAGGCAAGGGATAGATAAATTATTCCATTTCAATATGAGATTTCCGCATTACGGAGCTGGATTTCCGACTGCATCGCAACAAAAAAATCTCCCGTTCCGTCCGGGAGATCATTTCACATTTTTCGGATCAAGCGCATCACGCAGCCCGTCTCCGACAAAGTTGAAGCACAATACGGTAAGAAGAATGAACAGTCCCGGAAATAACGGGTACCACCAAGCCTGAATCATAATCGTAAAGTTCTGTGCATCCTGAAGCATATTGCCCCAGCTTGCGATCGGCGGCTGAATCCCGAAACCGAGATAACTTAATGTAGATTCCGCCAAAATAACCGTTCCCACCTTTAATGTCGCTGAGACAATGATCGGTCCGAGCGCATTCGGCAATATATGAGAAAAGATGATGTGATGATTTTTTGTACCGATCGTCTTTGCAGCTAATACAAACTCTCTGGAACGAAGCGATAAAAATTCCCCCCGGACAAGGCGTGCCGTTGTTGTCCAGCCTGTAAGGGAGAAAATTAAAATTAATTTATCCATTCCGGGCTGAAAAATCGTAACAAGTGTAATAAGCAAAAATATATCAGGTATGGATAATACGATATCAACGGTTCTCATGAGAACGGCATCGACAATCCCTTTAAAATATCCGGCAACGGCTCCGACAACTGTCCCGATTGTAATCGCGCCGATCACAGAAGCGAATCCGACAAGCAAGGAGACGCGCGCCCCGTACAGAACCCTCGTAAAGATGTCTCTTCCGAATTTATCAGTTCCCATTAGATGTTTTAAGCTCGGCGGCTTCAAACGATTGACAAGAGATTGACTCTCCGGAGAGTAAGGAGCGATTACCGAAGCGAATAAGGCTGACAAGATGATGATGGTTAATATAACGGCTCCGATTACAGCTAGTTTATTTTGAAAGAACTTTTCGAAAAAAATCTTCGTCATTGTTTCCGGTTTGGATTGAATATTTTCCTTTAATTTTACTTCGTTGGGGGGTGTGCCGGTATTGGGCTGTAACATTTGACCTCTCACCTCTCTTTGTTAATATTCAATGCGGGGATCAACCAGCGCATATAAGATGTCCGCAATTAAATTCCCCACTACAACCAAAACAGCTGAAATGACCGTCATGGCCATGATAACCGGATAATCCCGCGAAAAGGCTGAATCAATAAACAATTTGCCGAGGCCCGGCCAAGTGAAAATCTGTTCTACCACTACCGCTCCCCCGATAAATGACGGTATCATCAGACCAAAAATAGTGATGACAGGAAGAAGTCCGTTTCTCAAACCGTGTTTAAAAATCACTTTATTATCTCGGAATCCTTTCGCACGCGCCGTTCGTATATAATCCTGTTTTAACACATCCAGCATACTGGATCTTGTGTATCTCGTTATCCCTGCCATGTCTGCCGTGGCGAGCACAAAAGCAGGCAGAATCAAGTGATGCAATCGGTCAAATATGTTAAAGTCAGCATTTAAAGTGCTTACTCCGCCAGTGGGAAACCACCCCAGATTTACAGATAAAACCATGATAAAAATCAAACCGAACCAAAAATTCGGTATGGCAAGCCCTAAAAATGAAGTAACAGTTATCCCGTAATCCAATTTTGAATAAGGACGTTTCGCTGACAGAACACCAAATGGAATAGAAATAAGAAGAGCGACAAGGGTTGAGAAAAGCATAAGCACAATCGTATTCGGTAAGCGGGATAAGATAAGTTCAGAAACTGGAGTGCCTTTCTTGACGATAGAAGTCCCGAAATCCCCTTGCAGCATATTCCCCAGCCATTTCACATATTGAACAGGTTCCGGATCATTCAACCCGTATTTTTCAATGAATTTCGCCCTGTCCGCTTGACTGATTGTAGGGTCCATCATAAGTGACATCGGGTCTCCCGGCGCTGCTTTCATGATGGCAAACGACAAAATTGTAATGCCTAAGAGAATCGGCAAGGACATTAATGTTCGCCGTAAAATATATGTAACCATGTTCTTGTCCCCTTTTTAAATAGGATAAGAGAGGAAAGGAACCTCCTTCCCTCTCCAGGGCTTTTGCTATTTTTGATCCAGCCACCATTTTTCGATATTGTACAAGTCATTTTTAGGGTGGAATACATAGCCTTGTAAATTATTCGGCATCGCTCTGTGGTAATTGTAATAGAATAAGAAGCTGTACGGCTGATCTTCAGCAATCAATTTGTATATCTCTTCATATTTCTTTTGGTATTCTTTTCTGTCAGTAATTGACTTCGCTTCTTCAAGCAGCTTGTCGACTTTCGGGTTTTTATACCAGATATTATTCAGCCCGTTTTTCGATTGGCTTGAATGGAAGATAGAGAATTGATCCGGGAACGTTGCAAGACTCCATCCGAGAAGAAGAGCGTCATAATCCCAATTAGGGGCACTTGTCTGTTCGATTAACGCACTGAATTCAACAATTCGCGGTTTAGCCTCGATTCCCACTTCTTTTAATTGCTGCTGAACGACAACAGCTAAATCTTCACGAATTTTATTGCCTTGATTCGTTTTAATTTCAAATGAGAATTTTTTCCCGTCTTTATCAAGGTAGCCGTCACCGTCATGGTCTTCCCATCCGGCTTCTTTTAGCAGCTGCTTTGCTTTTTTCGGATTATAATCAAATGTCGGCACTTTAGACTTCGGATAATTCCATGACAGCGGACTCTCAGGAACATCCGCTACCTTACCGTCTCCGTTCAGCACTTGATCCACCATTGCCTGCCTGTCAAGAGCGTAAGTCAATGCCTGACGCACTTTTTTGTCCTTAAAGATCTCTTTTTTCTCATTCCAGCCGATATAGCTGTAGTTTAAGCCAAGGTCAGATTTGACCTTCACGTTTCCAAACGTTTTAACCGTATCAAAATCTGTGCCCGGCACAACGAAGAAATCAATATCCCCCGCTTTTAACTGAGCCACAGCAGCGTTAGAATCAGGTATTGTTTTTACTGTCACTGTATTAAGGTAAGGTCTGCCGCCAAAGTAATCATCATTTGCTTCCAGTTTGACATACTCGCCCTTTTTCCACTCAACAAACTTAAACGGACCGGAACCGATTGGATTTTTACGGTTAAATTCATTCTCTCCCAGATCTGCAACCGGCACCTTACCCAATATATGTTTAGGCAAAATGCCGTAACTGTCGAGAACGACATTATAGAAATAGGCATCTTTTTTCTTCATTTTAAACTGAATTTCATATTTCCCTTTTTTCGTTACGGATTTAAGGGACTCAAAACCCGAGCCACGCTCACCGTTGTAATCTTTGTTAAGAGGGATGCTGTAGGTGAAAACAACATCATCGGCCGTCAGCTCTTTTCCATCATGGAATTTAACGCCTTTTTTCAGTTTTACATCATACGTTAATCCCCCGTCAGCTTCTGTTACTTTTTCAGCCAGCGACGGCTTGACGTTTAATTTCTCATCAGTTTCCAATAATGTGCTGTAAAGCATTCCTTCAATATCAGAACTTGCAACATCGGTAGAATAAAGTGGATTAAAAAGTGTGGGTTCCCCGGTTGACCCGACAACCAAATCTCCGCCTTTTTGCGGTTTTCCTGCCGGTTTGGATTCGGTGCTTGTGGATTTTGAACCGGAGCAGGCTGACAGGAAGATGGCGAGCGCCATAAAAACACTTAGCATCATCAGTGCGCTTTTACGTAATTTCATATCAATTCCCCCTTTGTGATATATATGCAGCAAACTGGTTATGTAATCCGGCATACCCCCTCTCGATGCTTGTCATTTCAGGCATATAAATGGCAGGCGACGTAATGGCCGGGAGCGGCTTCTTCAAATGCCGGGATTTGTTCCTTGCAGATCGGTTTGGCCATCGGGCACCGCGTGTGGAACACGCAGCCTTTCGGCGGATTTGCCGGGCTTGGCAGTTCTCCTTTCAGGATGATTCGTTCCCGCTTGACGGCGTCTTTTTTTCTCGTGACGGGCACTGAAGACAAAAGCGCCTGCGTATAAGGGTGAAGCGGATTGCCGTACAGCTCGTGTTTTTCAGTCAGCTCCATCATTTTTCCCAGATACATGACGCCGACTCTGTCGCTGATATGGCGGACAACACTCAAATCATGAGAAATAAACAAATAGGTCAGGTTGAATTCTTCCTGCAGTTCTTCCATCAGATTGATGACCTGGGCCTGAATGGAGACATCGAGTGCGGAAACGGGTTCATCCGCAATAATCAGCTCGGGATTCAATGTCAGAGCCCGCGCAATCCCGATCCGCTGGCGCTGCCCCCCGGAAAATTCGTGCGGATAGCGGTTTGCAAAGCTCGGATGAAGGCCGACTTTCGCCAGCAGCTCCTCCACTCGCTCGTTCCGCTCGCTCATGCTGTACATATGGTGAGTCTGGAACGGTTCTTTAATAATGGAACGCAGCGTTTTCCTCGGGTTAAGGGATGCGAAGGGATCTTGGAAGACCATCTGGATGTTTTTGCGGACGCTTTTTCTCAGCTTTTCTTCAGATAAGCCGGAAATATCCTGCCCCTTAAAAAGAATCCGGCCGTCTGTCGGCTTGTATAAACGGATCATCGTCCTTCCCGCCGTTGATTTGCCGCATCCTGATTCACCGACGATGCCGAGCGTCTCCCCGCGCTTCAGTGAAAAAGAAACACCGTCAACAGCCTTTATATCACCGACTTTCCTTTGAAAAAAACCGGAGCGGATCGGGAAATATTTTTTTACGTCTTTCAGCTCTAAAATCGTTTCTTGGCCTGCAGCTGTCATTTTGATTGGGCACCCTCTTCCTCATATAAAAAACATCTTACAGAACGGCCGCTTTCATGCGTTATCAGCTCCGGCTGCCCTGTTTTGCATTTGTCCATCGCTTTTGAACACCTCGGGGCGAATCGGCAGCCTTCCGGAAGATTATCCGGTGTCGGGACACTGCCTTTGATCGCTTTTAATGTATCAATCTCTCCATCTATCACCGGTATGGAGTTTAACAGCCCTTCGGTATACGGATGAAGAGGGTTTAAAAATAAGTCCTCCACACTCGCGCTCTCTACGACTTGTCCGCAGTACATCACGATCACCCTGTCGGCGGCTTCGGAAACCACACCTAAATCGTGAGTGATCAGCAGAATGGAAGTATCGAATTTTTTGCAGAGGTCTTTCATCAGCTCCAATACTTGGGCTTGTATCGTCACATCAAGCGCCGTCGTCGGCTCATCAGCGATCAGAAGCTTCGGATTGCAGCTGAGCGCGATGGCGATCATCACCCTCTGTCTCATCCCTCCGGAAAGACGGTGCGGATATTCTTTCATCACTTGTTCCGCTCTGGAGAATCCGACGAGTTCCAGAAGCTCAACGGCTTTTTTGGACGCTTCTCTTTTATTCATTTTTTTATGGTATTCAAGCACTTCGGTAATTTGTTCGCCGATGGTCAGCACCGGATTCAGGGAAGTCATGGGCTCCTGAAAGATCATAGAGACGTCATTTCCGCGGATTTTGCAATATTCGTTTTCGGTGAAGGAGGCCAGGTCTCTGCCTTCAAGCTTAATCGAGCCGTCCATAATTTTTCCGCCCGAGCCTTGGACAAGTCCCATAATAGAAAGCGAGGTGATGCTTTTGCCCGAGCCGGATTCTCCTACAAGAGCGACGGTTTCGCCTTTATTAATGTGAAAATCAACCCCGTCGACTGCGGGGATCGGCTGTTTCTTTCTGAAAAAATAGGTCTTTAAATTATTCACTTCTAATAGTGTGCTCATGATACGCCCCTTTCTCATTCCGCTGAAGCAGAGGGAAACATACGTTTCGCTATCACAAAATATAGAATAGTCGAAAAATTTTATAGTTGTATATTATTACATCATTATTACAAAAGCAAGAATTTTTTAGGATAAATGTAATATCCTTAAATAATTTCCATTCTTTTAATCTATTAAAGCGTTGCCTCCAGAAAGGTTTTTGAAGGGATGGCCAATGCTTCTTTTACTGTTTTTTGATGGTCGGTTAAATATTTTTTTACTATATTGAATCCGACGGCATAGCCGAGCATTGAGGGGAAGTATCCTTTTCCGTATAACAGCTGGGAAAACATTCTGCTGTCTCTCGTTAAGCGGAGGTTCGGCTTGACTCTTTTTTCAAACAGAAAATCAAGCTGCTCAGGCGTATAGTAGGACGTCCATTCCGCCGTAAGACTTGAGCCAAACCGCTCATATACAGCATATTCTGCCAGCCCCTCCATCATGATTGTATCAAGAAATGTCTCATCTTTTTCGTCCTTTGTCACATGTTCTAACCGGCAGACGTGATTATATTCATGTGTCATAAGGGCGGATACAGCTGAATTGGAACTATCCGACGATAGAAAGAGGAACATTTTGTCCCGAAAGGCCAGACCGGATTTTGATCCGAATTCCTGACGGATTTTCCGGTTTCGTTCATCGACGGGCAAAACTACGATCGGCACGTCCGACCCGTTCCACTTCTCCTTTAAATAGGCTTCCTCCTTTTGAATATGGCTGTAGCATCCTTTTTCTTTCAGCCGTTTACTGGTCCTAACGCCGTCCTTCAGATGGCGGAACATGCCGTGGTTTTGCAGCATCCCGAGTATCGGCTTCCACTCTTTCTTATCGGCCCCTGAAAAAAGCGGCAAAAGATGCGGGGCCAGATCATTTACGGATGCCGCCTTTTCCATCCATTGATATGTCTGCTTGACGCTCATACCGGTTCGCCTCCTCTTGTTGTTATCATATGCACGCACAAAAAACCGGCCACCTTTTTCAGGCAGCCGGTCAAAAACTGTATTATTGATATTTTTTAAAGATCAAAGTGGCATTATGTCCGCCGAAGCCGAGCGAGTTGCTGAGAACGACGTTGACATCCTGCTCGCGCGCTTTGTCCGATACATAATCTAAATCACACTCTTCATCAGGTGTTTCGATGTTAATCGTCGGCGGGATAATGCTGTCTTTAATGGCCATGACGGAGAAGATTGCTTCAATTCCTCCGGCAGCGCCTAACAAATGACCCGTCATTGATTTTGTCGAACTGACGGCAAGCTTGTACGCATGATCACCGAAAACGGTCTTAATGGCTTTTGTCTCGTATTTATCATTGTAGTACGTGCTTGTGCCGTGAGCGTTGATGTAATCAATTTCTTCAGGCTTGATGCCCGCATCTTTGATTGCTTCCTGCATCGCTCTCGCACCGCCTTCCCCATCTTGGGCAGGCGCGGTAATGTGGTAGGCATCACCCGTTGAGCCGTAGCCGACAATTTCCCCGTAGATTTTCGCACCGCGGGCAAGCGCATGCTCAAGCTCTTCAAGCACGACGATCCCCGCGCCTTCTCCCATGACAAAGCCGTCACGGTTTTTATCAAACGGGCGGCTTGCCGTTTTCGGATCAGGATTTGTAGAAAGGGCTTTGTTTGCACTGAAGCCCGCAAATGACATTCTTGTCAGCGGCGCTTCCGTTCCGCCCGTAATCATCGCATCGGCATCGCCGCGTTGAATGACTTTAAACGCGTCACCGATAGAGTTCGTTCCCGTGGCACATGCCGTCACCGTACAAGAGTTGACTCCTTTTGCTCCGAGAGCGATTGAGATTTGGCCTGTCGCCATATCAGGAATCATCATCGGAACAAAGAACGGGCTGACCCTTCTCGGCCCTTTTGTCAGGAAGATTTCGAATTGGGATTCAAGCGTTTCAAGACCGCCGATTCCGGACCCGACCCAAACGCCGACTCTCGGCGCGATCTCGTCTGTGATGTTCAGACCGGCATCTTGAACGGCCATTTTCGCGGCTACGACAGCGTATTGCGTGAAGCGGTCCATTTTTCGCGCTTCTTTTTTATCCATGTAATTTTCAATATTGAAATCTTTCAGTTCAGCAGCTACTTTCGCCGGATACTCGTCCGATTCCACACGTGTGATCGGTCCGATTCCGGATACGCCGCCGATTGCATTTTTCCAGCTTGTTTCGGCGTCGTTGCCAAGCGGAGACAGGGCTCCAAGCCCTGTAACGACTACTCTTTTTTTACTCATCTTGTGTGCACCTCACCTTTTTTTATCGTCCCCAGCGTATTGCTATGGCGCCCCATGTCAATCCTCCGCCGAAACCGACCATGACGATGACGTCGCCGTCTTTAATTTTGCCTGCTTCCAGTTCCTCTACTAATGAAATCGGAATGGATGCTGCGGATGTGTTTCCATATTTATGGACTGTTTTAGACATCTTTTCAACCGGAAGCTCCAAACGTTCCCGTGCCGCTTCCATGATGCGGATGTTTGCCTGATGCGGAATCAAAAAGTCTACGTCCTCTTTGGAGAGGCCGGCTTTTTCAATGACATTTACACTCGATTCACCCATTTGCCGGACGGCGAATTTGAATACTTCTCTTCCATGCATGATTGTATGCCCTTTTTCATCTAAGTACAAGTGCTGACCGCCTGTACCGTCTGCTCCGAGCTCAAATGACAGTATGCCTCTGTCGTCGCTGACCGGTCCGATGACCGCCGCTCCGGCTCCGTCTCCGAACAGCACAGCCGTATTGCGGTCGTCCCAGTCGGTAATGCTTGAGAGCTTTTCCACGCCGACCACGAGGACATGTTTGTATGTTTGCGATTCAATGAATTGTTTGGCGGTTACGATACCGTACATAAAACCCGCACATGCGGCGCTGATATCCATCGCGCACGCTTTTTTGGCCCCGAGCTTCTCTTGTATCATACAGGAAACGGTAGGGAAGGACTGGTCAGGAGTAACCGTCGCCACGAGGATCATATCAAGCTCCTCAGCGGAAATACCGGCCTGATCAAGCGCTTTTTGCGCAGCCTCAGCGGCCATGCCGGATGAATACATATCTTCCGCGGCGATTCTTCTTTCTTCTATACCTGTTCTCGTACGAATCCACTCGTCCGATGTATCTACCATTTGTTCAAGATCATGATTTGTCAGCACTTTTTCCGGGATGTAACGGCCGACGCCAAGAATTCCAGCTTTCATTGGAAAGACTCCTTTTTTATAATGAATTTAAAACTAATTAGTTATGATCAATTATTAGTATCAGGTACTAATTCTACCCTATTTTTTTTCTGTTGGCAATATATTCGTCTAAACTATCGGACGCTGCTCCTCATAGAATAAAAGGAAGACGAAAGGAGGCTTCACTATGGATATTTTCTCCAAAATGATGTTCGGCGATTCCAGAGACCGGGATAAAGAACCGGAAGAAAACCCGGAGCAGCCTCAGGCTGAAAACGAAGAAGAGATCGATTACAACCACGTGATGAATCAGCTGGGGTCCATCATGAACTCTCTGGATCAATTAAAGCCCGTATTTAAAGACTTCGCGCCGATGGTGTCCGCTATAAAGAAAAAAATCATGTGAAAAGCCACTTCATGAAAAGTGGCTCTCTTTATTTATTCAGCTCCCCGGCATCAGATCTGCCAAGCTCATACGCTTCCGCCATGACCGATGTAAACAGGTCCATAAACGGCTGAATCATTTCCATAGACAGATCTATGCCGGATTTCTCAAGCTCCGCCTTTGCTTCCGGCAGGTATTTCATTGCGATCTGCATAAATTCAAGAGACTTTTCATGCTGCATGTGTATCCACCTCTATTCATTTGACGGCAGTTCATTTGTTCGGTTATACGTTTTGACAAGGTCTGAGATTTTGTCTTGAAATGCTTTGTCCACCAGAGGGCTGAACGTCCCCATTTCAACGACTCCTTCCCTGAAATCAAAGTTGTGATCTCCGCTCTTGAGCGTACCTTTATTATATTGCTCGGCAATTAATGTATAGGCTTTATCTACGTTTTGCACCGTGCTTGTCAGCACCGTGTTTTTGCCGAGATTCGATTGCTCGGCGACATAGCCGATGGCGTAAAGCCCGTCTTTTTTGATTTGCTGAATGACAGGAACATTATACCCGTCTCCGGCCGGATATACAACATCCGTGCCTTCCGCTTTTAACTTCTCGTAAAGATGCAGCGCTTCATTGCCGTTATCCCAGTGGTCCGTAAATTCAGTATTGACGGTGATATCGGGCTTTTCATATTTCGCCCCTTTGATAAAGCCGTCTACTTCAGGCTGCCACAAAAAGGAGGCGATGACACCTACCTCATTGGTTTTTGACATATGGGCGGCCGTCATTCCCCCGAAAAAGCCCATTGCTTCTCCCATAAGGTGAACGCTTGTGACATTATCGCTTTTCGCCGTTCCGTTTGCGACGACGAATTCCATGTCGGGATAATCCTTGCTGATCATATTGAAGATTTCCTCGTATTCATTTCCGTGCCCGTATAAAAGATTGACTCCTTTTTTATGAAAATCATCTATCGCTTTTAAAATATCTTCATCGGATCTGATATTTTCTTTATAATAAACGTCAACGTTAAATTCAGATTGTATCGCTAATAAACCTTTGTAACCTTTTGTGCCCCATACCAAGTCACTGATGGTATCGGGAAAAAGCATTCCGACCTTCTCAATTTTTCCTTTAAACGGAGTTTGTGCGCATCCGCTCAATAAAAGGAGGACAGAAAAGGTCATGACAAGCCTGGTGATCAAGCCATGTTCAACCCCTTTTCAAACTCATAACATGTATAAATTGATATACGTTTATTGTAGCGGTAATGCACATAACATGGAAGGTATTTCTTAAAAAATGTCGAATATTGATGATAATTGTCTTTTCCACTCTTTAATTTTTTCTTCCGCTTCCGTTTTTTGTGTTTTTTCTTTTATTTCCAGGGTAATAATCTGATTTTCGTCTTCTGTGCCGTCAGCCTCAAGCTGATTCATCAGCCCGCAGACTGCGTCTTCTAAAAAGATCCTGCTTTCGCCATCTTCTTTTGCTTCTGTCCACGGACCGTAGAGGGGAGGAAGGATAATCGCTTTTGCCGTATCCCGCTGACCGTTTTTTTCCCAGTCTCCGTGATCCTCACTGTAAACAATCCAATATAAAGGCTCAGCCCTTTCTTCAGGCAGACACCCGCTCCCGTATTGGACGCAGATACGATCGTATTCCTTTTCACCGATTTCATCTATTATTTGAAAAAGCCCGTTTCTCGCGAGCCACATTAATCGTTCTTCTAAATACAGCTGCCTCGTTTTGTCCTCCGGTTCTGCCAAAATGACATCAACATGCACACCCTCATCCATCAACCGTTCGCACAATGAAAGGCCGAGAAATTCATCTGCTCCAATGATCAGCGCTGTCTTCATCACATCTGCCGCCTTTCCGGTTTTTCATTCACACACAAGCCAAACAGCCCTCTGAAAAGAGATGGCTGTTGTATTCTATTCATTACAGGTCTTTTTCATGACTGCGGAAAAACCGGCAGATGGCTCTGTACATACGCGCAGGGTTTTCAAGCAGGTGATACGTGATATCAGTCTTGCTTCCGGTCTTTTCCCGGGCTTCTTTATACGCGTTCGCATGCAGGGTGTACGGGTACGGCGCTCCGGTCGTTCTTTGCCATATATGTACCGGCGCGCGGGTGCGGCAGCCGGTAATGGTCTGATAGCTCAGTGAGCTTGCCTCTTTTTCAGAAACACCGAAACTTTGTGCCGTTTCCCTCAGAAACTGCTTATAAAAAAACTTATTTTCTTTCTCTGATTCAAAATGGGCTTGAAGATCAAGACAAGGATCTAACATTGCGGCTGAACGGATATGCTCCGGTGAAGACTGCAGCAATTGATCGGCGATGAGGGCGCCCATGCCTTCTGCGAGCAAGTGTATTTTCGGATTGAGGGTTTCTTGTTTCAGCACATAATGAATCAGCTGTCTGGCGTAAAGGGCGGCTTTTTCCGAACCCCAATGCCGTCCGTATAAATTGCTGTTGAAAATGGTGTACCCTCTGTCAAGCATCGTATTTAACAGCTGGTTTCTCCCTTCATGTTCGAGCCAAAAGCTTGAGTCCCGGCTGACAAAGTGGGTTCTGTCCCCCAGAATAAAGATACAGAAGCCGTTCGGCCGATACGGCAGATGGATGACGTTCAGCTCAGATCCGAATTGGAAGAATCTTTCCGTTATCCCCATGCCTGCCCGCCTCCTTTTACTCCTAATCTCTCTATTGGCTATCATATGTAAGAAGAATGAAAACGGATCGGATAAACTCCTATTTGCTGCTATGTTTTGGCTATTATCCCGAGCACGGGAACCGAATTTTCCGTCAGACGGCCGGACAGGCGGGCACATGTCAGGTTCAGGCGTGCTTTTTGATGAGAAAATGACCTTCCGCCCGCGCTTTATGTATGGTATGATACAACGTAGAATAAAATGAAGGACGAGGTGGAAACGTGCGGTTTATTATCGGTTTTATTTGGACGTTCCTTTTAACACATATGGCCTGTTATTTGGTCGCCTCCATGAACAGCGCGGCGTACAATTTCAAGCAATCATCCGTTATTGCCGTAGTTATTGCAGTGCTTGTCTTTGTTCTTGCGGAGATCATGCCTGTCAAACAGGATGCAAGCCAGCATTAAATAAAAAACCTGCTATTCAGCAGGTTTTTTTGTGTTCACGGTTTTCGTTGATACGTCCACAATCTGTTGTGGTTTGAAGTTTCAGGGAACATTTCTCCCACTGTGAGCTTGATTTTCTGCGGATTTTTGACCATGCTTCCCGTTTCGCCGATTTCAACGTACACACCGTTATTCGGCGCTTTTTGTCCCGGGCGGAATTGATGCTGCTGTCCCACGTCATTTCCTCCTTTTTCTTTTTTATGTAGTATGTGCTTGTATGCGGAGAAATATCAAAAACCGCTGATGAGATTCAGCGGTTTTTTTGTTCATCCTGTTTGTAAAGAAGAGCTTTCAGGAGCGCTTTTTGCGCGTGAAGCCGGTTTTCCGCCTGCTGGAATACCGCAGAGTTCGGGCCGTCGATAATCTCGGACGTGACCTCTTCCTCCCGATGCGCGGGCAGGCAATGCAAAAATGTATAGTCAGGTTTGGCGAGACTGACGAGTGAGGCGTTGACTTGATACGGGGCAAACACATTCAGCCGCTGCTGCGTCTCTTCCTCCTGCCCCATGCTCGTGAAGACGTCGGAGTAAATCACGTCTGCATCCCGCACCGCTTCCTGCGGATTTTCGGTAAGGGTGATTTTCGCTCCGGAAACAGCCGCCGCTTCTTTCGCGGCATTCACCGCCTCTTCCTCTACTTCATAGCCTTTCGGCGAAGCAATCGCAATGTCACAGCCCATTTTTGCGCAGCCGATCATTAGTGAATGCGCTACATTATTTCCGTCACCGATATAGGCGGCTTTTACTCCTTTCAGTTTTCCTTTTATTTCTTGTATCGTTAACAGATCCGCGAGTGCCTGACACGGGTGATACCGGTCGGTCAGCCCGTTTATGACGGGAATATCAGCATGCTCAGCAAGCTCTTCGACTTTTTCATGTTCAAAGGTGCGGATCATTATGGCATCAACGAATCCGGACAGCACCTTCGCCGTATCCGCGACCGTCTCCCCCCGCCCAAGCTGCAGGTCGCTGCTTGAAAGAAATAGTCCCGTTCCCCCGAGCTGGGCCATTCCCGCTTCAAAAGACACACGTGTGCGGGTTGAAGATTTTTCAAAAATCATCGCCAATGTTTTCCCTTGGAAAATCGGCTGTATCGGATGTTGTTTTAATAATGAAGCTTCTGTCAAAAGCGCATTGATGTCTGACGGGCTGACATCTTTTAAGGAAAGAAAATCTTTGCCGTACAAATGGGTTAATGTGTGTTCCGCTTTTATTGTGTGCATGATGCCACTTCCTTTTGATAAAGATCTTTGAGCGATACAGGCTGAGGTTTGCCAGAGCCGCTTGCTAAAAATGCCTTTACGGTTTCCGGTTCAGTAAAGACCGTCACGCCGTGCGTCATGGCTTCGATCCGTTGTTTACGCGCTTCTTCAGAGTGATTGAAATTGATATGGACCGCTTTATCCTTTCGCTCTGCCCATGCCGGGAACGCATCTTTGCATACCGTAAATCCCGCCTCTTGAGCCTGACGTTCCAATTCCGCATCACAGCCTTCCAGATAGATGCTGCCTTTTTTCTCCCAGACGTGCGCATAGATTTTTTTCAGGGCGCTTTCTGCGTCAAACGCGACACACATGCCTTCTCCGGTCGACTTCATTTCCGGCCCGGGCTTTACGTCCACATCCTGAATGGCGTGCGAAGAAAAAACCGGGAATTTCACTGCCGTTCCGTGCTGATTTTGAACCTCGGGCTTGAGGTCTTTAAGGGAAGCGCCGGCCAGCAATCTGGCGGCAAGCGGGATCATCGGCACCCCCATCACCTTAGACACGACAGGAACTGTGCGGCTTGCCCGCGGGTTCACTTCAAGAACGAGAATATCTCCTTTGTCATCAATGACAAACTGAATGTTCATGATGCCTTTAAAAGCCAGTTTTACCGCGATTTTTTCTGCGGCCTCTTTTATATTACGCTGCATATCAGGTGTGACAGACGGACCCGGAAGAATCGCAAAACTGTCGCCCGAATGGACGCCGGCGCGTTCAATATGCTCTGTGTAAGTCGGCACGAATACTTCATGTCCGTCGGAAATCAGATCGATCTCCAATTCTTTTCCTGTAATGTACTGATCGATCAAAATCGGATACGGCATGCCCGCTTCATTTTCCAGCAGTTCTGACATTTGCGCTTCTGAATCAACGATGATCATGCCCATCCCACCGATGACATAAGACGGACGGATCAGCACGGGGTAGCCGATTCGGCTTGCTTTTTCCGTTGCTTCTTCTTTTGAATAAGCGGTTTCGCCTTTGGCATGTTTCAGGCCAAGGTCATCAAGCAGCTGATAAAACAGATCCCGATCCTCCAGCGCATCAAGGGTTTCAAAGGATGTTCCGAGCAGCGGAATGCCCGCTTTTTCCAGCGGTTCAGCGGCATTGATCGCGGTCTGCCCCCCAAATTGGACGATGGCAAAATCAATGTTTTCATGTTCCGCCACGTTCAAAATATGTTCTGTCGTCAGCGGTTCAAAATAAAGCCGGTCGGCGATTTCATAATCCGTGCTTACTGTTTCCGGATTGTTATTGATCATAATCGTTTCATACCCCAGCTTTTGCAGGGTCAGAACGCCGTGGACGGCGCTGTAATCAAATTCCACTCCCTGACCGATGCGGATCGGGCCGGAGCCGATGATGAGGGCGCGTTTTTTCTCTTTTCGGCTGATATCTCCGTCGCTTTCCCCGAGGTAGGTGGAGTAGAAATAATTCGTCTTGGCATCAAATTCAGCGGCGCATGTATCTACGATTTTAAACGACGGGACGATGCCTGATTTCTTTCTGAGAGCACGGATGTCTTCTTCCGTTTTTCCCGTGAGAGATGCGATCATGACATCCGTGAAGCCCTTTACCTTCGCCTGCTTTAAAAGCGGGACAGACAGATGATCCCCTTCTTCCATCAGCTTGTTTTCCAATGTGATGATATTTCGGAATACATGGAGAAAAAACGGATCAATTTTCGTTTTGGCATGGATGTCTTCTATCGTTTCACCGCGGCTTAACAGTTCCATGACGACGAAAAATCTCCGGTCATCCGGCGTTACCGCTAATTCCCACAGCTGATTGATCGTACAGCCGCCGAGTTCAGGCAGGCGGGTGCCGATCGTTTTCAGCTCAAGGGAGGCCGCCGCTTTTTGAATGGCCGCTTCCATATTTCTTTCGATCGCCATGACCTCTCCCGTCGCTTTCATCTTCGTTCCGAGCGTGCGATCGGCATGTTTAAACTTATCAAACGGCCAGCGCGGGAATTTGACGATGACATAATCAAGCGCCGGTTCAAAGCTTGCATAAGTAGAGCCCGTCAGCGGATTTTTCAGTTCGTCGAGCGTATAGCCGACGGCAAGTTTCGCCGCCATTTTGGCAATCGGGTAGCCGGTCGCTTTTGACGCGAGGGCCGATGAACGGCTGACACGCGGGTTCACTTCAATGACATAGTACTGTTTGCTGAACGGATCCAGCGCAAATTGAATGTTGCAGCCGCCGACCACATCCAGCGCCGAAATAATCGCCAGGCTTGCTGAACGCAGCATCTGATATTCTTCATCCGTTAACGTCTGGGACGGTGCGACGACGATGGAGTCTCCTGTATGCACGCCGACGGGATCGATGTTTTCCATATTGCAGACGGTGATGCATGTATGATTGCTGTCGCGCATGACCTCATATTCGATTTCTTTAAAACCGGCGATGCTTTTTTCGACGAGGCATTGGCTGATCGGGCTTGCTAACAGCGCCTGTTTAATAAGCGTCTGAAATGCTTCTTTCGTTTTCGCGATTCCGCCTCCCTTTCCGCCTAACGTGTACGCCGGTCTCAGAATGACCGGAAATCCGATAGACTCAGCGAAACGGAGGGCGTCTTCTTCGTTGTCGACGATTTCGCTTTCCGGAACGGGCTGATCGAGCTCTTTCATCAGGGCGCGGAACTGCTCCCGGTCTTCGCCTTTTTGAATGGTTTCCACCGATGTTCCCAAAAGCTTGACGTGATGCTTCTTCAGCACGCCTGCTTCTTCAAGCTTAACGGCTAAATTCAATGCCGTCTGGCCCCCCAAATTGGCAAGCAGACCGTCCGGTTTTTCTTTTTCAATAATGGCCTCGATGCTGTCGGTTGTGAGCGGTTCAAAATATATTTCATCGGCAAACGCCTCATCCGTCATAATCGTTGCCGGGTTGTTGTTGACTAGAATAACGCGGTATCCTTCTTCTTTCAGAGCCATGCAGCCCTGCGTTCCTGAATAATCAAATTCTGCCGCCTGGCCGATGATGATGGGGCCGGAGCCGATGACTAATATGCTGGAAATGGTTGTATCTTTAGGCATGAGCGATTTCTCTCCTTGCTGGTATCACTTTCTCTAGAAATTCATCAAATATCCACTCGCTCTCAGCCGGTCCGGGGTGAGCTTCAGGGTGGAACTGGACGCTTAATACGGGAAGGCGCTTATGAATGAGCCCTTCCACTGATGTATCATTGACATGATGAAATCTGATGGACAGCTCGTTCTCGTCAATTGATGCTTCATCAACGACATAGCTGTGGTTCTGGCTTGTCATAAACACCCGTTTCGTTTTCCGGTCAATGACGGGATGATTGGCACCCCTGTGGCCGAACGGCAGCTTATACGTATTTCCTCCGAAAGCCAGGGCAATCAGCTGATGCCCGAGGCAAATGCCGAGTGCGGGGAAAGCCTTCAGTAAAGCCTTAATCCGGTTCATGTACGGCGCAATCGCTTTCGGGTCGCCCGGGCCGTTTGAGAGCACGATTCCGTCAGGCTGAATGTCATAAACGGCGTTCATCTGCTGATACGGAATGACCGTTACTTTACAGCCGCGCTTTACAAGTGACGAGGCGATTGATTTTTTATAACCGAAATCAATCAGCGCAATATGCCGGTCTCCGTTTCCCATTGACGTGATGTCTTCAGACTGCGCCAGCTCCGCCGGGTTTTCTGTTCCGGATGCTGCGGGAATCTCTCCTGTTGTTGACACGGCAGCGTTCATCGTGCCGCCGGAGCGGATGGTTTTGACGACGGCCCGTGTGTCCACTTCGGTTAAGAGCGGGATGTTCCATTTATTTAAATACTCTCTCAAGCTTGAAACTGCTTCATGGTGAGAAAAATGTTCACACGCTTCATAGACGGCAACAGCCTTGACTTGAGGAATCTTACTTTCGAGGTCTTTTTCATTAATTCCGTAGTTTCCGATCAGAGGATACGTAAAGACGACGATCTGACCCTTATATGACGGGTCAGTAAGCACTTCCTGATAGCCCGTCATTCCGGTGAAAAAAACCGCTTCGCCAACACAGCGGGCCTCTTTTTCAAGTTCACCGCCGAATGATGTTCCGTCTTCCAATACTAAATAGCCTTTCATCTAAAGCCCACCTCTTGATGAATAATTAATTAAAAACATGAATTTTTATACCCTTATATCGAAAAAAAATTACCGTTTCACTGCCGAATGCGCTTCGATCGCTGCTTTCAGCATACTGACGGCCGACAGCATTTCTTCTTCAGAAACTGTAAGCGGCGGCAGCAGCCTAATGACATTCGGTCCGGCCGGAAGCACGAGAAGTCCGCGTTCCTGCAAATCTCCGATAATGCCGGACACGGGACCTGCGCATTCAATGCCGATTAATAACCCTTTTCCGCGGATTTCTTTTACAAAAGGCCCTGTCAGTTCACGGTTCAGCTGCGCTTTTAAAAAAGAGCCTTTGTCTGCCGCCGCCTGGAGAAAGTCCGGCTGAAACACAATGTCCAAGGTTGCTTTCACAGCTGCCATGGCAAGCTTATTGCCGCCGAAAGTCGTACCATGCGTACCCGGCGTAAAGGCGTCTCCAAGCTTCTTTTTGCCGATCACGGCTCCGACGGGAAAACCGTTTCCAAGCCCTTTCGCAGCAGTGATGATGTCCGGAGAGATGCCGAAATGCTCATAGCCGAATGCCTTGCCCGTCCGGCCGATTCCGGTTTGAATCTCGTCTGCGATAAGCAGCGCCTGTTTGTCTTTGCAAAATGTCTGTAAGGCTTCGATGAATTCCGGATCGGCGGGATTGACTCCCCCTTCTCCCTGCACCGTCTCAAGCATGACGGCGGCGATATCATCCTCTTTTGAAAGCGTGCTGAATGCCGACGGATCATTAAACGGAAGATAGTGAAAGCCTTGGAGCATCGGTCCGAAACCGGTCTTGATTTTGTCTTGTCCGGTGGCGGCCATCCCCGCATAGGTCCGTCCGTGAAAGGATTGATGGAATGTTACGATTTTTGTCTTTCCCGTTGCTTTACGGGCAAGTTTAATGGCGCCTTCATTCGCTTCGGCTCCGCTGTTGCAGAAGAAAACGAGATCCCCCTCGCTATGTCCGGCAAGCTTTGCCGCGGCTTTTTCCTGAAGATCATTTTCAAACAGATTGGAAACGTGCCATACGCTGTCAAGCTGTTCTTTCACCGCTTCTGTCACCGCATCATGACAATGGCCGAGATTGGAAACGGCGATGCCCTGAATAAAATCAAGATACGTTTTTCCGTTTTCATCCTCTGCGATTGTCCCTTTCGCTTTTTTAATATCGATAGGCCAGCGGCTGTAGGTTTGAAATAGGCTGCTCATGACACGCTCTCCTTTTCTTTGACGATTTTTGTTCCTCGGAAGACTTGATTGGTGAAAAACGCTCCTTTTCCGTTTACGATCATCACTTCCGCGACATCTTCACTCAGTGCCGATAATGCCGAGTTTACCTTCGGAATCATCCCTCCTGAAATCACGCCGCCATCGATGAGGGCCTGAATCTCTTGCGGCGTCAAAGTATCCAGCCTGTTCTCTCCGTCCATAATTCCTTCGACATCCGTGACATATAAAAGTTTATCGGCGTGTAAGGCTGAAGCGACGGCCGATGCCGCGGCGTCTGCATTGACGTTCAGCGTTTCGAAATCACTTGTCATGGAAAGCGGAGCGATAACGGGAATGATGCCTTCTTTCATTAATGCGTGAATGATTGACGGATCGGTTTTTTGTATTTCGCCGACTTCTCCGTATTTGTCTTGATTAAGGTAAGATGCTTGAAGGAGACCGCCGTCCTTTCCTGATATTCCCGCGGCTTTCAGGCCGTTTTTCGCGAGTTCGGTTACGAAAAATTTATTGATCGTCCCTGACAAGACCATTTCCGCTGTTTCCAGCACCGGTTTGGTCGTTTTCCGCTGTCCATCGACAAATTCCGTTTCAATCTGCAATGTTTTCAGCATTCTTGAAATGTCCGGGCCGCCTCCATGCACGACGGCAAGGTTCCAGCCCGATTGCATAAGCTCTTTTACACTTTGAAAAAAATCGGCGGATAACTCGCGGATTACGCTTCCGCCGCACTTAAAAACGATGGTTTTCTTCATGCCGCTCCCCTTTGTTATGTGCGATAGCTCGCATTGATTTTGATATAATCATAAGTTAAGTCACAGCCCCATGCCCGGCCGCTGCCGGAGCCTTCCTGCAGGCGGACTGCAATCGTAATCTCATCACCTGATAAGTACTCCTTGGCATCAGTTTCCGAAAACGGCTGAGGTTCATTGTGTTTAAACAGACACTGACCGCCGAGGAAAACTTCCACTTGTTCGGCCGTTACGCTTGCCGCACTGTGCCCGATGGCGCCGATGATGCGCCCCCAGTTGGCGTCAGTGCCGTAAACGGCGGTCTTCACAAGGCTTGAGCCGACGATTTTTTTGGCGATAATATTCGCCTCAAGGTTATTTTTCGCGCCTTCGACTCTGGCTTCAATTAATTTCGTCGCTCCTTCACCGTCTCTGGCAATATCTTTGGCAAGATCTTCGCATACAAGCTTTAACCCCTTTTTAAATGCCGGCCAGTCAGGGTGCTGCTCCGTCAGGCAATCATTCCCCGCGCAGCCGTTCGCCATCACAAGCACCATGTCATTCGTCGATGTTTCTCCGTCAACGGTGATTTGGTTAAATGAAACATCCGTAATCTCTCTGAGCGCGTTTTTGAGCGACTGTTCTTCCACGGCCGCGTCCGTTGTGACAAAGCCGAGCATTGTCGCCATGTTGGGGTGGATCATGCCGGAGCCTTTCGCCGCTCCGCCGATCGTGATGATGTCTCCGCCGATCACCAGTTCATAACACGTCTGTTTCGTCACTGTATCCGTCGTCAAAATGGCTTCTTCAAATGCTCCGGACACGGACGGCGCTTGACCGAGCTGTTCAATGCCCGCTTGAATTTTTTTCATATCTAAAAGCTCGCCGATCACCCCGGTTGACGAAACCGCAACAAGCTCCGGCTCAATGCCGAGCTGGCTCGCGAAGCCGTCCCGCATTTCATAGGCGTCCTTTAATCCTTGGTCTCCCGTACAGGCATTGGCAATTGCGCTGTTGACGATAACCGCCTGAAGCACACCCTCTTTTTTCAAGCTGGCTTGCGTCACTTTCAGCGGCGCTGCCTGAAAATGGCTCTGCGTATATACCGCTGCACTGACTGCAGGCGCTTCACTGATAATCGCTCCGAGATCTTTTTTTGAATAGCGCAGACCGCAGTGCACGCCCTTTGCCTCAAACCCTTTCGGCGAGGATACGCCGCCTTTTATTTTCGTGATTTCCTCACTCAGCTGAATCATATTTTTGAATCCCTCTTTCGTTCTATGGATAGACTGGCGTCATCGTAAGTCCCGTTTCTTCCTGCCAGCCATTCATGATATTTAAATTTTGAACCGCCTGCCCCGCGGCGCCTTTCATCAGATTATCTATGACAGAAACGATGGTGGCACGGTTTGTTCTTTCATCCACGGTGACACTGATATCACAAAAATTGCTGCCGTATACCTCTTTCGTCGCCGGAAATTCACCTTCCGGCCTGATTCTGACAAAATATGAATCTTTGTAGAATTCGGAATACAATTCTCTTACCTGTGCAGCAGACATACCCGGGGGAGCCTCCGTATACATCGTCGCCATAATGCCCCTTGTCATCGGCGCCAAATGAGCGGAAAACGTGATCGGGCCTGTTCCGGGCTGCCAAGCCGCTAATTGCTGTTCAATTTCCGGAGTATGCTGATGCTCATTAACCTTATAAATTTTGAAATTATCATTCAGCTCAGAATAATGAGTGCCCATGGATGCTTTTCGGCCGGCGCCGGATACGCCCGTTTTCGCATCAACAATCAGAAATGAATCTTGTAAAAGCTTATTCTTCGCCAGCGGGGCGAGCCCGAGCAGCACAGCCGTCGGAAAACATCCCGGATTGGCAATCAGCTTTGCAGTCTGAATCTCTTCTTTTTGCAGTTCAGCTAAACCGTAAACCGCGCTTTGAATCGTTCCTTTCGGAGCGGCCTTCCGCTTATACCACTTTTCATACACGGCCGGGTTTTGAATCCGCAGATCGCCGGATAGATCAATGACCGGAATGCCCGCCTCCGCCAGCTTGGGCGACCACTCTCCGGAGACGCCGGGCGGCGCGGCTATGAACATGACATCAATTTCGTTTCGGATCGTTTCTATATGAAGCGGCTGAAGTGATTGTGACGCTATATTCCTCAAATGCGGATATGAAGCGGCATATTCTTTCCCTTCGTCGCTCGATGAATATAATATACAATCCTCTGCATAAGGGTGATGGTTAAGAATCCTGACAAGTTCGGCGCCTCCATAACCAGTAGCGCCTATAATACCTATTTTCAACGGGTTCACCTTCTTGGTTTTTGTGAAATTATTTAACATTATAACATGAATAAAAATTAATTCAATTGTATATTTAATATTTTTTCATTCATTTTCCATCTGTTTTCGCTGACAAAAAAACAGGCTGATCGGATCAGCCTGTTTTCTTCAGCATCATCAGCCCGCTTATAAAAAACAGCACGGAGCTGGCGTGAAAAATAATATAAACCGTAAAGAAATCAGCGAGAAACCCGCCGAGAATAATGGCGGCAGCTGAAAATACGGCCGTCCAGAAATGATAGCTGCCGACTTTTTTTCCCCGCTCCCCGCCGTCGGTGTAATCGGCGATCATGATTTTCTCGCCGTGTTTTTGCATCGCGCCGAACAGGCCCAAAAGCACCTGCACAACATAAACCTGGTGCACGCCGGTAATGTGCGGGAGCGTCAGAAGAAGCACCGCCATCCCCCACGAATTCGCCATAAGGAACCAGCGGGGATCCAGTCTTGCCGACAGCCGGCCGAGCAGCGGATGAATCAATGCGCCGCTCAGGCCGAACAAGCCGTATGAGAGACCGAATTGCGTGTAGCTGGAACCGATGTTTTTAATAAATAAAATATAAAACGGAAAGATCAGGCTGCCGGCAAAAAAGACACTGCTCTGTGACAGGATCAGCCATTTTAAATGGTTGTGTTTCATGATTTGTACCTCTGATAAAAATAATTCATAAACAAGTCATCCGGATCATATTTGTGTTTTTTCTGAAAGAACATATCGCTTTTCGGATATGCCTCGCGCATCTGCTCTTTCGTTTGATACAGCATATACGGGAGATAATAACTGCCGCGGTGGCGCAATGCCGTATCCGTCATTTTTCTGACAATCCGCGCCGCACTCGCCTGGCCGTCTTTTGAAAACCCTTCATTGATTAAAAGGACGAGTGAAAACATGTCTTCCTTTGCGTATGACAGATCGGCTTTTTCATTTTTTTGCACGTAGCGGATCGTAATATTTACGAGATTGAGATCTTCATGTGACAGCGTCTTGCGTAAATCATGAATGTACGGCGCAAATTCGCCGACGGGCACGAAGTATTCTTGTAGCACGTCGGTGTTGTCCGTGTTTTCATATTCCAAAAATTTCGACTCTGACCGCATGACATTGTTCCTGGAGACTTTCACGCCGTTTTGGGTGAGAAAATAAGACTGCTGGGTTGACCAGAACCAATTTCTGCCCCAGTCATACCGGCGGGAGAGGCCGAGCGCGAATTTCGTCAGCGCCGGATGCTCATCTTCTTTCAGTTCATTGTGCTGCTTTAATTCTTTCTGATTGTCTGAGAGCGTGTAATCAGTCACATACATGTCATGCAAAAAGCCTTTATCCCCTGTTGCGATCCGTGCGAGATGCATGCGCACGGCGGGGTTGCGCTGAACATGCTGCGTAAAATATTCACTGTATGTATCAGCGTTCATGCGTTTCGTTTTCATTTCATAAAGTTCATCATCCGTCAGCTCAATATCCGCGTCAAGGATGACGCCGAACAGGCCGTAGCCGCCGATGACGGCTGAAAACAGGTCATCTTTCGGAGTAACGGTGATGATTGTGCCGTCCGCCTTTAAAAGATGAAACGATTTGACCGTATCAATCAGCGAACCGTATCGGATATCCCGGCCGTGGGCGTTGGCGCTCAGTGAGCCGCCGATCGTAAAAATGTTTTGCGATTGCATGACTTTTACCGCGAGCCCGTACGGATTGACATAGCGCTGAATATCATTCCACGTCGCTCCCGCCTGCACTCTGATGATTTTTTTCTTTCGGTCGAGACCGAGTATTTTGTTGTAGCCCGTCATGTCGAGAACGATACCGTCTTCATAATACGTCTGGCCGCCCATTGAGTGCTGGGCGCCTGCGATTGAGATCTTCAGATGCTTTCTCTTTGCTTCCTTAATGGTTTCGATCAATGTTTCTTTCTCTTTTCCTTTGACCGTCTGCTTAATTTTCACGGGCATGAGACGGCTGACATCCGTCATTGTCCCTGCCTGCTGCTCCGGCTCTTTGTGAAAAGCGGAAACAGCGAACAGCGCCGTATAAACAAGAATGCTAAGGATAATGAGAAGTAATTTTTTCTTCATGGGTTCCTCCCTCGCATGCAGCCGGTCTATTATATCATGCCTTACGTCCGTTTTTTTCCTTTTTAATCCGATACCGGAAAACACACGGCATAAAAAATACACAGAAATCCTTAAAATGATTTTTTAGTCAGTATATAATCGATATATATGCAGATGTATTACCAAAGGGATTGTTTAAGACAAACATGTTAAATGAGGTGGGGAAAATAAACATAAAAGGAATCAATCATCTTCTTTTTTCTGTTTCAAATTTGGAAAGATCTATAGAATTTTATGAAAAAGTATTTCATGCACAACTCCTGGTTAAAGGGCAAAAGACAGCATATTTTGATCTGAACGGGCTTTGGCTTGCACTTAACTTAGAGGCGGATATACCAAGAAATGAAATACATAAATCTTATACGCATATGGCCTTTACAATTGACCCAAAAGATTTTGATGCAATACATCAACGGCTAAAAAATCTAAATGTAAATATATTAAATGGGCGTCCTAGAGATAAACAAGATCAAAAGTCAATTTATTTTACTGATCCCGATGGGCATAAATTTGAATTCCACACAGGCACACTCCAAGACAGACTGTCCTATTACAAAAAAGATAAACCTCATATGAAATTTTATATATAAAGGTTTGTTTGCGATCCAAAACAAACCCTCACTGTCGCTTATATGCAGACAAAAGAAAAGCACCTCCAAACTTTAGGATGTACCTAAAATCCGAGGTGCATTTTCTTATTACTGAATCCCTAATGCGATTTTTGCGTAGCGTGACATTTTGTCTCTTGTCCACGGCGGATTCCAGACGATGTGGACCTCCGTCTCTTTTACATCCGGAATGTCGGCGAGCGCTTTTTTCACCTCGTCGACGATGATCGGAGCGAGCGGGCACCCCATTGATGTCAGTGTCATCGTAACGTGCGTCAGGCCGTCGTCATCCATATCAACGTCGTATACAAGGCCGAGATTAACGATATCGACGCCGAGCTCAGGGTCAACAACCTGCTCCAAGGCGCCCATGATGTTTTCTTTTAATGCTTCTTCCACGTTCCATCACTCCTTTTTCCTCAGTATAACGTAAAAGCGGGTTTTGTTAACACCTTTGTGCTTTATAAATGCTTATCGAACCAGGCGACGGTTTCTAAAACGGCGTATCTCGGGACTTTATGGTCAGCCCGTTCGTCTTTCAGAAACTGAAGATGGTCAGGTCGGCTGCTGTAATGAGGTTTAATCGTTTCATAAAAGCCGCGGGTCGGTGCATACGGAACGACTTTGTCTTGAACGCCGTGCCAGAACAGCAGCGGGCGGCTCCGGAGTTTTTCCGGTTCCAGACTGAGATCAAACGGTTTGAGCCGCGCAAACAGTTCATCGACCTGTTCTTTTGTGACGTCAATGTCGATGTCCTGCTTTTGAATGTGGTCAATCTGCTGCTGAAAAAACGCCGTATAGTTCGGGCTTCCCATCAGGCTGACGCCGGCTTTGACCCAATCATACGCGGCCATCGCGCCGAATGTCGTAATTCCGCCCATTGACGTGCCCGCAAGACCGATCCGCCCGTCTTTAATCAGACCGCGCGCTTCAAAATCCTTTTTCAGCACGTCAAGCTCCTCGATTTCATTTAATACAATGTCCCAAAAATGGACGGCGAGCTCTTCTGCTGACAGCTGTTCAGCGCGTTCACCGTGGTAAAGAGCTTCCGGCAGTACCGCCCTGAATCCCTTTTCAGCAAGCAGGTAAGCGAAATGAAGATTATGCTCCTTCGCGCTTGTAAAACCGTGAATAAAGAAAACAAGGGGAGCGGGACGGTCCCGATTTTCTTCTTTTACAATATGTAAAAACGGAATGCCTGATACGGTTTGATGATCAATAAGAATCACGTTGACTCCCTCCTTAGGATAACCATAATCATAAGTGTAACATGTAGACAATAAAGATGGTAAAAAGCTACACTGTACATAAGAGAAAAACAGCAAATTACATGACAAAAGGAGTTATTTATGGAGACAAAACCTTACCTCATCGCTTTAGATCTGGATGGAACCTTATTAAAAGATGATAAAACCATTTCCCCTGAAACGGCGCGGACGATTCAGACGCTGAAAGAAGCGGGTCATCATGTCTGCATCTCAACCGGCCGCCCTTTCCGTTCCAGTTCGATGTATTATGACGAGCTCGGGCTGACAACGCCGATTGTCAATTTTAACGGGGCATTTGTCCACCACCCGAAAGACGAGTCATGGGGACGATACCACACGTCCTTATCTGTCGATGTGGTCAGACAGCTTGCCGAACTTACAGAGACCTATCAAATACATAATGTGCTCGCTGAGATCATTGATGATGTGTACTTCCATTATCATGATGAGCATTTAATTGAGGCGTTTCATATGAATACGGCGAATGTCACATTCGGCGATCTGCGCGAAACAGTCCAAGAGGATGTGACGTCCGTATTGATTCACGCGAAGGAAGAGGACGTCGCGGACATACGCGCGCATTTATCCGATGTGCACGCCGAGGTCATTGACCACAGAAGATGGGCGGCTCCTTGGCATGTGATTGAAATTATTAAACACGGGATGAATAAAGCGGTCGGCCTGAAGAAAATCAGCGACTATTACCAAGTGCCGAGAGAACGGATCATCGCGTTCGGCGACGAAGACAACGATCTTGAAATGCTCCGATTTGCCGGGTGCGGCGTAGCGATGGGAAACGGCACGGATGAAGTCAAACAGGCCGCCGACCGAGTCACGGGATCAAATGAAGCGGACGGAATCGCCGAATTTTTAAAATCCTATTTCTCCCTGTGAGGTTTTGCCGCTCATAACAAAAAGCCTTCCGCCCATACTAAAACAGACGACTCATCTCGTCTAAATATGGAAGGGGGACATTGCAATGGGTAAACGAAACAAATCAAAACGGTTTATTCAGCAAGGCAAGGACTCTGTCAGTCTTCATGACGCAAGATTTCCATATCGGTCTACATTAGAGGAAGCACAGCATGATGCAGCAAAAGATTCGGCTGAAAGGCAGGTTGACTTTTAATGAGAAACGAACTGTTTTCTCAAGCCAAGTCATTTGTCCAGCAGGCCGTCATGATTGCTAACGGTTTCGAAGACGGCGATCAGGAAAAAGCTGTCTCACGCGCCAAAAATGCCGTATCTTCCGCGTACGCCAATTCGACAGATGCAGAACGTCAGCAGCTGCACCAATTTCAGGATCAGCTGGAGAAATTGCAATAAAAAAAGGCGCCCCGTTAAGACGAGGGCGCCGCTTTTTTATTTTACTTCAAATGTTTTTACCGTTTTCAGTCTTTTTCCGATCTGATCGGACTTCCCTAAAAACGTCACCGTCACCGTGTATGTTCCCGGACCGGGCACGTTCTTCCACACATCTGAAAAGTCATACGTTTCATTCGGCATTAAGGTCACGGTCTGAAACGCCTGAGTAAACATTTTGTCTTTTGAATAGCGGTACAGTTCTTTGTTATGTTGGTCATGTACGGTCAATTCGAATTTCTGCCCTGAGCTGAATGTGAAATCGATCGGGCTTTCGCTTTTGTTTTTTAAAGACATTTGAAATTCGATCTGCTGATCCGTCTGCACAGGGTTTACGGCTAATTCCGCTTGCTGTTCATTCATCTCTCCGGATACCTCCTCAGCGGGCTCCTTCTGCCCGGATTGACTGCTGCATCCGATCAGTAAAATGACCGGTAATAACAGGCCAAACAGCCACTTCATTCTATCCGCTCCTATCAGTCTTTTCTGAAGAAACCAAAGATCCCCGTCGTTTGCACGATGTTTGTGAAGGCTTTCGGGTCGACTTCTTTCACGATTTTCTCGAGGTCATACAATTCGTACCGCGTGATGACGATGATCATCATTTCTTTCTGTTCGTTTGTGTAAGCGCCTTTTGCCGGCACCGTCGTAATGCCGCGGACCATTTTCCCGTAAATCGCTTCTTTGATTTCATCGGCTTTTTTCGTAACGATCATGGCGGTCAGTTTCATGTGGCGGGTGTGAATGGCGTCAATCACCCTTGTTGTGACATACAGAGCGACAAGGGTATATAATGCTTTCTCCCATCCTTGCAATAATCCTGCCGTCAAAATGATAATCCCGTTCAAAATGAAGAAATATGTGCCGACCGGTTTATCCTTCCATTTGGCCAGCACCATCGACACGATATCAAGACCGCCTGTCGAAGCGCCGAATTTCAGCGTTAAACCGATGCCGATAGCTGAGATGACTCCTCCGAATACGGTATTCAGAAGAATATCGTGCGACAGTCTCATTTCCGGGAGAATTCCCATAAAGACGGACGTCATCGCTACGCTTAATATGCTGTATACGGTGAATGATCTGCCGACTTTCAGCCACCCTAACACACCGATGGGAATGTTTAAGAGGAACATGAGAACTCCTGTCGAAATATAAAAGGGGGCGTATTGATCAACGACGCTTGACAGCAGCTGGGCGACACCGGTAAAACCGCTGGCATATACATTCGCCGGTATCAGGAATAAATTCAGTCCCGCCGCATACAGAAACGCGCCGATGACGACGATTGCTAATTTTTTTGCTTGTTCTAGTACCATGGCTTGCTCCTCCGCTCATTTTCATTATTAGCTTTTCCCTTAAAACAAAGTTTTGAACACTATTTTGCCACATTTATATGATATAGTTGGCATCACTCTCACCAATCGGAAAGAAGGGAATTATGATGACAGTTCACCTTATTGCTGACAGCGCCTCTGACCTGCCGAAATCTTATATTGAAGAAAACCGGATCGGGTTCATTCCGCTGCACGTAACACTTGACGGAAACGAATATGAGGACACGGTCACCATTCAGGCGGATCATATATTTCAAGCGATGCGGGACGGGAAAGTTCCGAAAACATCCCAGGCATCACCGGATACGATAAAAAAAGTATTTTTACAATACGCGGAACTGGGAAAACCGGCGATATACGTCGCCTTTTCCTCAGGTCTTTCCGGCACCTATCAGACGGCCGTAATGATGGCCAATGAAGTAAAAGAGGAATTTCCCGATTTTGATTTACGGATTGTAGATTCCAAATGCGCTTCATTGGGCTGCGGCCTCGCGGTGATGCACGCGCAAACACTCTGTGTTAACGGGAATACAATACAAGAAATCGAAACGTCTGTAAAGAGCTTTTGCGCACGGATGAAACATATATTTACGGTCGATGATGTCGCTTATCTCGCGCGGGGCGGCAGAATTTCAAAAACGTCCGCTTTTGTCGGGGGGCTTTTGAACATCAAACCGATTCTGCATGTGGATGACGGCAGGCTCGTGCCGCTCGAAAAATTGCGCGGACAAAAGAAACTGTTTAAACGGATTATAGAAATGATGAAGGAAGAAGGCGGCGATTGGGCGGATCAAACCGTGGGGATCAGCTATGCAGATAACGAGGAGACGGCGCTTCGGATGAAGGAAATGATTGAAGAAGCGTTCCATCCGAAAGAGATCATTCTTCATTCAATCGGCTCTGCGATCGGCGCCCACTCCGGGCCGGGCACGCTCGCGATTTTTTTCCTGAAGCCATAATTTCAATGCGGGCGGGCATCCTAACGGACAGAAGGGAGGCTTTGCCGCATGAAAGATGATGACAAAAAACCGTTGGACAATAACGCCGTAAATCAGAAAAAGAACCGGCTTGCCGAAAAAAACCGGCAGGCGGGAAAAAACCAGAATTCCAAAAAACCGGACCATCTGTAAAAGCAAAACAGCCCTCTTGTCTTAGAAGAAAGAGGGCTGTTTTTTGTTCTATATGCGTCTAACATCACTTATCACGAATCCGCTTTCAGGCAATGCCGGCATTCTGGACAGGCTGAAGCTTAAATCTTGGGACGGAACATCGTACTCTATTTCATTGGCAAGAAACGCAAGGGAAGTTTTCATGACTTCCACGGTCATTCCCTCACCCGGACAGCGGTGGCCGTTAGCCGGATCACCTCCGCCCTGGGGAATGAAATCAAATTTATTTTCCTCCCGCCCCTGAAAACGTTCCGGGCGAAATTCATTCGGATCCTCCCAAAGCCGGGAATCATGGTTTGTTCCATATAGGTCAAGCATGACGGATGCACCCTTTTTAAACTCACAGTTCTTCCATACGAAATCTTTTTTCACAACGGCTCCTAAAAACGGGGCAAACGGGTAATACCGCCGAACTTCATGTGCAAATCTTTCGGTCTCCTGATCATCTCTCGATCTCAGTTTGCCCCGATATTCAGGGTAATCATGCAATGCGAGAGCTGAAAACGTAATGAAGTAAGAAATGGCGGCAATCGGGCGCAGAACATTAATAAGCTCAACAGCAGCCATGTGAGAATCAAGTCTGTTTCCGTCAAGTTCTGTATGAAAAGCCATTTCATACAAGGCTGAGCCCTCCGGCGTTTGCAGCTTGCCGGACCGCACATCCTCAATGACCTCCTCTATCCATTTCTCCGTTTTCAGCCTCGCCCTTCTGCCTTTCCAATGACGCGGTCCGACAGCGCCGAATGCGTCTACCATATCGGTGAAATCCTCCGCCCGTTCTTTCACTTCTGAGTCTTTCAGCGGGACGCCGGCCCACTCACAGGCAGCCCGGCACAGCACTTTCTTCGCTTCATCAAAAAGAACAATTCGGTTTGAACCCTTCCACATTTCCGCAGATGCTTTCCACTGTTTTGCCACCGCTTCCGCAAGCCGTTTTTGCCGGGGCGGCGTCATCAGCGACATAAATAGAAGCTTCCTGTGCTTATGCCGTTCACCGTCCATTGCCTGGATTGCCCCTGTTCCGAATAACGTTTTCTGCACCCGTTTGGGGAGGGCCTGCTGCCGCTGAAATCGTTCTGTGTCATAAAAAAGCTTTGCGGCTTCCGCTCCGCTCATACAAATGAATGTCTTCCCTAATAAACGGGCGCGAAACACATCTGAGCGATAAGTCTCCGCTCGTTTTTTCACAAATACATACCCATCGCGTAATAAAGCCAGACTATTATCAAGACCCTTTTCATGCGGAATTTGTTCATCCATCCCGATTCCTCCCTTCTTTTTTCACCTTTCACGAAAAAGAATAAATATAAACACATGTATATTCAGTATTTGTGTTTCATTCAGAAGTTACTCATGCTAGGCTGCAAAAATCAGGGGCGGGGCAAAAGCCCGTTACAAAGTAAACCGGCGGACCTGATCGTTTAACCGCTCTGTCAGGCTCACCAGATTATTGACGCTTTCCGCCATTTTATGAAAAGAAGACAGCTGCTCAAGCGCGGAGGCAGAAATCTCTTCGCTTCCTGCAGCCGTTTCCTGAACGACGGCGCTGATGCTTTCGGCATGATGCAGCACTTGCTCACCAAGCTGTTTCGATTCGATGATCCGTCCATCCAATTGAGTAAGCTCCGCTTTAATATGGGCGGCTTTTTGTTCAATATGGGCGAATGATTCTGACGTTTTCTCCATCAGCTCCTGCTGTCTGTCCGCTAAAGCGACGCCGGTCGTGACAGCTCCGGTAATAGACGTGATGCCGTCTTCAATTTGCTTTACCATATCGAAAATCTGCGCGGTCGCTTTGGCTGATCCGTCTGCGAGCTTCCGTATCTCCTCGGCAACGACGGCAAATCCTTTTCCGGCCTCGCCTGCTCTGGCCGCCTCGATTGCGGCGTTTAATGACAGCAGATTGGTCTGGCCCGCAATGTCAGAAACGGTCTGCGCCATCATACTGATGCCTGCCGCATGCTTTATGAAGAGATCGGCGGCTTCGGAAATCTCTTTTGATGTCTCATTGCTTTTATCAATGGCTTGCTTGGTCTCGGCTAAAGCACCGCGCCCCGCAGCCACCGCCGCAATCGTCTCTTCGCTGCTTCTCGTCGTTTGTTTTGAACGTTCGGCGTTCGCCTTTGAATGTTCATCCATTTGTTCAATGAATTGCACCGCATGCTGCAGATCTTCTGAAATGGTTTGGGAGCCTTGCGCCATTTCTTCCGTCGACACGGACACCTGCTCGGTCATGTCCTTCAGCGTCTGGTTTTCCTTCGTCAAACCTTCCGCAAACGTCTCGACTTCACGGCCGACCTCTCCGATCGCCTGAATTAAGGTGCGGAGCTGTTCAGCCATCATTCCGAATGAGTCATTCAGCTCTTTCAGTTCGTCCTTCCCTTTATAATCAAGCATTTCAACAGCAAGATTCCCTCCCGCAATACGACGGGCATTTTCAGCCATGCGGCGGATCGGCCCTGCTATTCTCTTCGTCAGCCTGATGGAAGATATGACGGTGACGGCAAGTATCACGATGGTCAGCACGGCTGCGCTGTAAACGATAAACTGAATCTGGTCAGCCGTCTGCTTCTGCATGTCTTCATAGTGATCCCGGCTTTTCAGATTCAGCATATAAATATCATTCAGAAGACCGTTGATGCGGGCCGCCGTCCTTGTCGCTTCAGCCGGGCTTTTCGAATCAAGAGCAGCGTCCGCCTCCGCCTGCCACGATTCGTATTTTTTGGCGAGTTTGTCATAAGCGGCTTTGTCCGCATCGTCCGTCATCGTTTTTTCGAGCGCCGCCAGTTTGTCTGAGCTGCTTTTCATATAGCTTCGCACATCTTCTTTCTGGGCGTCTGCGAGCGTATAGGAATAGCCGGTGATGCTTTCTTTTAACGTATTAAGGTCAGCTTTTGCTTCCTGGACGTTTAACAGCGCGTCCACTTCATCTTCATTTGAAGCCTGAATCTTCATCATGTTTACGATGGTAAAGCCGATGACGGCGGCGAAGCAAATCATCGTAACGGCTGCGTTAACGAGCAGCCTTGTCCGTAATGTCACTTCAGATCGCCTCCTTTTTCAATCAGGCTGTTTTTCATATCCGTGATCTTTTTCGCCAGCCCGCCTGCGTTTTTGACAACTCTGATCTTGGCTAATTCCATGCCGTTTTCCTTCAGTCCGTAAACGATCTCACCGCTTTTGATCTCCTTGTTGTCTTTTAAATCTTTCGCCAATTCATAGATGACATGGTCGACATTTTTCACTAAAGAAGAGATAACGGCGTGCTCGGCGGTGTAATATTGATCGCTGTCAACACCGATGGCGTATACTTTTTGCGCCTCCGCTTCTTTCAGTGCGCCGACGCCCGTGAAGCCGGCCGCCGTAAACAGGACATCGGCTTTTTTTCGGATCATGTTTTGGGCGATGCGCTTCCCGAGCTTATCATCATCAAACGTACCGCTGATGTCCGACAGCACGCGGATTTTCGGTTTGACTGATTCCGCGCCTTTCAGATAGCCTTTTTTAAACCGTTTAATGACGTCGGCATCTGAACCGCCGATAAATCCGATCGTGCCGGTTTTGCTCGTCATAGCCGCCAGCGCTCCGGCTAAGAAGCTTCCTTCATCCTCTTTAAACGTGACGGAGGTGACATTATCCAGGTCTGATACGGAATCAATCAGCACAAACCGCTGCTTCGGATATTTTTTGGCGACCTTTTCTAAATCCGCCTGCATGCTGTAACCGAGCCCCACAACAAGATCATTGCCTTCCCGGACAAGCTGGGTCAGTCCTTTTTCGTATGTACCGGTATCTTTTATTTCCCGATAGTCAAATGTGATGCCGAGCTCGTCTCTCGCTTTCATCAAACCTTGAAAGCCTGAATCATTAAATGATTGGTCGCCGAGGCCGTTGTCTGTCAGCATGATGCCGATTGTTTTCGTTTTTTCGGCCGCCGTTTCCTCAGATTTGCCGGCACATCCCGCCGTGCTGAGCGCAATCAGCAGTACAGCCGCAAATATCGCCATTTTTTTCATTGAAACTCTCCTTTTGTTTTTTCTATAGTTATATATCGGTTCGGATGTCAGAATATTTTATTTCAATAAAACAGGATGTTAAACAAATGAGGAATATAGCAGCTTTTGAGAAAATAAAAAACATCGGTTTTGGTTCACCGATGTTTTTGCAGAACATTTATTGTTTTTCGTATGTCCAGCCGTCTTTCTGATACACTTTGCCGTTTTTCATCAGGTGCCCGAGCGCCCGCTTAAAGGCGGCTTTGCTTAAATGAAACCGTTCGCGGATATCGTCAGGATGGCTTTTGTCTCCGTAAGGCATCGCGCCGTTTCTTGATCTCAGGTAGGTCAGAATCTCTTCCGCGTCAACCGAAAGCGCATCCTGCTTTCTCGGCAGCAGGGACATGTTGACGGAGCCGTCTTCCTTTACCTCGATGACACGCCCTGTCACGCGGCTGCCGAGTCTCGGCTCTTCTTTTCTTTCTGAAGGGTGAATAAACGCGCGGATGCCTTCATCGGTAATCAGAAAAGATCCTGATGCAATCAGTCTGTACACCGTGCCTGTCAGGTCTTTATTCATGACGTCTTCCTCTGCATCCGTAAATAATTCACTGATGATATCCTCAGGCGCCGGTTTGGCAAACATGCGCCCGCGGCTTGTCACCTTCAGCATGCAATACAGTCTGTCTCCTTTTTGCGGCCAGACGGATTTGTACGGAGGCAGGTGCTCCGTTGCGACGAGCGCGTCTTTTGACAGACCGACGTCGACGAATACGCCCATATCTTCCACAGCGTCCGTCACTTCCACCCATCCGTAGTCATAAAAGCTGATGAGCGGCTTTTTCATCGTCGCCGCGAGTCTTTCCTGATGATCGACGTAAATAAATACGTCCACTTCATCTCTGTCTTCGATATCCTCTGTGATTTCACTGTTATGTAAAAGAACCGTATCCTCGCCGTCGGTTAAAAAATAACCGAAATCGGTTTGGTGATCTATACTAAGCGTGAGCTGCTGCCCTGGTCTCATGTTATCGTCCTTCCTGATTCGCCCGTATGAGGCTGATGTTTTTCTCATTTTTTCCAATATGCATAAATTCATGCTTTATGCTGTTGGACATTTCTCTTTATTCTACTATAATCAACTCATAAGTGAAATGTTATAGGAGGTTTTCTCATGGCAAAAGAAAGTTCTTTTGATATTGTATCCAAAGTTGAATTTCCCGAAGTGCAGAATGCGATTCAGATGACGCTGAAAGAAATCGGCACGCGCTATGACTTTAAAGGATCGAAAAGCGATGTGAAGTTAGAAAAGGAAGAACTTGTCCTGATTTCTGATGACGAGTTTAAACTGAATCAGCTCAAAGATGTGCTGAGCGGCAAGCTGATCAAACGGGACGTGCCGACGAAAAACATTGAATACGGCAAAATCGAAAATGCAACTGGAGGCACGGTGCGCCAGCGCGCGAAGCTTGTACAGGGCATTGATAAAGACAATGCCAAAAAAATCAACGCGGTGATTAAAAACTCCGGCTTGAAGGTCAAGTCGCAGATTCAGGACGACCAAGTGCGCGTCACCGGAAAAAATAAAGATGATCTGCAGCAGATTATTGCAGCCGTCCGCGGAGCAGACCTGCCGATTGACGTTCAATTTATTAATTTTAGATAAATTATGTGATTCCTATTGATTATTGTCTCTATTTTCGGTAAATTTGGAGAAAGGGATTTTCACAGTTAAGTTTTGGAAACCCATGACAATTACATGAACGTTCTTATCAAGAGAAGCCGAGGGACTGGCCCGACGACGCTTCAGCAACCGGTGTAGTGGTTTACCCAAACCATGACCAAGGTGCTAAATCCAGCAAGCTAAAAACAGCTTGGAAGATAAGAAGAGAGACAAATGATTACAAAGTCTTCTTCTTAAGAAGACTTTTTTTATTTCTCTTTTTTCCTTGCTGAATGTGATGAAGGAGGCAAACAATGGGACTATTACAAGACTTAGAAGAACGGATTTTAATCGGGGACGGCGCGATGGGCACTCTCCTCTATTCCTACGGCATTGACAGATGTTTTGAGGAACTGAACGTATCAAAGCCCGAAGAAATCAAGCGGATACATAAGGCTTACGTGGAAGCCGGGGCAGACATCATCCAGACAAATACGTACGGCGCGAATTTTATTAAGCTCTCAAGATACGGACTTGAGGATGAAACGAAAAAAATCAATCAGGAGGCGGTCAGAATCGCGCGCGCTTCCTCAGACGGCGCTTATGTATTGGGAACGATGGGCGGCATCCGCACCTTTAACAAAAACGCCTACAGCCTGGAGGAGATTAAACGCAGCTTTCGGGAGCAGCTTTATTTATTGCTGCACGAAGAGCCGGACGGTCTGCTTCTGGAAACATACTATGATTTAGAAGAGGCCCGCGAAGTGCTGAAGATCGCGAGAAAAGAAACGGAACTTCCGATTATGCTGAACGTATCCATGCACGAACAGGGCGTGCTGCAGGACGGAACGCCGCTTCGGGAAGCCCTCAGGTCCATTGCCGATCTCGGCGCTGACATAACGGGAATCAATTGCCGGCTCGGCCCGTACCACATGATTGAAGCGCTCACCGAAGTGCCGATTTTCCGTGACGCTTATTTATCGGTCTATCCGAACAGCAGCCTTCCGTCTTTAGAAGAAGGCCGGCTTGTTTATGATACGGACGATGCCTATTTCCGGGAGAGCGCCGTACAGTTCCGCACTCAGGGCGCGCGCATTATCGGCGGCTGCTGCGGTACGACGCCAAACCATATCAGAGCCATGGCTGAAGCGGTCCGCGGACTTTCTCCCGTCACTGATAAAGAAGTGAAAATCAGACGGGAAGAAGAAGTCATCTCCGTCCGGAATGAACGGACCGAGCCGGGTTTAAACGAAATCGCCGCTCAAAAACGGTCAATTATCGTAGAGCTTGATCCGCCGAAAAAATTGAATTTTGACAAATTTCTGCAAGCAGCGGCTGAATTAAAAGAAACCGGCATAGAAGCGCTGACGCTCGCTGACAATTCATTGGCGACACCGCGGATCAGCAATGCCGCCTGCGGTTCATTGCTGAAAGAGCGCCTTGATATCCGTTCTCTCGTTCACATTACATGCAGAGACCGCAACATCATCGGCCTTCAGTCACATTTAATGGGGCTGGATACGCTCGGGCTCACCGACATTTTAGCCATCACGGGCGATCCTTCAAAAATCGGCGACTTTCCGGGGGCTACCTCCGTCTATGATTTAACGTCCTTTGACTTGATCAGGCTGATTAAACAATTCAACGAGGGCATTTCTTTATCAGGGAAACCGCTCGGCAAGAAAACGAACTTTTCCGTAGCCGGAGCATTTAATCCGAATGTCCGCCACCTTGATAAAGCAGTCAAACGGCTGGAGAAAAAAATCGAGTGCGGAGCTGACTACTTCGTGTCCCAGCCTGTCTACTCGGAGCAGCAGCTCATTGACATTCATCATGAAACGAAGCATCTCAAAACACCGGTGTATATCGGAATCATGCCGTTAACGAGCAGCCGCAACGCAGAGTTCATTCATCATGAAATCCCGGGCATTAAGCTGTCAGACAGCATCCGCGAAAAAATGGCGCTCGCCGGCGAAGACAAGCGAAAGCAGAAAGCCGAAGGCCTCGCCATCGCCAAGTCGCTTCTCGACACGGCGTGCGAACTGTTTAACGGAATTTATTTAATCACCCCGTTTCTCCGTTCTGATTTGACGTCAGAGCTTGCAGCTTATATTAAGCAAAAGGATGAAAAGCGGGCTGATGTATATTTGCATTGACGCGAAAGAAGCCGCCTGATATGACAGGCGGCTTTTTCATGGTACGATACAGAAAAAGAATCAAGCAAAGGAGGATTTTTTCATGGTTGAAGTAAAACCCATCACCGCAGAAGACACATACGCGATCAGACACAGCGTGCTGCGCCCCCATCAGACGATTGAGGATTGTAAATATGATCAGGACAGCGTCAAAGGAGCCTTTCATCTCGGAGGTTTTTACGACGGAACATTGATCAGCATCGCTTCTTTCTACCCGCAGAACCAGCAGGCTTTACAGGCAGCGCCCGCCTACCAGCTGCGCGGCATGGCGACGCTTGAGGAATACCGGACGCAAAAAGCGGGAAGCACGTTAATCGCCTATGCGGAACGGAAACTGGCAGATATGGGGGCGGCGCTTGTCTGGTGCAACGCCAGATGTCACGTAAAGGGATATTACGAAAAGCTCGGCTGGAAAAGCACGGGCAGCCCCTTTGACATACCCGGCATCGGCCCGCATGTGATCATGTATAAAGAACTCGCCTGAAACAGACAAAAGCCCTCTTATCAGGGCTTTGTTTTTATCTTTCAGCGGGCGGATGACGTTCAAACGGAATGAAGCTTTTATAAGCGCCGCTATTGACGCGATCCCGCTTTGATATTACCCTTTGTTCAGTAAGCAACACGCCATTCGGCAAGGGTGGCAGGGTCGAAAGCGATATCTGCCAATTGCCGGTTTCAGCTATTATGTTTAGAAAAGGGAGTACGAGATGAATACGATCCAAAAACCGAAAATCCCGAAAGAATTGCCGGTGCTTTCTTTCACTGAAGCGCTTCAGGACGACCTCATAAAAGAAGTCGTCATAGAAAACGCCGTGATAAACGGCAAACTGGACGGCCTGCGCGCCGATAAAGTCATTTTCAGAAACACCGTTTTTACGGATGTCTCTTTCAGACATATGGAATGTACGGATGTCCTGTTTGACAAATGTGATGTCTCAAACGCTGATTTCAGCGGAAGCATCATCCATAGAACGGCGTTTCAGCATTCAAAACTTCTCGGCTTGAATCTGGCGGATTCCGCCATGCGTCATGTACGGTTTGAAGACTGCCTCGCACATTACAGCTCCTTCAGCTATTCCAATATGAAGCATGTCCGGTTTGACACGTGCGGCCTATCAGAAAGTGAGTGGAATGATACCGTTCTTGAATACACAGATCTTGACGTCTGTGATTTGAACGGCGCAAACTTCATCGGCACGTCTCTTTTTAATATGGATATCAGCACGTGCACATTTGATCATCTGCACGTCTCGCTTGATAAGCTGAAAGGATGCCGCATCTCTCCGTCTCATGCCGTGACATTCGCAGAAGCGCTCGGAGCCATTGTGACGTGATCTTTTATTAAACGAAACGGCGGGCGGCATCCTGAATAAATGCTCGGCATTGGTGATGTGGGGTGCTGCTTTTTATTTTGCGGCGCTTTTGTTTCGATAAAAGGAATTCGGCCAGGTCATGTTGAATGTACGGAAGGAAGAGGGGGAATTGGAATGTCAGACATTTTAAAGCTGTATCACTACCACAGATGGGCAAATGAGCAGGTTATTCAGCATCTGAAGACCCTGCCCGCGGCAAGCTTACAGCAGAAACTGGATAGTGTTTTTCCGACTGTGAACGCCGTGCTTGTGCATATATACCGGGCTGATTACATTTGGCTTCACGTGCTTTACGGAGAAACTTACGAACAAATCGTCTCGCAGTTTGATCAATTTGAAAAGCTTGACGGAGATTTTGAGGCGATTGAACATAGAATGACTGAACTGGACAAAGAATACAGCGAATTTTTAAGAGAATTGGAGAACACGGAAGGCCCGATCTCCATTTCTCATCCACGCATGGGAACGCTCCGGACGACATATGCCGATGTGATCCGGCATGTTGTGAATCACGGCACATACCATCGCGGCAATATAAGCGCGATGCTTCACCAAATGGGCTATAAAAGCGTGCCGACTGACTACATTTTTTTCTCATACGAATCATAAAAAAGCAAAGGCCTCCCGGGCCTTTGCTTTTTCACTTCGAATCTATCATAGTCCGGCATAGCCGAAGGCGCCCGGGGTAAGCTTTACAGGCCTTCCGGTTTTAAACGATTCCGTCGCGGCGATCCCGATTTCTAAGTTAATCGTGGCATCGACGTCTGTCACAATCGGCGTTTCCCCTTTTTTCACACATTCGGCAAAGTGCTCAAGCTCCAGACGGTAAGCGTCTTTAAAGCGGGCTTGAAAATCCGGAATAATTTCGTAGCTGCTGCCTGACTCCGTTAAAATGGTGACATGGCTTTTCCGCAGCGTTCCGACCAAGATGCTTCCCGCCGTCCCGATAATTTCGGCGCGGATATCATGCCCGTACGGAGAATTTCGGCTTGCCTCCACATCGCCGGCCGCGCCCGAATCAAATTCAAGATACGTTAATGCCTGATCAACGTCGCCGCACTCCTCCATGAACGGGTGCTTTAAAATTCTCCCGTGCCCGCAGACGGACGTAACTTCGGCATTCATGAGATATCTCGCGATGTCGTAATCATGAATCGAACAGTCAATGAAAAGCCCTCCGCTATGTTTGATAAATTCCGCGGGCGGTGCGCCTTGATCTCTTGTAAATCCTTTATAATAAATGGGCCTGCCGATTTCCCCGGCGTCGATTCTTCTTTTCGCGTCGGCGTATGCCGGATCAAACCGCCTCATAAAACCGACCTGGCAGATGACGCCCGTTTCTTCGATTTTTTTCATGACTTCTTTAGATTCCTCAAGACTCAGGGTGAGCGGCTTTTCAACAAAGATGTGCTTGCCGTTTTCAGCAGCCTTCATGATCATTTCCGCATGTGTGCTTGTCGGTGTGACAATGATGACGGCGTCAATCGTGTGATCTTCCAACAGGTCATACGGATTCTCCGTCCATTTGGCGATTCCTAATTCTTTCGCACACGCTTCCGCCTTTCCCTTCATCGGGTCACAGACGGCCGCAAGCTCGGCTCCCCGCACTTCGCTGACTAAATGCTTCGCATGAAAATACCCTAATCGTCCTAATCCCAGCACCGCACATCTGACTTGATCTGTCATCTATCACCGCTCCTTTTTTCTTGAGGCCGCATGCCGCAATGGCGCAAGCGGTTTCCCTTATTAAACAGAAATCATCATTTTGAAAGCGCTTTATTTATAACCCAAGCTGTTTGCTTTCTTTTCTTGTAATCCGCAGTATATGCGCAAGCGCTTTCTCAAATCTGTTTTAATTTTACAATGCTTTTCTCTCGTTTGACAATGTTTTTCACAGAAAAAAACGCGCCTTATCGCTGAGGGCGCGTTTTTGCCGGTGCCGTAGAATGCCTGATGACGAGTTCCGGAGATAAAATGATTTTGCTTTTTGTTTTTTTCTTCCCTTGAATCTCATCAATGAGAAGTTCAACGACACGCCGTCCCATTTCGCGGATGGGCTGAGAAATCGTCGTGAGCGGCGGTGCCGTCATTTCAGCGAGAATGGTATTGTCAAAGCCGATGACCGACAAGTCTTCCGGCACCCGAATGCCCCGGGAGCGCGCCGCCTGTATCGCCGCGCATGACAAGACGTCATTAAAGGCGAAAACGGCGGTCGGAAGGTCTCTGTCAAACAGCTCGCCCGCTGCCTGTTTTCCGCTTTCCAGCGAATATTCCGTCGGTATGATCAGCGATTCATCTAGTGTCATCCCCGCTTCCCGCATCGCTTTTCGAAAGCCTTTGATTCTGCCTCTTTCACCCGTCGTCGAACCGTTGCCGACGATACAGGCAATTCTTTTATGGCCTAAAGATATGAGATGCTCAGCCGCCGTATAGCCGCCGAGAAAGTCATCGATAATGACGACGTCCATCGGCGCGAGCGGTTTATCCTGCGTAATCATCGCAAGCGGGATGCCCGATTTCACCATATCATCAAGCGCTGTGACGCTGTCATCATGATCAAGTCCCGTCGCGAAAATAATGCCGTCCGCCTGCTTCTGCCGCAGCATCGAAAAATACTTCGTTTCTTTTTCAGGCTGATAATCGGTGCTGCAGATAATGATATGAAATCCCAGTGCACCGGCGCTGTCTTCAATGCTTTTCGCCAGTTCCCCGAAAAACGGGTTTGAAATATCCGGGGTGATCAGGCCGATCATATTCGTCTTTTTGCCCGTCAAAGCGGATGCGTGAACATTCGGATGATAGTCCATCTCCTCCATGACACGGAGCACCATCCGGCGGGTTTTGTCACTGATCCTCCCCGTATTGTTGATGACCCGCGAGACCGTCGAGATGGAGACGCCCGCTTTTTCGGCCACGTCGTAAATTGTCATTTTCATGCTTACCGATCCCTCTTTTTGTTCTCTGGTATTAGGTCAGTCCGTTTTCCGGCTTACGAATTTGCGGTATTCAAGCGGCGAAATGCCTTCAATCTGTTTAAACAGTTTGGAAAAATAGGTTGGGTCCTCCATGCCGATGGCGTCCGCGATCGCCCCCATTTTGTCATTGGTTGCGGACAAAAGACGTTTCGCCTCCGTCATTCTGACTTTGTTCGTATACTGGCCCGGCGTGACGCCGAGCACCTGCTGCATGCAGCGGGTCACGTAGTCTTGGTTGTAATGAAGAGCCGAAGAGAGCGCTTTGATGGTTGTTTTCTCCTGATAGTGCTCCTGCAGGTACCGGGCGGCCTCCCATGCGACTCTTTCCTTTGCGGACGGGATTTGGAACGCTTCTTTCTGAAGATGGAGCAGCAGCTCTTCAAACAGAATCTGCTTTCTGAGCGGCAGATCGGAGTTCTCTGCGCTGTCATCGGTCAGCACACTGAATTGCCCGGCCATAAACTGCGGGCGTCTCACCTTCCCTTTTTGCGGCAGGGACAGGCGGTAGCGGGACGGCTCTTCAAAGCTCCCTTTTTTTCGCCTCAGCTCCGACCAGTTGTTCCCGGTTGTTTCCGTCACCTCATAATCCGCTCCTTCAAAATGAAGCCACGAATAGGATGTCGTTTCTTCACTGCCTTTTGTCCCGTAATGTTCAAGCCCGGGAGAAAGCAGAATATATTCTCCCGCTTCAACGGAAAAGGCGTTTTCGTCTTCTGTAATGTAGAGGACGCCTTCTTTCACATACAGCAGATCAAACACCGGGAAGACCCGTCTCACATGGGTTTCGCCTTTTTTGAACACTCCTTCTCCCGCAGCGATAAAGACCGGGAACGGAGGAACTGTGAACTCGAGAAAGGACATATTTTCGGCCCTCCTTTTTAAGTCGGATTTTTGCAAGAAGTTTCGTTTCTCTCCCTTTTTATTATAAGAAAATGGAGGTACACTTTTAAACGTTGATTTTGTCAGGAAAGGGGTTAAAAGAAATGAAACAAGCGATTTTAAAACGGGCTGCGTTCAAACAATCCTCTGATCACAAACTCTCATTATACGCGCTGACTTGGCCGATATTTATTGAGGTTTCATTATATATGTTTATGGGAAACGCCGACACTCTTATGCTTAGCCAATACTCTGACAACAGTGTGGCGGCCGTGGGTGTCAGCAATCAGATTTTAAATTTAATTATCGTGATGTTCAGCTTTATCGCAACGGGTACGACAATTGTGATTTCACAGTTTTTAGGATCTAAACAGAAAAAAGAGGCGCAGGAAGTGGCTTATGTATCAATAGGAGCGAACTTTGTCATCAGTCTCGCCATCAGCGCCGCCATATTTTTTGCGGCCGTTCCGCTGCTTCATGTGATGGGTCTTTCCAATGAATTGATGCCGGATGCCAAAGTCTTTTTGCAGGTGGTCGGCGGGCTGTCCTTCATTCAGGCTTTGATTATGACATTCAGCGCCATTTTAAAAAGCTACGGTCATACGAAGGATACCATGTTCGTTACGATCGGGATGAATATTTTAAATATTGCCGGAAACTTTCTTGTCATTTTCGGGCCGCTCGGCCTTCCTGTGTTAGGCGTCGCCGGTGTTGCGATGTCAACGTCCTTTGCGCGGATCATCGGACTGATCGCGATGATTGTGATCGTCAAAAAACGCATCGGACTCGGTCTGACATGGCAAAAGATTTTTCACGTTCATAAAGAGCACTTGCGGAAACTCCTGAAAATCGGGATTCCGTCTGCCGGCGAACAGCTGTCTTACAACATTTCACAAATGGTTGTCACTTATTTTATCGCCATTATGGGCGCTCAGGCGCTTACAACAAAGGTTTATACACAAAACATCACCATGTTTATCCTGCTGTTCGGAACGGCGATCAGCCAGGGCACACAGATTTTGATCGGCAGATATATCGGCGCCAAACGGTTTGACGACGCTTATGACCGCTGCATGAAAAGTCTGTACTGGGCGCTTGGCATTGCCGCTTTGACATCCGTGATCATGACCTTGTTTTCAAAGCAGCTGATCGGAATTTTCACAAGCAGCCCTGACATTATTGCGACGGCGAGCATGCTGATCGCCATGACGATCATTCTTGAGCCCGGCCGTTCATTTAATGTCATTATTATCAACTCGCTGCGGGCTGCCGGAGATGCAAAATTCCCCGTTTACATGGCGATGATTTCCATGTGGGGTATCGGACTGCCTCTCGCTTATCTGTTCGGCATCCATTTCGGATTGGGGCTTATGGGCATCTGGATTTCATTTATCGCGGATGAATGGGTCAGGGGCATTCTTATGTACAGAAGATGGCGGTCGCGGATTTGGATTCAAAAAGGGATTGCATAAATGCCCGAAGCTTCGTTAAGAAGCCGGGCGTTTTTTTATGCTTGCGAAAGCTGTTTTCTCATGTCACCGAGCTCTGACCGGTAATGTGCCAGCAAACCGGTAACGGCGGGCCTTGAGTATAACGGAAACAGCTCCAGCTCTTCAGACGCCTCCTCGAAATACGCCTCGGCCTCGAATGCGATGTACTCCCATACATTCATAAAAGCTTTGTTGACGGTATGGCTCTCCAGCTCTTCTTCCGTATAGCCGAATTGCTTCATCACCTGGCGCGGGAGACGCTTTTTCGCCCGCTCATCCGTATGGACCCCCAGAAGCACCCGGGTCAGCTGAATGGCTGCTCCTAATGAAACGGCTGCATGGCGGAGTTTCTCTTGGTTCCGGCGCGCGCAAACCGGCAGCAGAAGCAGGCCGAGGGCTCCGCCTGTTTGGCCCGCGTACATCAGCAGGTCATCAAACTCTTGATAAGTTACTTTTTCTCTGTCAGAGATTTGGCCGGCGATAAACTCACGTAACGGCTCTTCTTCAAGCGCAAATTGCTGCCGCACATCGGCGAGCGCCTCCCACAAAAAGCCGTCGGCGCGTGCCCCGTTCAGAAAGTCTTGTGCCGCCTGTTCAAATCTCCCAAGTTCCTGCACATCAAGCCGGTCAGCTTCGTGAAACAAAGCAAGCACCGCCCATGCGGCCCGCCTGTTTTTTGGCGGCAGGGATGAGAAAGTCCGTTTATATAAAGGAAAGTGCGCCTCGGCAAGCTGGGCGCATGTTTCGTATTCGGTCATGGTATCACTCCTCTGTTTTTTAGTGTACCATATGTTTCACAATAAAAAGACCGATATCCTTCAGCGGAAACCGGTCGCGGCACTGTTATTCTTCTATATCGATACGGTACGCCTCAAACCATGTATGGATCTGGGCAAGATGGGCGATCAGCTGCGGGCCTTTCATCAGCTGGCCGAACCACGGAACCTGAAAAGATGAACCTTCTGTCTCCAGCAGCATTTCCAGCTTCTTTCTGTCAAGCAGGGTGTGAAGCACGGAATCTTTCTGTTGTAAAATCGTTTTCAGCCATTCTGTGACCCCCTGCGTGTATTTCGGGTGATGCGTTTTCGGATAAGGGCTTTTTTTGCGGTACAAAATATCTTCAGGAAGCAGTCCTTCAAGCGCTTTCCGCAAGATGCCTTTTTCCCGGCTGCCATGCATTTTCATTTCCCAAGGAATATTCCAAACGTATTCCACAAGTCTGTGGTCGGCGAACGGCACCCGTACTTCAAGACTTGCGCCCATGCTCATGCGGTCTTTGCGGTCGAGCAGATTTGTCATAAACCAAAGCATATTTAAGTAGAACAGCTGCCGTCTCGCTTTATCTGTTCCCGTCTCACCGTCTAACAGCGGCGTTTCCGCAATGGTTTCTTCATATCTCGCATTCACGTATTCTCTAAGATTCAGCCGTTTTTGCCACTTTTCATCCAAGAGCGTGATCCTCTCCTCAGTCGACCTCATCCAAGGAAATCCGTCTTCTTCTGCCGCGGTGTGAAACCACGGATATCCGCCGAAAATTTCGTCCGCGCATTCTCCGGAAAGGCTCACGACAAAATCTTTTTTAATTTCCCGGCAGAACCATAATAGCGAGGAATCAACATCAGCCATGCCCGGCAGGTCTCTGACGAGAACGGATTCCTCCAGATGTTCAACCAGCTGATCCTGCGTAATCACGCACTTATGATGCTGTGTGCCGTATGCATTTGTCATTTTATCGATCCACGGGCCGTCATCATTCGGCTGAAAGGCGCTCGCTTTAAAAAATTTGCTGTTCTCCTCATAATCAATTGAATAAGTATGAAGGGGATCTCTGCCTTGTTTCTCAAAATGAGCGGCGGCTATCGCGGTTATCGCGCTCGAATCAAGCCCCCCTGATAAAAACGTGCAAACCGGCACGTCAGATACGAGCTGGCGTGTCACTGCATCCTGAAATAAGTACCGAATGTGAGCCGCGGTTTCATCGAAGCTGTCTGTATGCTTTTCGCTCTTTACATTCCAATAACGCCATATGGACAAACCGTCCTTTGAGAAAGTGAACGCATGAGCGGGACGCACCTCGTGAATTCCTTTAAACACCCCGCAGCCCGGAGTTCTGGACGGCCCGAGTCCGAATACTTCCGCAAGTCCGCCGCTGTCTGTGCGGGCTTTCACATCAGGATGAGCAAGGATGGCTTTCAATTCCGACCCAAACAGAAAGGAAGAGCCGTGTTCTTTATAAAAAAACGGTTTGACGCCGAGCCGGTCTCTTGCCCCGAACAGCCGCTTGCGCTTTTCATCCCAGATGGCAAAAGCGAAAATACCGTTCAAGCGGTCCACGCACTCCTCCCGCCACTCAATATAGCTGTGCAGCAGCACTTCTGTATCAGAGGTCCTCTCAAAACGGTGGCCCCTCGCCTGAAGCTCCTTCCGCAATTCCTCCGTGTTATACAGCTCGCCATTATAAATGATGGTGTACGTTTCCTCTTGATGCGTGCAGGCCATCGGCTGGCGGCCGCCTTCAATGTCAACGACCGAAAGTCTTTTATGTCCGAATAAAACATGGGGCTCTCCCCAGACGTTTGAATCATCAGGCCCTCGTTTTGAAAGAGTGTCTATCATATTGTTCATAATATGTTTCTCTTGGACGAGCTGCTTTTGAAAATCGACCCAACCCGCAATTCCACACATGTGATATCAGCTCCAATCCCGTTTCTGTCGGTATCAAATTCGTTTCTATCAGCACTTTACCCAGTTTATGCAAAGAAACGCAGATAGTTGATTTGTCCCACTAAGAGTTGTATGAGACAAGCTCGATTTGGAAAGAACGGAAGAGAAGAAACAAACAAAGGAGACCGGCACGGTTATGAAACGAAAACAGCTTTTCTCAGAAAAAAACAAATGGGGGCGCGGCACCCTGATAATAGAGGACGGCATCTGCCTCGTCGAAAACGATGAAGGCGATATCCTGCTTGCAGACAGTCTAGGAAACGCAGACGTATTGATGAAACGCGGCGGCAGATGGCAGCCGGCACGGATTTGCGGCGGTGCGGCCGAAATCGGCGCAGACACCATCCCCCTGCTCGGCGGGGAAGAAATCCGTTATGAAAAGGCGGTCAAACGGCCGCTGTTAACCTTGCTCGATTCGCTGGACGATGAAACGTTTCTGCTGTTTCTCAGCCATCTTCACGGGTTCGGCCTGTCTGTATATGATTGCGTATTTTCCTACAATCAGGCGCTGTTTTCCGGTGAAGGCGTTTCGTTTTATCACTTCTCGGCGGATGACGCACAATGCGCCCTGCAGCATCACCGCGGCAGCTCGGGTAAACACGACAGATTTGAATGGACGGCATCTGACGGGCGGCGCTCCATTATGTATTCAGCGGCAAAACAAGACGGCACCGCGTAACAAACAGGCGGCACTTTTAAATAGGTGCCGCCTGATGTATTTAGCTTTGTTTTTCACGCTGATTGACGCCCGGCGTTTGCTTTTACCCTTTACAGCCGTAGCTTTTGCGGTAACGAGAGTGATTGACGCTGGCACAGTTGCGCAAAATGTATGCGCAACTAAAAAAACCCGGATGCATCCGGGTTTTTCAAGCGACTGATTAAAATACGTGAAAGCCGATCGGCAAGTGAAGGCCGAGCAGCACCGTCAGGACGAGCACGATAATAAAACCGATCCACAGTCCGCCGGTTGATTTGCCTTTTTTCTTACGGATGACGAGCATTTCCATCAGTCCGATGGTAATGATGCCGAGCAGCATTTTTCCGGCGTATTCTCCGTTCCAATTCGCAAAACGGACGAAAAGCTCAGCTCCGGTCAGAATAATAATAATGTAGAATAAGCGCAGAATCATATGCGTAATTTTTGCGCCCTTCGCTTTTCCGGCACCGTACAGCCCGTAGCTGACAAACACCAGGATAAGCGCAACGACCCATGAAGTAATATGCCAATGTGTCATTATGTTCAATTCCCCCTATCAGATCAATCTGCCTCACTTATGGTACCACAACAAGCCGCTCGGAGCATTATCAATCGTGCGAAAGACACACAATTATCCGATTTGGTTCGACAGCGTGCCGATCGGTTCAATTGTAATGTCAATGCGGTCCCCCGGCTTTAAAAATTTCGGCGGCTTAAACCCTTTTCCGACACCGGACGGCGTCCCCGTCGCTATAATGTCACCGGCTTCAAGCGTCATCCCTTTTGACAGCGTCTCGATTAATTCAGCTATCGGAAAAATCATGTCCCCCGTTGATCCTGATTGGCGCAGTTCTCCGTTCACCCGCGTTTCAACTTTCAGGCTTTGCGGATCACTGACGGCCGACTTATGTACAATGACCGGGCCCATCGGGCATGTCGTATCCAGGCTTTTGCCGATAAAAAACTGTTTATGTTTTTTCTGCAGATCGCGCGCTGTTATATCATTTACAATGGTATAGCCGAATATATGATCAAGCGCATGTTCTTTGGAGATGTGCGATCCGCTTTTTGATATGATTACCGCAAGCTCCCCTTCATAATCAAGCTGCTCCGTTACGTCCAAGTGGCTGTCCACTGTTTCTCCGTGTCCTGTAACGGCAGCCGGGGCTTTCGTAAAAACCATGGGATGCTCCGGTATATCAGCCTCACTCCCCATTTCAACGGCATGATCACGATAATTTTTCCCGATGCAGATCACGTTCTTTGAAGGTCTCGGAATAGGCGCGCAAAGCTTTACGTCAGACAGCGCATACATAAATGAACCCGACTCGTCATTCGGTTTTTTCGCCCATTCCGCAAGCTGTCCGGCATGCGCGACAAACTTATCTCCTTTTTGAATGCACTCGATCAGCGAACCCGGAATCGTCTCAAGTTCAAACAATTTTTTTTCAGCCTTTTGCAGATCTAAGATTTTGTCATCATCAATGATCAGACCGACAAATGTTCGGCTGTTCAGTTCCCCTGTCGCAAATTTCATGTTAATCCCCCATCATTTTTAAATCTGGCATTCCTTTATGTATTCTTCCTCCGGGCGGGAAATTCCTCTTTTAAACAGGCTGAAAATAAGTGTAAAAGAGTATCAAAAATTGTCACTTTTTTAGTCATATTGACGAAATAAAACCTTCTTGGACAAAATGGGTTATACTATTATCATCCTATGTTTTCCAAAATAATCGAGAATTGGAGATCACACGATGAACAAAATTGAAGAAAAAAGATTAACTTTATTCGAGACAGCGCAAAAATTCGGAATCAATGCGACGGAGACCATCAGGTGCAGCCAGGAGCTGGACAGCCTTTTAAACGGGTGCCGGGGCGGGCTCATCCAACAAACGAAAGACAGCGGGCTGAACCCGTCCGTACAGATTGAGCACGGCCGCACCGCAGGAAAAAAAGAGGCTTTCTCATAAACGTGATGTGTATATAAATCTGTATCATTTATGTATAAGGCCCGGCATGCGTATAGCGCCGGTGTTTTTACGTCTAAAGTTTTTTCCGCTCACAAAAATGTGCATTTGTCATAAGCTATTTTAGGCAGGCAGCCCAGATAAGCTCCTGGAGTGCAGTCATGAAAATCTTCACGAAAAGGATGTGCTCGTATGCCCGCAATTGTCGGAGCGTTTAAAATTAATGCCGTCGGTACGAGCGGAGTCGTTCATATAGGCGACTGCATCACCATTTCTCCAAAAGCAGAGGTTAAGACATTTGCCGGAGCGGGCAGCTTCAATACCGGAGACAATCTCACACTGACGAATTACAGGAATTCAACGAATGTGTACGATAATGATGTAATCGATCAGCCGATGGCAGGAAACGCATAAAGGAGGCGCCGTATGAACTTTTACGTCAATCAGTCGATCCATATCAATTACATGCGTGTAGAATCTGTCAGCAATTCCTCCATACTGCAAATCGGAAGCGCCGGTTCAATTAAATCTCTTTCCAATCTGTACAATACAGGGAGTTATGTTGAGCCGGCGCCGCCTGTCACCGCGGGGCAGCAGACTGTAACAACAGGGGGAGGTCCCGGCACCTCATCATTTGTACCGCTCCAGCCGCCAAGCCGGTAGTTTTAATGAAGGAAACGAGACGCGAGGTGAATGTCATGTATGATCAATCCGTTTCATCCTACCTGCAGAATTTAAATTCTTTCGTCCAGCAGCAGGCGCAGCAGATTCAGGAGCTCGAACGGCAGCTGAAAGAATTCCAAAATGAAATTTCAACGCTGAAGCAGCAGCCTTCTACAAGAATCGATCGGCTCGAGTATAAATTTGATCAGCTGAAAATTGAACGGCTGGAAGGAACGCTGAATATCGGATTGAATCCGACTGATCCGAATGCCGTGCAAAACTTCGAAGTCGGCCAGACATCTCCGCAGGTCGGAATGATGCAGCAGGAACAGGCGGGCCAGCAAATGCAGCAAATCCGCCAAAACGTCGATATGTATCTGAATGAAGAAATCCCCGCGCTTTTAGAGAAGCTCGAAACTCAGTATGAGAGCAGGCTGGACGAAGCGAACAAATATCATATTATTGAAGATATCAGAAAGCAGATGGACAGCCGGATTCAGTATTATCTGTCCCATGTCCCGAAAGAAGAAAATACGGCGCCCGCGCAATATGCCGAGCAGATTGCCGAACATGTGAAGCGTGATATTGTCAGGGCCGTCGAGCACTTTATTAAGCACATACCTGGTGAAATGAAAGGTGATGATCCGTCATGATTTTTACAGTGATTAACCGGAATATTGAAGTCGGCGACATCCGGTCTACCGGTGTGTCCAGTTCTTCCTTATTATTAATCGGCGACACCGATTCCGTCTATCTGTCTTCCATCTTTGACACGCCTCCGGAATCTCTTATTATCGGGCCTTATGTGCCGCTGGCGCCGGAATAATGTTAAAGCGCATTTCACGCCTCCGGAACGCCAAAATCAATTCAGTCGGGATTGCGAGTGTCTTTCAAGCAGGCGATACGAATGAAATCAATATGCGGGTCAAAGTATTGGCCGATCAGCGTACTATTGCCTTATACAGAGACGATGAAGGCTCATTTAACAAAAAAGAATACCAGATCTTTCGGCAGCCGGCCGTCATGCCGTTACCGGAAACGGGAGTCCAAAGCGCATTCTGCCATGAAAACCCTTCAATTCGGGTAAGGAATGTGAAAGTTCAAGGGGTATCGTCAGCGTCCGTGGTTCAAATCGGATCGACGTCGATCGTTCTGGGAGATTCGCGGCTGAAACATATTAGGCAGATCTTCACATCAAGCTCACAATCACAGCAGCCCTGACATATAATGACGGTGAGACTTCTATAAAGGGTGTCGTTTATGCCAGCAATTACCGGACCTATAGCTATCAATTCCATATCGGGCGGAGTCGTAAACTTTGGTGATTCCTTTTACCTTTCTCCAAAAAGCTCTTCTAAATCTGCGCTCGGTTCGGGAGCAGGCAATACCGGAGATTTCCTGTTATTAAACAACGTTGTCAATGCGACAAACTATATAGACCCCGATGTCAGCGATCAAAATGTGGTCGGAAACGCCTAAAAAGCAGCCGCTCTTTCAGAAGAGGGCTGCTTTTGGTTCAGCGTTATGTTCGTTCATTTGCTTTTTTTGTTTTTACAAGCTTTTTTGGCGGCTGTTTTCTGATCCATTTCACAAACCGCGCGAGTTTCGGGTCACGCCGCAGCTCTTCTATTCCCGCGAGCCTTGCCGCAAGCTCCTGATTCGTATAGAGCGCGTGAACCTGTTTATGACAAGGGATGCAGAGCATTGCGGTCGGAAGGAATGTCCCGCCTTCTTCCTTAGGCGTTAAGTGGTGCTCCGTCAGCCGCACATGATGACGGCCGCATAATTCACATGTGCCCTCGGCAGAATCGGCCATAATTCCTTCTCCTTTCTACATGATCTCCAATGTGACCCGGGTGCCTTTCCCGCCCGGTTCGGACGGATGAACGATTAATTTTTTCGGCAGACGCGCTCTCAGCTCCTGCACATGGCTGATCACTCCGACGGATAAGTTGTCCGATTGCAGCTTTTCGAGCGCTGTGACAACGGTGTCTAGGAGCCCTTGGTCAAGAGTCCCGAATCCTTCATCTAAGAAAAAGAATTGCAGCGGGTATTGCCCCCGCAGCTGAATCTGGGCGGACAAGGCAAGCGCAAGCGACAGCGATGTTAGAAACGTCTCCCCGCCGGAAAGGCTTGATACGGGCCGTTTGACGCCTCCGTTCGCGTCATCACGCATGACGAAACCGCCTTCTGAATCGACTAATATGGCGTACCGCTGCCTTGTCAGCGCTCCGAGACGGGCAGAGGCGTCCCGAGCCACGCTTTCCAGCTGTTCTTCCGCTAAAAATTCGACGAATGTATTGCCTTTACATACAGACTGGAGCTTATCAAGCCTGTCAATCTGTGTCTGCCAGCTTTTCAGTTCGGCTTCAATCTCTTTAAAGCGCTTATGCTGTTTTTGCATAACCGCGAAGGCTTTTGCCTGTGCTCCTTTTTCCTCCATGGCGGCGCCTGACTCAGCCTCTGCCTGCTTCAGCAGAGAAACGGATGCTGTCCATTCTTCCTCTGATATCCGGCGCTCGGCTAATTTATCAGTAACACGGCTGATATTTGCCGATAGCTGTTTTGAGGTGTCCAGGAACTCATCAATTTCTTTTTTCATTTCCTCTGCACGCCCTTGCGGAAGCAGACTTTTTTTGACTTGGTCCGGCTCGGTAAATCCGGTGTCTTTTGACCTCAAGCGCCAGTCGTTTTGCGCTTTCTCAAGGGAGGTCTCAGCATCCCTGAGTGACATGAGACTCCCGGATTCCCGGCCTTTTGCGTCATTCAGTGATTGCTGCGCCTGCTTCAGCGCGTCGAATAGGGACTGCTCTTTCGATTTTAACAGCTGTAATTCCTGCCGCACCGCTTCAAGCTTTGCGGAAATTGATGTTTCTTCAGCTGCTGTTCCGAGCTCTTGTTCATATCCGTCAATCACCTGCTGCAGGCGCTCAGACGCATAGTGAAGCTCGAGCCGTTCCCGTTCAAGCCGATGCTTCATCTCCTGCAGGCGTTCTTTCTCCTCTTCATGTTCCTTGAGGAATGCGATGCTTGTTTCAATGCGCTTCTCACATTCTTCTGCCTGCCTGTCCTTCTCATCTATCGAAGCCTGCCAGGCGTCAATCCGGTTTGGCGGAATATCACCGCAGACTTCGTTGTACTGATTCAATCGGCTTTCTGACAGCGATTCAAGCTCTTCTAATGAATGTCTGAGACGGTCGGCTTCTTTTTCCTCGTAGCGGATTCGTTCGGCCAGCTGCTCAGCTTGTTTCACCGTCTGCTGATGCGCGCTGATCAGTCTTGTGACCTTCTCTTTTACCGACAGCATATCCTGTTTCATTTGTTTCCATTCCAAGCGGACGGCGCTGAACGCTTCATCAAGCGGGCGTCCGCTGATGGAAGAAGCGGCTTCCAGCTCCGGAACCCGGGCGCTTTGCAGAAACGGACATTCTTCGGTAAAACGCCCCGACTGCTCTTCTAATGCAACCTTGGCTGTCAGCACTTCCTGAGAAAGAGCCGCCGCCTCAGAAAGCAGCGCTTCAACCTGCTGCAACTGTTCCTGTACAGCCGTATCAGGCGAGAATGTTTCATGAGCGGAACGCGGGCGGTCATGCTGCGTCGAGCCGCATACAGGACAAGGCTTTCCTTCGATTAGTTTTTCCGATAATTCTTTTGTTAATGCAGCCGTTCTCGCTTCCTCTGAGCGCCTGCGGAGATCGGCTTGCGTTTTGTCAGCCCGTTCGGCTGCGGCTTTCAGTGAACGTTCCGTTTCACAGACCATATGGTAAACGGTTTGAAGCGTTTGATAAGCGTGCGTAATGTCTTCCTCTTCCGTTTTCGCTTTCGCTGTGAGCGACTCGCTTTCTCCGTTCAGCTTCTCCACGTTTTTCAGCTGCGTTGTCAGATTGGCCCGTTCTTTCGTGATTTGTTCCTGTGTCTGCTGAAAGCCCGCCGCCAGCTGTGCTGCGGTCTGGCATTTTTTCCGTTCATCAGCGGTCACTTGAACTGCTTTCAGCTCTTCTTTCAGCTCATTCTGCCTGTTTTTACCGCGGGTCAGGCGGTCTTTCACTCCGGCCAGCTGTTTCGAGGCGGCTTCGTATTCTTCCTCTTTTTTGCTGTGTTCCGCATTTGTTTTTTCCGCTTCTTTTTTCGCTTCAAGCAGTTTTTGTTCAATGGCTGAAAGTCTTTGATACAGCTCTTCTTCCTTGACAAGCTTCGGCTCCTGTTCGGCCTTATGGGCCCGCCATGCTTCATAGGCTTCATTTTGCCGGGTAAATGAAACGGTTTCCGCCTCTGATTTCCGTTTGGCCAGTTCGTGTTCCTGTTCGGCGCGCTGCTTCCGGCGGACGGCTTCTGTGTAACGGTCTGCGTACGGCTCAAGGGCGAGAGCTGTTTCCGCCTCTTTAAGACGCTCAGTCAAATCCGTGATGTACGGGCGTCTTTCCTCAAGCTTTTTCTCCCGGCGCTCATATTCATCTCTTTCTGTCTGCAAGTTCCAAATTTCCTGGTGATTCTCAAAACGCTCTTTTGCCCGGACCCGTTTCTTCTCAGCTTCTTCAAGCCGTTCGTTCGCTTCGTGAAACTGCTGTTCAGCCTGCTTCAGCGCATCTTCTCCTGCGTCTCCGAGGCCGGATTGTTCGGCCAGCATTTCATTTTTTTTCGCTGCCGCTTCCTGCGCCCGCCTCCGCAATTTTTTGACAAGCCTGTCCCCGTACTGTTCCAGATTAAACAGGCGCTGGAGCATATGTCTTCTTTCCGCGCCTTTAAGCGACAGAAACTCGGCAAACTTTCCTTGCGGCAGCACGACGGCTCTTGTAAAGTCGTCAATGGTCAGGCCAAGAAGCTCCTCTACCTTTTTGTTCACTTCATTCGCTTTATCGGCCAGCACCGTTTGTTCGTCTTTGATTTCAATCAGGCGGCAGAGGGCGGTTTTTACTTTCGTTTCATCCGTTCTCTTAAAAACGCGCTCGACCTTGTAGGAAACCCGGTGGCCGGATTGAAGCGCGAATGTAAATGAGACGGCGAGCTGATCTTCGGCATGATTCAGGATGCCGTGCGTATTATTTGCGGCGCGCTCCACTTTTCCGTATAAAGCGAGTGTCATGGCATCAAGGATCGACGATTTTCCGCTTCCCGTCGGCCCGAAAATCCCGAACACCCCGGCTCCTGACAGTCCGGCAAAATCAATGGTCTGTTCCTCCCTGAAGCTGTGGAGCCCTTTTATCGTTAACAGAATCGGCTTCATGTCGCATCCTCCTCATCATCTGCTGACGCAAGCTCTAAAAACAGCTTGACCATCTCCTCATCCGGCACGCCGCCGCCCGTTTGTTTTTCATAAAACTTCTTAAATCGATCCTCAATTGATGTGTGTTTCACTTCAATCCGGTCATTGCCGGTCTCTTTTTCTTCAAAAACCGGCCTGATATGGATAAAGCCGGGATGCGCCTTTCTCAGCCGATGAATTTCCTCGAGAGAAAGCTGATCCGTCAAATGGATATCAAGGTCGATCCAGGCATTCCGGTCACGCCCTTCATCGAGCCAGCCGTGAACCTCGCTCAGCCCCTGCGCTTTCCATTTGACGAGCGGTTTACCGGAAGACAGGAAAATCTCTTCCCACTTCGCTTCTCCGCCGGGCTTCGCTTCTACCACCGTGACCGATTTGGCATAACCGGCTTCTGAAAAGCTGTATGCGAGCGGAGAGCCTGAATAACGGGCAGCCGTCTTGGCGCGCTTGATCGTTTGCGGACGGTGGAGATGGCCGAGAGCCACGTAAGCCGCACCAGCCGGCAGGCTGTCAGCGGCAACTGTGTAAGCGCCCCCGACTTCAATCGGACGCTCTGAATCGGTCTGATTTCCCCCCGCGACATAAATGTGGCTCGCCGCGATTTTCACGGCATCGTCCCGGCACAGTCCGCACATGTGAGCAAACGCCTCTCTGATTTTGACATCGTAATGATCGCGAAGAAGCTTTTCCTCAAACGTATCAGAAAGCACTTCGTTTAATCTCGCCTCTGACGGATATGCCAGCGCGGCTACGGCTAACAGCTCGTCCGCCGACGGCACCTCAATATGCACGGGTTCTGTCCGCGGATAGCCGATTAAATGAATGCCGCGCTCATTTGTTAACGGAGAAGCCGCCGCCAGCCTGTCGGGATTGTCATGGTTTCCGGCAATGACGACGACCGGTCGTTTTCCGCCGTCAGAAAGCGCGGAAAGACTTTCGTAATACAATTGTTCAGCGAGCGCAGGCGGGTTGACCGTATCAAATACATCCCCCGCCATAATGACCGCATCAATGTTTTCTTCCTTGACAATGGTATTCAGCTCTTCCAATACCTCGGCCTGCTCGCTCAGCCGGCTTCTGCCTTCCAGCGTTTTGCCGAGGTGCCAGTCAGCTGTATGTAAAATGCGCATACCGCATTCACCTCACTTTTTGATAGAAAAAAAGATCCGCTCCAAAAAGGAGCTTCGGATCTTGTTACAGTGTAAGAACGTGACCTCCATCGAAGAAATAGAGCGCACGCCCTTTCACTTTCGTTTTTGTAATTTGTTCAACCGCTTTTGTATACAATTCGATTTGTGTTTCATACCTTTTTTGCAGAATCGGAGCAGCGCCTTCAAATCCGTTCCGGAATTTCCCCTCTATCCGATCTGTTTTATAGTCCAGCAAATAGAGGCCGTCCGCCGTTTCGTAGAGGCAGTCAATAATCCCCTGCACGAGCAGCGGTTCACCGGCCGTTTCGGCATCCTTGTACACCTCGCCGGCCGGAAGCGCCATACTGAACGGCACTTCCCGGTCAATCCGCAGCGCCCCGAGAAGATCTTTACCGATTTCAGTTCCGAAAAACTGAACAATTTCTTCTATATCAATAACTTCCTGCTGCTCTTCTGTCAGCAGCTCTTTTTCGTAAAGCATCCGGACCGTCCGCTCCGCTTCTTCGGCAGTCGGCACGTGCGTCAGCGGTATGTGCTGCATCACCGTATGCATCGCCGTTCCTTTTTCGGCGGCTGTCAGCCCTTTTTTCATCATAAAACCGGGACGCCTGTATAAAAGCGTGTCTCCTGACGGTTTGATGAGAGAGCGGCCGCTGTATTCATCCTCGTATTCTTGCTTTCTCTTCAGCTCAGAAACTGACTGCTTCGTTCTGATAGCCGTCAGCTCTCGGTACGGATATTCCCATTCAAGCAGACGGCGCGCCTGATCATCAAATGAAAACGAACCAGGAATCGGCTCGCCCTGCTGTATTGCTTTGAGACGTTTGCTCTTTTCTTCAGCACGTTCTTTTGGATTCTCTTCCAGCAATTCACTTTGCTGCAGCATCCGGATGTGAAAACGCGATGGGTCGCGCGCGATATCCTCAGACGATGAAAGTCCCGGCGTCCTGTGCGCCTCCATGTCACGGTGGCGGATGAGCGCCGGCCCGATAAAGTCCAAATAAGATGACGCCTGATAGCGGTCGAATTCAGAAAGAAGCCAATCGGCCCGGTCTGCTTGCGCCTGCCATTTGGCCAGCTGTTTTTCCCGGTTTTTGCAGGAACCGACGAGAAACAGCTTTTCCTTCGCTCTGGTCAGCGCCACATACAATACGCGCAATTCTTCGGATAAGAGCTCTCTGCGCATCTTTTTCTTCATCGCCACAAGCGGCAGAGTCGGATAGCTGATTCTGAGTTCCGGATGAATGTACTTCGTGCCGAAACCGAGCTCTTTATCAAGCAGGTATGATTTGTTGAGATCCATCATATTAAAACTTCTGCCGAGTCCGGCGGTGAAAACGACGGGGAATTCAAGTCCTTTGCTGCTGTGGATCGTCATCAGCCGAACGACATCCTCCTGCTCGCTGAGCGCCCGGGCCGTCCCCAGATCATCGCCGCGCTCCTGCATCCGTTCAATGAACCGCAAAAAGCGGAATAACCCGCGGAACGCCGTCGCTTCGTACGAGCGCGCCCGGTCATACAAGACGCGCAGATTGGCCTGACGCTGCTTTCCGCCGGGCATGCCGCCTGCATAGTCAAAATATCCGGTATCGCGGTATACTTCCCAAATCAGCTCAGACACCGAATGATTCGTCGAAAATGACCGCCACTTTTGCAGACTGTCATAAAAGGTTCTCAGTTTTTGATACAGGTCATCATGCCTGTCACCGTTCGCTATATATGCTTTCAGCGCTTCATAAAACGGCGCTTTTTTCTTTTCAAGGCGTATCAGCGCAAGTTCATTTTCGTCACATCCGACGATGGGCGAGCGCAGCACGGAAGCAAGCGGAATATCCTGATACGGATTATCAATCACCTTCAAGACTGAAAGCGCCGCAGCCACCTCCACGGCTTCAAAGTAACCCGACGTCAAATTGGCGTACACCGGAATGCCCTGGTTTTTCAGCTCTTCCATTAATTGCGGCGCCCACGGCATGGAGCGCAGCAAAATCACGATATCCCGGTACTGGATATTCCGGTGTGTTTTTGTTTTGCCGTCATATACCTTAAACGGAGATGAGACAAGCTTTCGGATCTCCCCGGCTATCGCTTTCGCTTCCCAGTGCACGGTTTCAAAGTCTTCGGCATCCTCGGCGCTGTCTGCGTCATCAGCGCTGTCAATCAGCAGCAGTTCCGTTTTTGCCGCGTCATTCGGCGGATACGATGCGCCGAGCTTCAATGCCGCCTGTTCATCGTAGTCCACTTCGCCGATTTTTCCGCCCATCAGCTGCTTAAACAAGAAATTCGTACTGTCCAAAATATCGGAGCGGCTGCGGAAATTTTGGTTCAGATCAATTTTCTGCCCCGCGCCTTCCCCGCTTTCTGTAAACCTTTTATATTTCCCGAGAAACAGCAGCGGCTCAGCAAGTCTGAAACGGTAGATCGATTGTTTGACGTCGCCTACCATAAACAGATTTCCCGCCTCTTCATTCCCGCTTTTAACAAGCTGCAGGATAGACTCCTGCACAAGATTGGTATCTTGATATTCATCAACCAGAACTTCATGAAACTGGTCTTGATAATAAACGGCCGCTTCGCTCGGCACCCGCCGGCCTTCTTCATCAACCGCAGTTAAAATCGCCAGGCAGTAATGTTCCAAATCTGAGAAATCAATAATTGATTTTTCTTGTTTCGCCGCTTCAAATCGTTTTCCGTACGATATCACGAGCTGAACGAGCGTTTCGATGACAGGCTTCATATCTGTTAAACTCTTTAAGTGATCTTGCGGACTTCTTGTAAAGTAATCTGTCTTTACCTTTTCGATCAGTTTCTTCGCGCCGTTTCGCAAATCGGTCGCTTCGTCCAAAAGCGCTTTGTCAAATTCATCACCCTTTACCGCCTTCGCCCGCTTAAATGAGACTGCGGGAACCCGTTCATACAGCGCATCGAAGTCATGCCGGCAGCTGATCAGCTCTTCTATCTGCTGAAGGTCATCCAGAAAATTATCAGCGCGCGGCGCCGGCCCGCCGGGCGCTTTTGTCAGTTCAAGCGCCTTCTCAAGCTTTTGTTTTGCCCCGAAGAGCGCCATTTCAACATCTTCTCTCACATACTGGTAAAACGGAAGCTCTTCCATTTTGCTTTCTTCCGTCACGTCATACAGGCGGACAAAGCTTTGCAGCCACGCTTCCGGGTCAGGATGCGACCGGGAATACTCGTACACCCGTTTGACAAGGTCTTGAAGATCCAGATCATGCCTGTCTGTCGTATATCTGTCCGCAAGCTCAAAAAACGCCTGATTCCCTTTTGCGTATTCATCTTCAAACAGCTCATCAAGCACTTCGTCTCCGAGCAATTCGCCTTCCGTCTGGTCAGCCATCCGAAAACCGGGGTCAAGATCAATCATATAATAATATTTTTTAAGCACTTGCAGACAGAAAGAGTGAAGCGTCGAAATGCTCGCCCGATTTAATAGAGAGAGCTGCCGTCTGATATGCAGAGATCCCGGATTTTTGGCGAGCTCTTTTTCTAATGCTTCCGCGATCCGATGCTTCATCTCCGCTGCTGAGGCGTTTGTAAAGGTCACCACAAGGAGCCTGTCAACATCAACCGGATCTTCCTCCGCGGTTATCTTTCTGATCATCCGTTCCACGAGCACGGCCGTTTTACCTGATCCGGCTGCGGCAGCGATCAGAATATCGCGGCCGGAAGAAACGATGGCGCTCCATTGGTCATCCGTCCATATGCTGTCTTTCGGTTTAGGAATTTGCATCATCATCCGCCTCCTTTTTCAGCCAATCCAGTATAGTGCCGTCTTTTTCCGCTTTCAGGCTGCGGTATTCATTTTCCTTAAGCGACTCATCAAACTGGCACACCGATTGAAACGCACAATACGTACAAGGCGTCTTATCTTTCAGCTTATACGGGGTAATGGACACAAGCCCGTCCGTTATCGCTTCGCCCGCTTGTTCAAATGTCCGCCGCACATGGTCTGTCAGCAGATGAAAATCCTGTTCGCTGACCGCGGCTGAGTCGGATCTTAAAGAACCGTCCTTTTTCAAACCGGCATTGACGATATTTGAACGCCCTTCCTCCAACGTCGTGTCCATCAGGCTGATCGCCTCCCGGTCACCGAGGAGAAGGCCTTTCATTTTAAATTTCTTAAAAATTTCCTGCTCGATTTCATCAAGCCCCATCGGGAGACTGGCCTGAATCATCGGATCATGAATATGGAAATACAAAACGCCTGCCGGTGTCGCTTTCATGCCGAGCCAATCCGCGGAATGTGTAATCGATAAGTCAAGATATGTGAGCATTTGCAGAGCGAGCCCGTAATACACCTCCGCCAGATCAAGCCCCCTGTCACTTGATTTATAATCAACGATTCTCAGCAGCAGGCCTTTTGAGCTTTCCGCTTTATCTACGCGGTCGATCCGTCCGACGAGTTCCATCGTACAGCCGTTTTCCAGCGTGAAAGTGAGCGGAGGCAGCGGCCCGCTTCCGCCGAAACCGAGTTCAAGACCGACCGGGACGAAACCGCTCGCCTTCGCATGCTCGCTTAATATGCCTGAAACACGCGTGACGATCTTCTGCAGTTTTTCCTTCACATAAAAGTGTCTGTTTGAGCTGAGCAGAATCTCTTTTTGCAGCTTTGGCGCAAGCCGTTCCACCGCTTCATAGGAGAAATTCCGGCACTGATCTTTCGTCAGATCGCGCCATTCCAGCTTCTGCTCACGAAGCCGGTCTGAAATCAGCTTCAGGCTGGAGTGAAACAGCTGGCCGATATCCGGCGCTTCCAGCTTGAAAAACTGCCGCTCTTTTAATTGAAGCCCGTGAGATGCAAAATGAGAAAACTGGCAGGCATTAAACGCCTCCATCCGGGAGACGCTTCCTTTAATATGCTCGCCGTAAAGCTGGCGCGAAACAGGCCGTTCAAGACGCTTCGCCTCATTGCGGAAAAACAGGCTTGAAAACAGCTTTTTCGCACGCCGGTGATCAGACTCTTTCATCAGCACATTGTATGCGCTCCACCATACGTCACTGATCTCGTACTCTCTTGTCCACAGCCTGAGCTGACTTGCCGTATATGTCTGAGCCACCTGTTTATTGACGAGATACTGAAGCTGCTCTTCTTCGCTTACCTGCTCGGGGTCAGCCGCTGACAGCTTTTCCTGATGATCGGGAAACAGCTCGCCAAGCCTGTTTACAACGATTGACGGCAGGAGCGTTTTTCCTTCCGCATCGGCAATCGGGTATGACACATAAAGACGGTCAGACGGACTCGACAGCGCCATATAGATGAGAAAATGCTCATCAAGCAGCCGCTCACGCCCCGCGGAAGACAGCTCCACTCCGACCGCTTTCAGCCACTCCCGGTCATCATCAGACAGCACGCCGTTTTCATCCGGGCGCGCCGGAAGAACGCCGTCATTGGCCCCGACGACGAATGTGCAGGACGTGCCGTACATTCTTGAGAGATCCATATTCCCTACAAATACTTGGTCAAGCGCAGGAGGAATTAAAGAAAAATGAAGCGATTCCGTTCCCGTTTCAAGCATTTGCTGGAACAGCGCCAAAGATATTTCATCTTCACCCATCATGCCGGCAAACTCCTCGAGAAGCTGGATAACAGCATCCCACGCCTGGCCGTGCTGCTGCGCTTCGATCATGTTTCCGGCCTCTTCGGCCCGCTGCCTTTTTCGGTCCAGCTTCAGGGGAACATCGGTATCTTCCAAAAAGAGATAAAGAGCCTCCGCCATGCTTTGAACCGTTTTCGCCTTTTTCATCCGGTTTTGAAGCCGGACAAGGGGCGCGGCCATCCACTCTTTCGTCTCATTCAGCATTTGCTCCATCTCTATTTCCTGATCCGTCTGCGCGAAATCCTCATCGAGCGATACGAAGCGCCTGTATACAAACCGCTCGCCGCTCGTCCAGCGCTCCCCTTTAATGCCGTAGGCGATACAGTAGTTTTCAAGCTGATCGACCTGCTCTCTTATTTTCTGCTCCGGCTGATCAAGCGGGAATAACAGTTCGGTTTTCGCACAGCGGAACACCGCTTCATATCTCCAGTTCCCCTTCACGACATCCAGGCTTGAACGGATGAATTCAATAAGCGGGTGATGCTGCATAGAAGCTTTTCCGTCAATAAAATAAGGAAGCCCGTAATCGGCAAACACTTCCTTCAGCAAATCTTTATAATCTTCCGGCTGACGGATGAGAATCGCCATATCTTTGTACCGGTATCCTCCGTCCCGGACAAGTGATTGAATTTCCCGGGCAATACCTTCAAGCTCAGCTCTTCTGTTTTGCGCCTGCATGACGGTAAAAGCTTCCTGTCCGCCGGTATACGCCGCGGCGGGACGCACATCGTACTGCGACTCTATACAGGCAAGCTCCGGCACATGCCGATGCCGCTTCGTGCCATGCAGTTCCTTGCAGGAAATATCGGCATTCAATTCCTTTGCCGTCTGATAAAGCTTATAGTATGTGCTTCCCGTCATTCTGAACAGATCGAGCTCATCCGGTGCCTGTTCCGCCGAAGGGCTGTCCGCCGTCAGCGAGAATGTGACATGTTCAGCATGCATGATCAGCTGCTCCAGCACCCTTAATTCCTGCGGCGTAAATTGATAGAATCCGTCGACGTAAACACGGGCGCCTTTTACAACGTCCGCCAAAGGAATCTGCTGAGCGAGCAGCGTCAAATAATCCTCTGAATGCAAATAGTGTCCGGCGAGGCTTCTTTCCATCTGCTGATATAAAATGCCTAAATCATGAAGTTTTTCAGACAGCATCCGCTCTCCGCGATATTCTGACGCCGTTCCGCTTTCCGCCATGCGGCGGACGTCTTCAGGCTCAATACAGTACCGCTTAAACTCTGTCAGCATCCGTTCCACCTGCTCAGTGAACCCGGTTTTGTCACTCGCTTTTTGATACACTTTAAACTCGTGCTTATATTCTTCAATCAGTTTCCTTAAAAGCATCTGCACACCCGTCGTCGTCACAAACGGGCGGTTCATGCCCCCGGTATGCTGAAGCACGCGCCACGCCAAACGCGAAAAACTGAACACTTGAGCGCGTATCATGCCGCCGATATCCGGCGTTTTAGCAAGCTCATATTCCATTAAAAACGTCATTTGATCCGGGACTAGAAAAATGATCGGTTTCCCGAACGGCTCCCGGCGCAGTTCATCTTGAATGCTGTCGATAATCAGCCTCGTTTTCCCACTCCCCGATCTGCCTACTAAAAACTCAACACCCAAATTAGAAGACCCCTCTCTTTTTATCTTTCTACATTTTATCGAAAGTTGACGAAAATGACCAATCTCATCTGCTGGTAAAAACGGGATAACTGTTTTAAAAAGTATCGCTTCTGACCAAAATAAAGAAAAAAGGACTAATGATGATGTCAGAATATCCCGAAGTGATTGTACGGACGGCTCTGTCGTTCAGCATTCTGTTTATCGGCGCCCGGATACTCGGTAAACAAACCATTTCACAGATGACGCTTTTTGATTTCATTGCGGCCATCTCGCTCGGCGCCATCACGGCAAATCTGTCGTTTAATACAAAGCTGCCGATTCATTATAATGTCATTGCCTACATTATTTTCGTGGCAATCATTTACCTTGTCGCATATCTTTCTATGAAAAACAGGGCCCTTAGGGGTTTCTTTGCAGGCAAACCGACCATTATCATTCAAAACGGTAAAATACTTGAGCATAATATGAAAACGATGCGTTATACCATCGACTACTTGAACCAGCAGCTGCGTGTAAATGACGTATTTGACATTTCTCAGGTTCAGACTGCCATCATTGAAACAAACGGCAGCATGTCAGTGGAGGTCAAACCGGAATTTGCGCCCGTTACAAGACAGGATCTCGGCATTTTTGCCGGACATGAAAAGAACTTTGCCGTTGAGCTGATTATGGACGGCCGGCTGGTGATGAAGAATCTGGAAGAAAACCACGTATCGGAAAAATGGCTGAGAGAAGAATTGGACAAGAGAAACCTCAAACCGGAAGACGTCGTATACGCTGTGCGCGGAAGCAACGGCCGGCTTTTTGTCGACACATACGACGACCATATTACATCGCCGCTAGATCAAGAATAAAAATGACATCCGCACATGTCACGGGCTGCCGCCGTATAATACCCTATAAACATCCGGGGGTGAGTCCAATGCACGAGAATTTTTTTCATTATACAGCCATCTGCAGTGACGATTCTGTGCTTATCAAGGATCTGGTAAAATCCATAAACGGTGAATACAGCGCTGTGATTTGCTACTCAATATTAGCCGAAAAAGCGCCGACCGCAGAAATCAGAAGACGAATCGAACATATCAGAGAAGAAGAAGTGCGCCACCTGCACGCTTTCTCTTCACTGTATACGTCAATTACCGGAAAACAGTTGACGCCGAAACAGACGGAGCATTGTCCGCACACATACAGAGAAGGACTGAGGGCGGCGTTTTATGATGAGCAGAAAACGAATGATTTTTATTTGCAGGCATCCGATAGAGCGGTGCATCCGGAAGCGAAGCGGTTATTTGCCCGCACGGCATTTGACGAGCAGCGTCATGCCGTCTGGTTTTTATACGATATGGCCCACTCTCCTTTCCACCATACAGGGGGTGCGGTATCAAACGCGCCGAACACAAGCTACACCGAGGTAAATACCGGAAAATAACGGTTCAGGCAGATCACGCTCCCCCGCCGGGAGTCTTCAGACCGCAGACAAACCCCGTTCTTTCAACATGAGAGAATGGGGTTTACTTTTCGAGCCGTTTTTATACTCCCTCTAAACAATGGATAACTTCTTCATTGTATAATCAGCGAAAACCCTTTATAATGAAATAAACCAACTGGTCGGTTTTAAACGAACCGAGCCCCGCTTTGCCGGGACAACGATATGAATGAGGCGGAAAGGATCTGTGTGAAGTGACAAATACAAAAGGCGGTGCCGGAAAGAGCGAAAAGACGAAGAACAGGCTCGTATCCGCTTCGCGTGACTTATTTGCAAAAAAAGGATATTCAGAAACATCGATTCGGGATATTTTAGAGGCGGCCGAAATCAGTAAAGGCAATCTATATCACCATTTTAAAGGAAAAGAGTTTCTGTTTCTTCATATCATGGAACAGGATCACCGCGTGATGATCGAGACGTGGAGGGAAATGGAAGCTGAACTGAAAGATGCTGCCGAAAAACTGGCGGGCTTTGCGGAGCTGCTCAGCCGGATGAGCATTAATTACCCGCTTATGAGAGCAAGTGAAGAGTTTTATGCGAGTGCGTTTACGTCAGAGGAGGTCGTAAAGCGGCTCAACAAAATTGATATTGAATATGACGATGTGATGAGGGAGATCTTAGAAGAGGGAAATCAAGACGGCAGCTGGTCCATTCATCATGTCGAATCAAAAGTGAAAATCCTGCTATCCGTCTTCTACGGTTTAGATGTGTTATATAAAAACGATACCATTCAGCAAAGAATCGAATTGCAAAAAGAAGCCATCTCCGCGTTTATTCACGGGTCGATCAGCGCTGATAAACAGAATGACAGCTGACAAAGGAGAAACAACATGCAAAAACCGATCAGAGAACAAAAGGCTGTACTCATCATCTTATTAAGCAACATATTTATTGCGTTTTTAGGCATCGGATTGATCATTCCCGTTATGCCGCTGTTTATGAATGTGATGCACTTGACGGGCAGCACAATGGGATACCTTGTCGCTGCCTTCGCCGTCGCGCAATTAATTGCATCCCCCATTGCGGGGAGATGGGTTGACCGCTTCGGCAGAAAAATCATGATTCTCGCCGGACTGTTTTTGTTCGCACTATCCGAACTGACCTTCGGATTGGGCACACATGTCTCCATTTTATATTTCGCAAGGGTGCTGGGGGGCATCAGTGCCGCTTTTATCATGCCCGCTGTTACAGCGTATGTCGCAGATATTACGACGGTGCAGGAAAGATCGAAGGCGATGGGCTATGTATCTGCCGCCATCAGCACAGGGTTTATCATCGGGCCCGGCATAGGAGGATTTATTGCCGATCACGGCGTTCGAATGCCGTTTTTCTTTGCGGCGGGAATTGCATTTATCGCAGTGATTTCCTCTGTCTTTATGCTGAAAGAGCCGTTAACTAAAGAAGAACGCGCAAAGCAGATGGAAAGCGTCAAAGAATCAACCTTCTTAAAAGATTTGAAAAAGTCGATTCATCCAAGCTACTTGATCGCCTTTATCATCGTCTTTGTTTTGGCATTCGGACTGTCGGCGTACGAAACGGTATTCAGCTTATTTACAAACCATAAATTCGGCTTCACGCCAAAGGATATCGCCATTATTATTACGTTCAGCTCCATTGTGGCGGTCCTCATTCAAGTGCTCGCGTTCGGCAGACTTGTCAACTTCCTCGGGGAGAAAAAAGTCATTCAGCTTTGTCTGATCATCGGCGCTGTGCTGGCTTTCGTTTCTACGGTGATGTCAGGATTTTTGCCCGTGCTCGCTGTCACCTGCATCATTTTCCTTGCGTTTGATTTACTGCGCCCGGCACTGACTACTTATTTATCGAAAATCGCAGGAAATCAGCAGGGGTTTGTTGCCGGTATGAACTCAACATACACGAGTTTGGGCACCATTTTCGGCCCGGCTCTGGGCGGTATTTTATTTGATATGAATATTCACTTCCCGTTTCTGTTCGCAGGTGTGGTTTTATTTCTCGGTCTGGGATTGACCTTTGTGTGGAAAGGAAAAGCGGGCGAGGTTTCGGAGTAGGGTGCACTCACCCATCTCCGGAGCCTTTTTTTGTTTGTGATAAGAAAAATGAATGGATTATGAGAAATAATTCATTATTTATTTATCTCAAAATCTATACTATAGTAATAGTAAGGTTAACGAGCTTAACAATTTAATATGAATGTTTCAGGAAGAAGGGTTTTCATTGAAGAAAGACAAACATCTCCTTACGGATATCTGGTTTCTTCTCATCAGTGCGGCAGGGGGGTTTCTTCTTTCGCTTACAGGGATGTCGATCGCCTGGATGCTCGGAACGCTGGCCGCCGGCTGCATCCTCTCCATGACGAGGCCCCGCTGGCTGTTCATGGCGCCTGACAGAAGAGGGATTCACCGCAGATGGCTTGCGGCGGGACAAATGATCCTCGGCATCGAACTCGGCCAGAAACTGAACCTGTCCGTTCTGTCGGTTTTACGGGAGCATTGGCTTCCGGTAGGCTTCATGCTGATTTTCTCTATCGTGATGGCGCTTGTTTCCGGATATGTGCTCTTTCGGTTCAGCCGGACGGACATGATGACAAGCTTTGTAGGCACGGCGCCGGGCGGTTTATCCGCCATGCCGGGTATCGCCCAGGAAGTCGGCGCAAACACCGCGATTGTAAGCCTTATTCAGCTGACGCGCGTCCTTTTGGTCGTCATGACAATACCGTTTCTCGTCATTTTCTTATTTACCAAACAAAACGGTGCGGCTCAGACATCAGCCGGAGCCGTTTCGGCAGGAGCTTCACATCCGGGCCTTATTCCCGTCTTGTTAACAGCCGGATTTATTTTGGCTGCCTGGCTTGCAAGCAAAGGCGCAAAACGGCTGAAATTCCCCGCCCCTTGGCTGCTCGGCAGCATGATCGGCGTTGCTGCTGCGGAAATTGGCGTGTCCGCCTTGGCGGGCAAAGACATGCTGGCCTGGTGGCCGCCGGAAGCGAACCAGCTGTCACAAATTTTTCTCGGCGCCACAATCGGATCAAAAATGTACAAAAGCATGTTCACCGGCGTGACGAGAGTGCTGACCGTCGGATTTATTTCTTCCGTCGGATTAATCGCCGCCATGATTCTGAGCGCGGTTGCGGTTTCTAAATTAACGGGCATCTCCATGATTACATCTGTTCTCGCCTTTTCTCCCGGCGGGATCGCCGAGATGGCGGCGACTTCGATCACCCTGCACGAAGACTCGACTTTCGTCGTCGCGGTTCAGGTCATCCGGATCGTTCTCGTCATCGCCATGCTTCCGCCCTTCTATCGGCTGCTGCACCACCTTTCTCAGCTGAAACGGGCACACGGCGAAAGAGGCCGGGCAGAAAGAGGAACATGATCCGAATAAAAAAACACGCATCCATATGCGTGTTTTTTATTTGAACAGCTCTCCGCCGCCATTTACAGACCGCCAGTTTGCTGAAAGATCACGGAACAGCCGTTCAGCAAATAACAGTTCTTCATCTGTATAGCGGTCTAAAAACGCCAAGAGCCGCTTTTTTATCAATTCATGATATTCATGATGAAGGGAATGCAGCTCTTTCCCGGCAGGAGTCAGCCGGAAATAGACTTCTTTTTTATTGTCGCTCAGCCGGGTTCTGCGCAGAAAGCCGGCTTCCAAAAACTTCGCGCAGCTTCTCGACACGGTCGGCTTTGTCGTCTTCATTTTTTCCGCTATTGACGTGACATTGATCGGTTCATGATCTCCGATACACGACAAAATGTGAATTTCCGTCAAGGTCAGCTGTAATTTTTTTCCGTTTTCTTCACGGAGTTCGTCCATCCGTCCGGCCAACGACGCCCTGATGTCCTCCTGACACCTCTCCTGCTCGTGAAAAATATCTGTCAGCCCTTCAAGAATCATGTGTTTTGCATGGTCTGGCTGTCTTCTGTCCAACTGCTGAGTCACCCTTCCGTATTGATTGTTTCTTTTACTATAACGTTTTGTTACACAAGAAACAATCACATAGGCGCATAAAAGGGTATCAGATGAACCCCCATCTCTCCAAACCGGCCAGAACGGCTTCTTCCGCTTCACGTCCCGAGCCGCCGGCTGCCCATGCCGCATGGCCGTCCGGCCGGATTAAAACGGTGTGAACATCATCCCAATCGGTACGTGTTTCAGCAAGATCCGCCCTGACAGCTGCCACGCTGTCCGTATCAATACCGGCGGGAATGCTCCCTCTTAATGACAGAAGCACAAAGGCGCCCTTATGAAGAAAATCATACAGCCGGGCCGGCCGCCCGTCATGAAGGGTCAATTCGATATCCGGCAGGCGTTTTCCGTTCAGGGTATGCGGCGGCAGCTCCGCATCCGGTTCATAATGCAGATCAAGCGCGGATACTTTTCCCGCCAATAAACGGTTGGACTCCTGAAAATCCAGCAAAGCGGTCATCGTTTCTCTTAATGCCATACCCGACTCGGTAAAATCCATGAGCTTTATCTGGGTTTTTATATTGTGCAACACTTCTTTTCCTGTGCTGTGCCTTTCCTGATGATAGCTGTCCAGAAGATGAGGCGCCGCTTTTCCCTTCATTTGCGCCGCCAGCTTCCAGCCGAGGTTGAAGGCATCCTGAAGCCCCGTATTCAGGCCTTGGCCGCCTGCGGGAAAATGAATGTGCGCCGCATCCCCGGCCACAAAAATCCGGCCGGATCGGTACTGCTCAGCCTGACGCTCGGCATTGCCGAACCGCGACATCCATACCGGATCACTCAATCCGAAATCAGTGCCGCATATCCGCCGCAGGTCTTCTTTCAACTCATTTTCAGTGACCGGCTCTTCCTTCCGCTTTTGCGGAGCGTGCGGAGAAACGATGAGGACGCGGAAAAGTCCGTCCGTAAGAGGGACAATCACAACCGATCCCTCCAGGCGGCACGTTGACAAAAAGGAAGATTCGGGCGGATGTTTCAAAGCGGCATCACAGAGGGTTCCTGTTAAGTCGGCATCAGTGCCCGAAAAAGCGATGCCCGCCTGTTTCCTGACAATGCTCCCCGCTCCGTCTGTACCCGCGGCATATAAGCTGTGAAGAGTGCGGATACCGCTTTCGTCCCGGAACACCGTCTCCACTCCGTCATCCGTCTGGGTGACAGCCACCGCTTCCGCCCCGCGGATGATGTCTGTGCCGAGACTTGATGCATACTCCTCCAAAATCCGCTCCGTTTCTGCCTGAGGCAGCATTAACGAATAATTCTGCTTCGTATCCAGCCGAGAAAAATCCAGCCGTGTATCCAGCATGGAAAAATGGCCGGAAGACACCTTCGTCCCTTTTTCCAAAAAGCGTTCCAATATGCCTCTCATGGCAAAAAGCTCAAGTGTGCGCGGATGCATGATAAGCGCTTTGGAATATGGCACCGTCTTCTTCAATCGTTCAATGACAGTCGTTTTCACTCCGGCCAGCGCCAGTTCTGATGCAAGCATAAGCCCGACCGGACCTCCCCCGATAATGGCAGTCTGTGTTTTCATCTCATCAGTCCTCTTTCATATTTTTTGTTACAAACGTAACAATATCACCAAAAATAAAACGCCTCTTTTTTTGTTTCGCGCGTAACAATTTTCATTATAGTCTTTCCTCTGCTTTTTGACAATCATTTCCGAAAAAAAGACGCCGTTCACTTGGCGTCTGATTCACTGATGACTCCGACAATGTCTTTATCCTTAATCGGACCGAAATGACGGCTGTCGAGGCTGTATATGCGGTTGTCGCCAATAACAAAGTATTGTCCCTTCGGTATGCTTTTGCGCCCGGTCGTTTCCTTCAGCGTATAATCACCGGTCACATGGCTCCCGGCGGACAATGATGACTTTAACGGTTTTAAAAACGGTTCCGCCACCCGTTTTCCATTCACATACAGCTGATCCTCCCTGTATGCGATTGACTCGCCGGGGAGCCCGATGACTCGTTTGATCAGCACTTTGCGGTGCGGGCCTTTAAACAGGACAATATCGAAACGGCGGATCGTTTTGTAACGATGGGAAAACTTGTTGACCATCAGCTCATTTCCTTGTTTAAAGGTCGGATTCATGCTGATTCCTTCGACTTTATAATCAATAAAAATGGCATTCTTTAATTGTATGGCCAAAACAACGATAAGCACGCCGGCTATAAACCAAAATCGTTTTTTCAAGATTCCTGTCTCCCTCCGTCTTTCTCATGCTGACTGATTCTCGTCTGTAAACGCCGTTCGATATGCTTTCCGGCATACCACAGCACCCCGATCACCGTTATAGCGCCCGCCATCCTGAAAGGCTGTGTCATGAGTGCGTGAAGATCATACCCGATAAAGCTGATCATAAAGATCATGACCATTTTCCCCATAGCGGCTGCTGATATAAACTGCAGCGCCCCTACCCGTGACAGACCGGCAACGATATGAACCGCAGCGGACGGCGTAAAGGGGAAGCAAAGTAAAATAAACAGCGGACCGAAACCGTGCCGCTCAACCCAGAGCATCATCCGCCTTATGGTCTGATGCCTGCGGATGAAACCGAAAGCTCTTTTCTGTCCGAAACGGCGGACGGCATAAAACATCAGTATCGATCCTGCCGCAGACCCGAGCCACGACAGAAAAAAACCTTCCCACAAACCAAATGCATTCGTATTCGCCACCACAAACACAACGAGCGGCAAAAACGGAAGAAACGCTTCAATAAAAGGCAGTGCAGCCGCAGCCGCCGGGCCGAAAGCTCTATAGCTTTGGAACCATTCCGTCAGCTGTTCCTCAGTCAAATATGATAAAAAATGCTCCAACGTTTATACTCCTTAACGAGTTTGTCTATCCTTATTCTACACATTATCTCCAAAAAACGAAAATGTTTACGAGATTTTCCGACTTGAAATATCGTGTAAGCGAGTATAAAATGAGAACAAACGTTCTCTTTTTTTAAGAAAGAAGGAGTATTTATGCCTGACATCCGGAGCGGCACCCGCGATCTCATCGAAAAAGGGCTGTTTCTGCCCATGGCGGCTGCCATCCTGAACCGGGACCTCGAAGCGCTTGATTCGTGCCCGTTCAAATTAAAACAACCCTATAAACAGCTTATCGGCTGCTCTTTAAAATTAGCACAAAAGGATTTGAGTGATGTTCGAAAAGAGTTAAGAAAGCGTAAAATTAAAATATACGAAGCGGAAAGAGACGAAGCATTTACGCTTTATATATGCACCATTAACGGCTATGAAGAAAAACACCGTTATTTCAACCCGAGAATACGGGAACAGGTAACCGCCTTATTGGAATATTACCTGTCTCTTGCGACCATTTAAAAAGCAGCCGGGACTGCTTTTCCTTTTCAGTTGATAAATTTCAGACTATTCACACTATACATTTGACATGATTTTCTTTATAATCGGGACACGCTGTTTTCAATGAAAAGGAGGAATGTTATGAAACTGATTCATGTTCTCGCCGCCCTGCCCTTTTTCGGAATTCTCGCCGGCATTCCATTTGCCAACCGGGTGACGCCTTATGTTTTCGGAATGCCTTTCATTCTTGCGTATGTCGTCATCTGGGCGGTGCTGACTTCCGTCCTGATGGCCGCCGTTTACAAATTGGACAAAGAAAACAAGGCGGGTGAGGCGGAATGAACGCAGCATTTCCCGTAATGGCCGCCGTGCTCCTGTTTTGTGTATATCTCGGAATCCGGGCCCGAAAAGGAAAAAATATGGACCTTGAACAATGGACAGTGGGCGGACGCGGCTTCGGCACGATGTTTGTCTTTTTATTAATGGCGGGAGAAATATACACGACCTTTACATTCCTCGGCGGAAGCGGATGGGCTTACGGAAAAGGAGGCCCCGCCTTTTATATTATCGCGTACGGCTGCCTTGCCTACATTTTGTCATATTGGCTTCTGCCAGCCGTGTGGACTTACGCCAAACAACACAAACTGATGTCGCAATCAGATTTTTTTATTTCAAAATACAACAGCCCGCTCCTCGGCATTCTCGTATCGCTCGTCGGCATCGCATCCCTCATCCCCTATCTCGTCCTGCAGCTGAAAGGGCTCGGATTAATTGTTTCAGCAACGTCATACGGACAGATTCCGCCCTCAGCCGCTGTCTGGATCGGCGCTGTCTCCATCACGATTTATGTGATGATATCAGGAATCCACGGTTCAGCGTGGATATCAGTCGTTAAAGATATCATGATTTTAGGCATCGTCCTGTATTTAGGCATTTATTTGCCCATTCATTACTATGGCGGGTTTACGGAGATGTTCAAACAAATTGACGCCGCAAAACCCGGTTTTCTCACGCTGCCGGAAACCGGACAGAGCGTTTCCTGGTTCAGCTCAACAGTTTTGCTGACCGCTCTCGGCTTTTATATGTGGCCCCATACATTTGCCGCTTCCTATTCGGCGGAGCATCCGCGGGTGTTTCGGAAAAACGCAATCATCATGCCTCTTTATCAGCTCGTCCTGCTGTTTGTCATCTTTACCGGATTTGCGGCGATTCTGCAGGTGCCCGGTTTAAAAGGGGCGGACACGGATCTCGCCTTATTAAAGCTGTCTGTGAAAACCTTTGATCCCTGGTTTGTCGGACTGATCGGATCGGCGGGCATTCTGACGGCGCTTGTACCCGGTTCAATGATATTAATGGCCTCAAGCACGCTGTTCGCCAAAAATGTGTACAAAGCCATTCTGCCCGGCACGACTGACGAAAAAGTCTCACGGCTCGCAAAATACGCCGTACCCGTCATCGCGCTGATATCCGTATATTTTACGCTGAAAGGCGGAAATACCATCGTCACCTTGCTTTTAATGGGCTACAGCCTTGTCACCCAGCTTTTCCCCGCCCTCTTATTCAGCCTGCCGAAGCGGCGTTTCATCACAAGCCACGGCGCTCTTGCCGGCATAACGGCCGGGGTCGGAACGGTGGCCTTCATTACGCTGACCGAATCAACCATCGGAACCCTCTTTCCGTTTCTTCCGCAGATCGTTAAGGATATGAATACAGGCATCATCGCGCTGGTTCTGAACATTGCCGTCATGTTTGCAGTCAGCGCCGCAGTCAGAAAAAAACAAATCAGCGCAGCCGAAAAGGCGGCTTAAATGGTAAGATAGCGGTAAGATACACGAAAGGGGAAAAACGCATGATCATGACAACGACCGAAACTGTCGCCGGAAAACAGATTACGGAAGTGAAAGGCCTGGTGACAAGCAGTATCGTCCAGTCCAGACACATCGGCAAAGACTTGCTTGCAGGCTTAAAATCTGTCGTCGGCGGCGAATTGAAAAGCTATACTGAAATGCTGGAAGACTCCAAAAAAGCGGTGAAAGAGCGGCTGATCAGAGAGGCGGAGCAGCTCGGAGCGAACGCCATCGTCGGCCTGCGGTTCGAACTGACCGCAGGACAGAACACATCCGAATTAATCGGATACGGAACCGCCGTCACCGCCGAATCCATTTAAAAAAACAAGCCTCTTTAAAGAGGCTTGTTTTTTTATTTCTCACATGCGATATAGTCTTTATCTCGGTCAAGTCTTTTATTCGCATTGTAAAGCGCTTTTGATACATACGGCTTGTACTTTGTTCTGCCGCCCTTGTTTTTCACTTTCGACGATTTGGCCACGCCGCCCTTATACACCTTATTCAGCGCCTTGCAGTTTTGATACGTTTTTACCTTTGTTTTCGCTTCTGCCGTCTGCCCCGCTCCGTATGAACAACCGAACACCAGACCGAAAGACAAAAGCACAGCTGCCGTCTTTTTCATTTCTATCCTATCCCCTTTCCTGAATCATGCTGTATTGCTGAACATATCATAGTTCAAATAATCTCCATTTACAAGATAAATAGGAAAATAGTTTTAATTTACGTCCGCCCGTATATCTTTTATGGAATTTTTCCCAAAACTTTTTATAATATGAATTGATAGCGCTATCTGACTATGATGATAGGAGGAGAAATGATGATGAAAAAAGGGCTTCTTGCGGGTGTGCTCACTACAGCCGTTCTATTCGGCGTATGTACGGCGGATATCCCGGGGGTGATCAGTCCCAATACGGCGGAAGCAGCGTCCCAGCTCAGCAAAGGAATCGGCGGAAGGGCCTACCTGAACAGCACGGGCTCAGTTCTCGTCACGAAAATTCAGCTTCCAAGCTCGATTCAGGTGTCAAATGGGACAGCCTATATTTACTCAGGATTTACCGGAGGCACAGAGGCTGATATCGGGCTTCAGTACAGTGACACCTATCATGTATGGAAACCGATCATGAAAGTCGGTTCAAAGGGGCAAGGCCAGGTCCGGTATCTGGAAGGAGAAAGCCAATTCACCTATACGAAAGGCTTCCGGCCCGGCAGCACCGTACAGCTGACCATTTACAAAAATCTGAACGGCAATACCCGCGCCACATATTGGGGCACGAATAATGACGGATACACCGGCCGCATCATCTCAGAACTCGCCCAAACAAATGTAGGCTCTGTCTCAAAATGGAAAGCGCTCGCCACCGTCGCGGTCACATCAGAGGATCAGCGCCCTTACATCAAATCAAACTTCTCAACAGCCTTTACGAACATCACGATCGACAATAAAGCAGTCACCCCTGTGATTGATACACAGGATTTTGCCAAATTGACAGTGTCAGGCAGCAGCGTCAGCATGTCTGTCGTCAAATAAAGAATGTTGAACGCACGATTTCTGCCATCGTGCGTTTCGTGAGGGTCTGCCGGATACGCAAATCCTTTATTTTTCGGATTACGTTTAATAAACAAACTCTGTTACATTCAAAATGTCGATTTCTATATAACAATTAGAGGAACCTCATTTGTTGAGGTTCCCCGTTATTCTCCAACTCACGCACCGGTTAACTTCACATACTGTCAGCCGGCTCAGGGCTGTCCAATTTTAGTTAGAATATAGCTTTAACAGGTCTTGTGCTGGAAAACGATCTGCATCGTTCGCCTCTACAAAATATGCCAACTGCCATTTTTGTGTTTTGATAGCTTGTTTGCTAGTGGGATTTTCCCATTTAGGGTAAACTCTAATTGCCATTTTTCCTTTTGCAGCGGCTGTTTTAAGGATATTTTGCTTTACAAGAACTTCTTTTGGAAAAACAAATTGTCCAAAATGATTATTACCGGCAAAAGTATTGATAACCAATAAATCAGCAGCTTTTTCATATGAAAAGGCGTGGTTTTTACCATCTCCATCTTTTTCCCAAAAAGCAACAAACTGTCCTATCTTGTTAGGCGTTATTTTTGCGACTCTGAATCGAACTGATTTTGAATGCAGTTGAAACATACCGGCCCCATACTCTGAATTTTGAGCTTCTTCTTGAATATCATGTATCGTTAAGTGATTTGGTTCATAAAAAATTTTATTTACATGTGTTAACGCCTTATAAAATTCATTCACTGCTTCGTACTCCTTATTTTTTATAGTACGTCATCCATTGCTTCTTGATTAAAATGGGCTGATCATGTGTTTCCAATAAAAAAACAGCCCTCCTCAGGGTTGTTTTTTTAACATTTCTTTCATTATTTCCGCCAAAATGCTGAGCAGTCCGCCTTATCCTGAATATTGAATTGAATCATGCGTTCAAGCAGCTCATAATGCACCGGTTCAGTCCATTGAATTCTGAACAAACGGGAAGTAGCGCTGTAGCCGGCACGGGCAATGTCGTCGGCAAAATGCGCAATTCCAGCTTCTTCGGGGGAAACACTTACATGATGCTTTGCTGCCGCAAAGCCGATAATAAAGGTGCCGTGATCGGTAAACATCGGCGTGTTCCACTTGATCTGCGCTTCTAAGTTCGGAAATTGGCCAGCCGTCCACGACAGGATTTCCTCCATTCGCAGACGATGATCAGGGCTGTCGTTACTTGATAAATAGTCTTTGAAAACGTCCATGTCTTCCTCCTTCAACATCACGTCCGCTAGCGCCAAAAACCCGGATTTTCAGCTTTTTCCTTGATGTTAAATTCGATGATCTTCTTAAGCAGATCATAGTGCACCGGATCAGTCCATCGAATTCTGAACAGGCGCGAAGAAGCGCTGTACCCGGCCTGGGCGATGTCATCGGCAAAATGCTCCATCGTCTCTTTTTCAGGTAAAATGCTCAAATGATTTTTTGCCGCGGCAAACATAATGATATAGGTGCCGTGATCGGTAAATGTCGGTTTGTTCCACTTGATCTGCGCTTCTAAGTTCGGAAATTGGCCAGCCGTCCACGACAAAATTTCCTCTGCTTTGAGACGGTGATCCGGGTTATCGATTCCTGATACATATTTTGCAAACACATCCATGCCCATCTCTCCTAAAATGAAATATCATTACTCTTTACATCATCATAGCCAACAGACGGACACGATACAACTCTATACCGGCATGTAAATCGAAAAAAGCCCTCCCCAAAAGGAGAGGACCCGTCCCTTCACATCACAGCTCTCTCTAATATCTCTCCCCCAGCTCCCGCAAAATAAAGTCGTAGATCATTCTTGTCCGCTCTTCTTTCGGATACAGCATGAATTCCTGCCGCTTCGGGATATGACTGCCCATCCTGTCCTGAAAAGTGGTTCTGAGATAGGCGGTTCTGTAAACCTGATTTTCAAAAGAATGATAGGATACTTCCAGTTCCATCGTTTTGCCGTTTGAGAACGTGACCGCTGTGTCATCAAATGCCGTCGGTTGAAAATCTTTAACGTGCACATGCGATATCCAGCCGCATTGAGGCCTTGCAGAAGAAAGTGTAGGGAATAAAAAGATGTGATTTGAAGGGTCCACCATAATCGGCGGCTTGTGAGAAATTTTAATCGCTTCATATGTTCCCGCTTTTCTCCCGGCATAGCTGGAGCCAAAGTAGCGGCAGCTTCTGTCGATGATGTGAATCGGCTTCATGCTGACATACAGAATGCAGTCTTTTTCAATGACCTTCGACCCCATTTTACCGTCTATTTCCTCAGGCAAAACAGCGATGGTTGAACGATTTACTTCGTAGCTTTCTAAGGGTGCGTGTGTTTTCTGGCACATGATGTGCAGCCTCCAATCCTTTTCTTGAAAATTTATACTAATAATCTATCATCTGTCATTGGAAAACGACAGGTTTTTTTCGAATATAGCTAAAAATCACCTTTTAAAGATGTAATTTAGTCTTAAATTACTATTTAAATATTATTTTTCTTTTTCATTTCACCTCATTATACAATGATCATTTTTGTTTTTTCGTCAATTTGCAGGATATGTCGATATATTTCCAAGTATTAGTTGTCTAAAGATTATAAAAATTAATTGATTTTTCCGGCCGTTATCCATATACTATAAAAAAGGCATTGGGGGGATTCTTTATGAAAGAGAAAAAGTCGTACACTGAGCTCATGAAGTCCCGCAACACGCAAAAAGCAAACGAATTCGATGTGACAATGGCCGATATTTACATTCAAATGGTGCTTGATGAATCCTTGTATAAACGCCGGATCGCCATGCTGACAATGCAGATTAATAAGGCGCTTGATGATAAAAATAAAGAAGCGTTCCTCACGCTTTCAAAAGAATATGCCGCACTCAAACAGAGTGAATAAGCCAATCCATATGGATTGGCTTTTTTTACATTATCCGTTTACGATGGTGCCGCCGTTCACATGAATCGTCTGGCCCGTGACATATGAAGAATCATCGCTTGCTAGGTACAAATAGCTCGGCGCCACTTCAACAGGCTCTCCCGGGCGCTGCATCGGCACATCTGAGCCGAAGACTTCCACTTCCTTCGCCGAGAAGCTCGCCGGGATCAGCGGCGTCCAGATCGGCCCCGGCGCCACTGCGTTTACCCTGATGCCCTGAGTGACAAGAGATTGGGAAAGAGATCTTGTAAACGTGACGATCGCCCCTTTTGTCGCTGAATAGTCAATCAATGTTTTGTGGCCTTTATAGGCGGTAATGGAGGCCGTATTAATGATTGAACTTCCTTTTTTCAGGTGAGGGAGCGCGGCTTTCGTTAAGTAAAACATTGAAAAAATATTCGTCTGAAACGTTCTGATGAGCTGGTGGCTCGTGATTTTCTCAATCCCCGGCTGCACGTGCTGCTCACCCGCGTTGTTGACCAGGATGTCAATGGAAGGAAAGGCTTGGCCCGCCTGGCGGATGACATCGTTGCAGAAGGCTTCGTCGCCGACATCCCCTGCGATCAGCAGACACTTCGCCCCCTCTTTTTCTACATATTGCTTCGTCTCTTCGGCATCCTGATGCTCATCAAAGTAAACGATGACCACATTAGCGCCTTCCTTCGCGAATAAAACGGATACGGCGCGGCCGATCCCGCTGTCTCCGCCCGTGATGATCGCCGTTTTCCCTTCAAGTTTTTTCGCCGCTTTCGGTTTGTCAAAAACGGGGCGCGGGTCCATTACATATTCAAAGCCCGGCTGCCGGTTTTGATGCTGCGGCGGCAAGGTTTTCTTCTTCTGATTAGCCATTTTGATCACTCCTTTACATTAATTACTATATTATGAGTAATTTGAGCAACTTATACGAATTTCATGTATGAACAGAGTCTTATTGGAAAAATTAAGAATATACAACAGAGGAGGTAAATCTGAATTGACTACTTTTTCAAACGAGGAACCGGCTTCCTATTGGAAAGCAACAGCTGACATTCCTTCCTTTCCCGCCCTCACTGAAGATACGGAATGTGACGTTGCGGTTATCGGCGGAGGAATTACGGGCCTGACAACGGCATACGAACTGACGAAAAGAGGTTTCCGTGTCGCTGTCATTGAAGCAGACCGGATTTTAAACGGGACGACCGCGGGCACGACCGCAAAAATCACCGCCCAGCATGATTTCATCTATGCCGATCTTATTCAGCAGATCGGACAGACCAGCGCAAGGCTGTATTTCGAAGCCCATCTCCGCGCCATGGAAGACATGAAGCAGATCATCAAGGACCTTTCGATTGACTGCAGACTGATTGAACAAGACGCATATCTTTACACCAATACAGAATCAGGCGCCAAAAAAATCCGCAGTGAGCAGGAAGCTTATACCAAGCTCGGCATTGAACACGAGCTTGTGAAAGAACTTCCCGTCCCTGTTGATTGCAGGCTCGGCCTCGCCATGAAGAATCAGGCGCAATTCCATCCGCTTTTATATGGCGCGGCGCTCGTCAAAGAGATCGTTAAAAACGGGGCGCGGATTTTTGAACAGACGGCTGCGATCGACATAAAAAAAGAACCGCAGCCGGAAGTGGTCACGAAAAACAGACACGGCATCAAGTGCAGCTACATTGTCTGCTCTTCCCACTTTCCTTTTTATGACGGAGGCGGGCTTTACGCCGCCAGAATGTATGCCAGCAGATCCTACGTACTCGCGGTAAAACCGAAACAAGCGTATCCGGACGGGATGTATCTCAGCATAGACAAGCCGTCCAGATCACTGCGATACACCGATTTGAACGGTGAAAAACTGGTTCTTGTCGGCGGCGAAAGCCACAAAACAGGCCAAGGAAAAGAAATGTCCGAGCATTACGAAGCACTGAAACAATTTGCGGAAGACACAATCGGAGTTGAAAGCATCCCATATCATTGGTCTGCACAAGACCTTGTCACCATTGACAAAATTCCGTTCATCGGTCCCATCTCGGGCGATGAAGAACATATTTTGGCGGCGACCGGTTTTAAAAAATGGGGTATGACAAGCTCAGCGCTCGCCGCGAAGCTTTTGGCTGATCATATTCAAAACAAAAAGAACCCGTTTTCCGGCCTGTTTATTCCGTCACGCTTCCACGCAGATCCGGGACTGAAAAAACTGATTTCTTATAATGCCGACGTGGCCAAACACCTTATCTCGGGCAAACTTGAGAGGCCGGACGCTTCACCTGAGACTCTTCGGCCCGGGGAGGGAAAAATCGTAACGGTAAACGGCAAACGGGCCGGCGCCTATAAAGATGAAAAAGGCTGTCTGCATCTTGTCGATACGACATGCACCCATTTGGGCTGTGAGGTCGAATGGAATGACGGCGAACGGACGTGGGACTGTCCTTGTCACGGGTCCCGGTTCACACCTGACGGCGGGGTTGCCGAAGGTCCCGCCATCAAGCCGCTGAAGCGCCTCAGCCAAGATTGACTAAACCATTCTGTACGAATGGTTTTATTTTTTTCCGCATTAAAATATTTTTATCAGATTCCTTCATTCAAGTTCCTTCCATACCGATAAAAAGAAAAAGAGAATATCTGGGGGAACTTATATTGTTATTTAAAAAAGACCGCAAAAAAGAAACAGCTTATTTTTCAGAAGCCGATGAAAAAAAACGCATCGCGCTTTCAAATCAATATGCAGATGTCCAAAAACAGCTGAAAATGGTTAGGCTCGGAAACGAAGAACTTCATGTGCTTGAAGAGCTGCAGCCATTAATTAAAGAACATATCTCAACAATCGTCGATTCCTTTTACCGAAACCTGGATCACGAAAAGTCATTAATGACGATCATTAACGACCACAGCACGGTGGAGCGCCTGAAAAAAACATTACGGCGTCATATCCATGAGATGTTCGCCGGCACGATTGATGATGAATTCATTGAAAAAAGACAGCGCATCGCTTCCATTCACTTGCGGATCGGCCTTGAACCGAAATGGTATATGGGAGCGTTTCAGGATCTGCTTCTGTCGATGATGAACATATATGAAGCAGCAATTCCGGATTTGCATGAGCTTTTAAAAGCGATCAAAGCGACGACGAAAATATTGAATCTTGAACAGCAGCTCGTCCTTGAAGCATTCCAGACTGAATATAACTGCCAGCGTGACGAACAAGAGGAAAAGAAAGCCCGTCTTCATCAAAAAATCCAGGAAACATCAGGATCACTCGCTGATTTGTTTTCAGAAACGAGCAGAGCCGTGCAGGAGCTGGTCGATAAATCCGAGGGCATTTCCGAGGCGTCAAAAGCCGGCACCGTCACTTCCGTACATGTCGAAGAAAAATCAATCGGCGGGAAAAAAGAGCTTGAAAGCCAGCAGAAGCAGATGAATAAAATCGACGCCAGCCTTCTGCAGATTGAAGAAGAAATGGACAAGCTGAATGACATCGCCCAGCAGATCGAAAAAATCTTCGGCATCGTGACGGGGATCGCCGAGCAAACGAATCTCCTGTCACTCAACGCTTCAATAGAATCCGCGAGAGCCGGGGAGCACGGCAAAGGGTTCGCCGTTGTGGCGACGGAGGTAAGAAAGCTTTCAGAGGATACGAAAAAAACCGTTTCCACCGTATCAGAGCTCGTGAACAATACCAATACACAAATCAACATCGTGTCCAAACATATTAAAGATGTCAACGGACTTGTAAGTGAAACGAAAGAAAAAATGACGCAGATCAACCGTCTGTTTGATGACATCGTCCAAAGCATGAAAACGAGCAAAGACCAGACAGGCAAAATCGACGTTGATTTGCAGGCCTTTCTCGGCGGCCTTCAAGAAGTCAGCCGCGCCGTTTCCCACGTTGCATCATCCGTTGATTCACTTGTTATCCTTACAGAAGAATAAAGATAAACCGACCGGCCTTTTTCATAAAGGGCCGGTCTTTTTAATGTTAACTTGAAATATAATAGAGTTGACATATATAAAGACTCGCTTTATTGTATAAACATATTTTGATAAGCTGGAGGAATACATAATGAAATTGACAGAAATGATGCATATTGCCGTGTTTACCGCCATTATGGGACTTTTGGGGCTGCTCCCGCCGCTTTTCTTATCCTTTACGCCGGTTCCGATTACGCTCCAGACGATCGGTGTGCTCTTATCGGGAAGCATCCTAAAACCGAAAGCGGCGTTTTTAAGCCAATTGCTTTTTTTGCTGATTGTGGCATGCGGAGCGCCTCTCCTTTCAGGCGGCAGAGGCGGGTTCGGGGTTTTTTTCGGGCCGAGCGCCGGATATCTCATCGCATATCCGCTGGCGGCATTACTTCTGAGCCTCAGCATCCAAGGCCTTCGCTCAGCTGCTGTCCCCCATTTGTTTATCAGACAGTTCTTGTTCGGCGTGCTGTTTTTGTATGTCATCGGCATTCCCGTTCAGGCTTTTATGATGCACATTGATATCTTGACTGCCGTAAAGCTCAGCCTCATCTATGTGCCCGGAGATCTGCTTAAAGCGGCCGCAGCCTCATTCGCAGCCGTAAGAATCAGAAAAACTCTTCAAGCAAGCCGGCTTTTGCCGACGAAAGGAAGCTGATTTTAGTCATCATGATTACATCATCATATTCAGATACAGCCGGACAAGCGCCGGAACAGATCGCAATTCAGACAGAAACAGAACAGATCAACTATCAAACTTGGAACAGGCTGGTAAACCAAACCGCAAACTGGCTTGGCAGCCTTATAGATAAGCCCGAAAACATTGCAATATTACTGCCGAACGGCATCCCATTTTTACAACTTTTCGCAGGCGCGGCGCATGCCGGCTGCACGGCGGTTCCGTTAGATCCCCGCTCGGCAGCGGCGGAACTCGCGGACCAGCTTAACATCAGCAAAACCGACCTCGTCATCTGTGACCGCCGGCTGAGCGGCAGACTGGACGGCGTCAAAACGCCTGTCATCCTGTGGGATGAATGCAGGCCTTTGATCGAGGCGGAAAAAACGGAAGGCGCTTTTATCGAAAACACCGGCCTGCCCTTTTATACCGGATTCACCTCGGGATCGACCGGTAAGCCGAAAGCCTTCACCCGCTCTCACCGTTCGTGGCTGGAGAGCTTTTCTTGTACGAAACGTGAATTCGGCATTTCCCCTGATGACAAAGTGCTGGTACCGGGCACGCTTCGCTCGTCACACTTTTTATACGGCGCCGTCAGCACTTTGTTTATCGGCGGAACCGTCATCCTTCAAAGAAAATTCAATCCGGCCGGAATGAAAGACCGGCTCAGACAAGCTGACGTTCTATATACCGTGCCGACAATGACGGATGCCCTGCTCTCACTAGAGGCGTTTCCGGATACACCGCTCAAGGTGATTTCTTCCGGTGCAGACTGGCCCGCTTCGTCAAAACAAGCGCTGTCAGAGCGCTATCCCCATTTGCGGTTGTACGATTTTTACGGAACGTCTGAGCTGAGTTTCGTGGCGTTCTTATCGCCTGAAGACAGCGCCCGAAAGCCTGACGCGGCGGGCCGCCCGTTTGAAAATGTTACAATCGAAATCCGCCGCCCCGGAGGAGAACGCTGCATGCCGGGCGAAACGGGGAAGATTTTTGTGAACAGCCCGATGAAATTTTCCGGATACATCAACGGCGCAAAACCTGATGATTCCGGCTGGATGACGGTTGATGACATGGGGTATATCGATCGTGAAGGCTATCTTTATATCGAAGGACGTGAAAACGGGATGATCGTATCAGGCGGCCTGAATGTATTCCCGGAAGAGATAGAACGTGTGCTCAACCGCTGTCCGGGCGTCAGAAAAGCGGCCGTCATCGGCATTCCTGATGATTATTGGGGCAGCATCGCCGTTGCGGTGATCGACGGACATGCAAATGTAAAGGAACTGAAGAAACAGTGCCGCGAGCAGCTGGCGGCATATAAAATCCCGAAAAAATGGCTGTTTTCAGAAATACCGGAAACAGCCGGCGGAAAGATCGCCCGTGCCGCCGTACAAAAGCAGGCAAAGGACATGATGGAATGGAAGCTGTAATTACGGATGCGAAACGGACGATTTTCGCCCGGGAAAACGGCCTGTTAAAAGACTGTCTCCCAGAAGATTTGGCAGCTCCGCTGATTCGCCATTTGAGCCGGAACATGCCCGAAGACATTGATGAAGTCCTGATCGGAAACGCGACGGGCCGCGGCGGGAATCTCGCCCGGCTGTCAGCCTTGGCCGCCGGACTTCCTTTGAGCGTGTCCGGTACGACCATCGACAGACAGTGCGGCTCCGGACTGGACGCCGTGAGGGTCGCGTGCCACTTTGTTAAAGCCGGCGCGGGGAGCATGTACATCGCGGGAGGAGCGGAGAGCAGCAGCCGTTCCCCTTTCTCATCCCGGGCGCGCTTTTCTCCTGAACACATCGGCGATCCTGATATGGGCATAGCAGCCGAGTATACGGCACAGGCTTACGGCGTAACGAGAAAGATGCAGGACGAATATGCCCTTCTCAGCTATGAACGGAGCGTCAAAGCGCACGAAGACGGCTTGTACCGCCGGGAAATTCTTCCCTGTCACGGATTCGCCGCTGACGAAAACATGCTGAAAAAGCGGAACATGGAGCCTCTCATCTCCCGTGCCAAACCCGTCTTTCAGTCCGGAGGCTCTGTCACCGCCGCCAACAGCTGCGGAATTTCTGACGGGGCGGCGGCAGTTTGTGTGATGGAAGAACAAAAAGCGCTGTCTCTCGGTTTAAAGCCGGGATTGCGTTTTATCGGAAGCGCGGTAAGCGGCGTCCATCCGCATTATCCGTCAGCAGCCCCGGTTTATGCCGTCAAAAAGCTTTTGAAGGAACGGAACCTGTCACCGGATGATATTGATATATACGAAATCAACGAGGCGTTTGCCGTCAAAATATGCGTTTTTTCACAGCAGCTTCAAGTGCCGTATTCTAAAATAAATGTCCGGGGCGGCGCTCTGGCCGTCGGGCATCCGTACGGGGCTTCCGGGGCGGCGCTTGTCACCCGGCTTTTTTATGAAGCAAAAAGACGCCCGGATGCCCGCTACGCAGCAGCAGCAATCGGCAGCGGAGGCGGAGTCGGACTGGCGCTTCTCTTTGAAGTGTTAACGTAACGGCAGTATAATAGATGATATCGATAAAAAATTGATCGGAGTGGAGACTTTATGACTGCCGTTTGTTTAGTAAGACATGGAGAGACTGATTGGAATGCCCAAAAGAAGCTTCAAGGCAAATCGGATATTCCGTTAAATGCGACGGGAGAGCGTCAGGCGAAAGAAACAGGAGAGTACTTAAAGGGGTCCGAATGGGATGTCATCGTCTCAAGCCCGATGAAACGGGCCAGAAAAACAGCTGACATTATTAACGGGTTTTTGAATCTTCCCATTGTCGTCATGGAAGATTTCAGAGAACGGAGCTACGGTGATGCGGAAGGAATGTCTTTACCGGAACGGTCGAAGCGCTACCCGGATAAAAACTACCCGAACATGGAGACAGCAGAAGAGCTGACAGACAGAATGCTTGCCGGTTTAGTGAAAGTTCAGGAGCGGTTTCCTGAGCAAAAAGTACTGATCGTCGCTCATGGCGCAGCCATTCACGCCCTCTTGTCCGCCATTTCTGACGGTGATACCGACATACAAAACGCAAAGCTTGTCAATGCGTGCCTGAGCAATATCGAACGAATTGAAAATAAGTGGCGCGTCAAAGATTACAATATAAGCAGCCACCTATCAGAATCATAACAAAAAGGCCCGAATTCAGTTTTGGGCCTTTTTGGCGAGCATTTTTTTCTGAAGATCATGTAATATGGCGTCCGCACCGTCAATGCTCCGGCGCTCCGTCCATACCGCCCTGTCCGCGCGGTAAACGTGTCCGTTTTTTACGGCTGTCAGCTGTTTCCAGAGGTGATTTTTTTCGAGTTCTTTCTCACCGTCCAACAGTACGATGTAATCAGGATCGATATGCAAAAGCTGCCCGGGCGTCATTTTGATAGAGTCTGATTTCCCGCCGGAATCCGTCTGGACCGCATATGTAAACCCTGCGAGCGTCAAAAGCCGGGATGTGAAAAACCGGTCATCCTTTACGGAAATGCTGTCATTTGCAGCGTCAATTAATAAAATCGTGCCGCCTTCTGCATCCAGCTTTCTTTTGATGTCATTCAGCTTTTCTTCCTGGGCCGACAATTGTTTCTCTATGATGCCATCTTTACCGACCGCCTTTTCAATAGTAAGGGCAGCGTCAACCGCATCCTGATAATCCGCAGCTTCATTTTGTAAAGCGATTGTCGGAGCGATCTTTGTCAGCTCATGGTATATCCCCTTGTGAAGGCTTGAGTCAGCAATGATGAGATCGGGCTTTAACGAAGTGATCTTTTTCAAATCGGGATGTGACGGGAGCCCGACGGACGGACTGCCGTCGTTTCGCTCTGCCCGGTCATCCGCCGCGGCCGCCGGCTTTATGCCGAGATCATGGAGGGTATCAATAAAGCCATCATTCAATACGGCGACGCGCTGCGGATGCGCAGCCACATGTGCCGTCCCCAGATCATGCCTGACGGCGGTTTCATGTTCCTGTTCTGAGCATCCCGTTATGAAGAGAACGGATAAGATCATCAGCATACTGAAAATTGGTTTCATCTGTTCCCCCTCTTTCATTTTTCCGCAATTATATCATTGACAATATAAGTATCAATGATATTCATTATCATTATTTTTATAAAATGGTTTCCCAGCTTTTCTACGTCAAGAAAGCCGAAGACTGATTCATGCCGGCCGCTTTATTTCATTCCGCTTTCGTTTCCATCAGACTTCTGCATTCAACAAAAGGTGACATTTATCCTGTTTTTGCCGCAGCTTCCAAAAATGGAATCAAACCGTTCGACCCAGCAAACAAGAGAGCGCTCACGGCTGTGTACAAATACTCATGTCCTTCCATCGGTTTTTTCCATTAAAATTTAAATATTTCGGGTTCCTATTAAACGAAAGAGAGATGATATACCTAAATAGAAATAAAACAAACTGAAAAAAATTGGGTCTACTAAAATATTATTCCATGCTATACAATTAATCCACAGAATAATCTGTCTATTGGTTGTTCTGCAAATGAAAAAAAGGAGAGGATAAAGAGTGAGAGGCAAAAAGGTATGGATCAGTTTGCTGTTTGCTTTAGCGTTAATCTTTACGATGGCGTTCGGCAGCACGTCTCCTGCCCAGGCGGCAGGGAAATCAAACGGGGAAAAGAAATACATTGTCGGATTTAAACAGACAATGAGCACGATGAGCGCCGCTAAGAAAAAAGATGTCATTTCTGAAAAAGGCGGGAAAGTGCAAAAGCAATTCAAATATGTAGACGCAGCTTCAGCTACATTAAATGAAAAAGCTGTAAAAGAGCTGAAAAAAGACCCTAGCGTCGCTTACGTTGAAGAAGATCACGTTGCACAGGCGTACGCGCAGTCCGTGCCTTACGGCGTATCACAAATTAAAGCCCCTGCTCTGCACTCTCAAGGCTTCACCGGATCAAATGTTAAAGTAGCGGTTATCGACAGCGGTATCGATTCTTCTCATCCTGATTTAAAGGTAGCAGGCGGGGCCAGCATGGTTCCTTCTGAAACAAATCCTTTCCAAGACAACAACTCTCACGGAACTCACGTTGCCGGTACAGTTGCGGCTCTTAATAACTCAGTCGGTGTATTAGGCGTTGCACCAAGCGCATCTCTTTACGCTGTAAAAGTTCTCGGCGCTGACGGTTCCGGCCAGTACAGCTGGATCATTAACGGAATTGAGTGGGCGATCGCAAACAATATGGACGTTATTAACATGAGCCTCGGCGGACCTTCTGGTTCTGCAGCGTTAAAAGCGGCAGTTGACAAAGCCGTTGCTTCCGGCATCGTAGTCGTTGCGGCAGCCGGTAACGAAGGCACTTCCGGCGGCTCAAGCACAGTGGGCTATCCTGGTAAATACCCTTCTGTCATTGCGGTAGGCGCTGTTAACAGCAGCAACCAACGAGCATCTTTCTCAAGCGTAGGTTCTGAGCTTGATGTCATGGCACCAGGCGTCTCTATCCAAAGCACGCTTCCTGGAAACAAATACGGCGCGTACAATGGTACGTCAATGGCATCTCCGCATGTTGCCGGAGCGGCTGCTTTGATTCTTTCTAAGCACCCGAACTGGACAAACACTCAAGTCCGCAGCAGTTTAGAAAACACCACTACAAAACTTGGTGATGCTTTCTACTACGGAAAAGGGCTGATCAACGTACAGGCGGCAGCTCAGTAAAACATAAAAAACCGGCGTCGGCCATGGCCCCGCCGGTTTTTTTATTATTTTTCTTCCTCCGCATGTTCAATCCGCTCCATGATCGACGGGTGGCTCCCTCTGAAGATTTTGACGAGAAACGGCGGGTTGACCCGGCTCAGTCCCGTATCGGCCAAGTCCTGAAACGTCTCAATCGCCGCTTCCCGGTTTCCGGTCAGCTCGATGCCGTAACGGTCGGCGGCGTTTTCCTGATACCTGGAGACGGCATTCGTAATCGGATCAGAAGCAAAACTGAGAACGGATATGAGCAGCAATAACAGCGGGAGGGCGGCCAGATCTTCAGGCCCCTTTATATGGAGCATTCGGCCGAAGAATTTGGACAGCCGCTTATAAAGCTTGTCAATGATATAGAACCCGGCTAATGACAGCAGCAGATACCCGGCCAGTCCGATGTACACGTGCTTCATCACATAGTGCCCCATCTCATGCCCCATAATGAACAAAATTTCCCGATCCTTCAGTTTGTTAAGCGTCGTATCCCACAAAACGATTCGCTTATTCGAACCGATCCCCGTCACATACGCATTCAGCGCATTCGTTTTCTCCGACATATTTACTTCATAAACATGGCTGGCCGGAATGTCGGCCTTGTCGGCAAGCGACAAAATTTTGCTTTCCAGCTCCTTGTCTTTCAGCGGATAGAAATCATTGTATAAAGGATCAATCACGACCGGCTGCAGGAAAAACAAAAACAGGGTAAACGGCACAGTAAGACACCAAGCGTAAAACCACCATTTTTTTGTATGCTTTGTGATCAGCCAGTAAAACACAAGCACACACACGGCAAACAGCGGAAAGCTGATCCAGAAATCAATGACATGGTCTCTTATCCAACTTGCTGCTGTCTGCGTCGAAATATGATACGCAAGCGAAACCCGATATCCGATCCACTCAAGCGGAAGCGAAGCCGCCGTAACGATGAGTGAAATCACAAATACGAAGCTTACGATTTGCAGCACCCGAAAGCGCACCGCTGCTTCCAGCCAATGCTTTATTTTTTTGGCAAGCCCCGTAATGAGCAGCAGAAAAAATAAAAACCAATCTAACGGCGCTCCGATGAAAAATAAAAAATCCTTTACATTTGAAAAGTTTTCAGCGGCTGCCAGGCGGCCCGGGTCCATAAACGAGGACGGATCGGCTTTCGTTCCCTTTACGGCCTCCGGGACGGCGGAGTCTCCTGTCATAAAGAAATACCAATAGAAAAAAAGGCCGTACAGCACATAGGCAAGTCCCGCTGCCGCTATCCATTTGCGCATAGAAGTCTCCCTCCTTAGCCTTATGACTTACTCCTATTGTAAGCATAAATGCAAATAAATAGAACCAAGCCTCCGAAACGGATGTTAATCTTTTCACAACAGAAAAGAATGGAACAACAGGAAGCGGGAAAGACTAAAAGACGGAGTGATGAATATGAAAAAAATAATCGCGTTTATTGTAGTAATCGCCCTTTTGGTTATTGCTTTCTTCTATGTATACAGCCGGACCGGCGATGTGTTTCCATCAAGCAACGCAGATCTGATTATTCTGTCTGAGCACGGAAAAAAAGAAATCAAAATTAAAGACAGGCAGAATGTAAAAGATATGCTCGATATCTTGAACCAAGGAAAACAAGTCAAACTGACCAAAAGCGTGTCTCCCGATTACGACGGAACGGTCAAATATCATGAAGACCGTTTTGATTCATTCAGCATGTGGCTCGAAGGCGGCAATTATATGATGTACAAGTATAAAAACACGTATTACAAACTGACCCGGCATGATACGAAGCTTGTGCAAAGCATCATTAAGGAAGAATCGCAGAGCTGACCGGATCAGCATGTAAAAGCGAAGCCCCCGGCTTCGCTTTTCGTCCGTCATTTCGGAAGCATGTCCCGGACCGCCCGTCTCAGCAGCTTCCCGGTCGCATTCTTCGGAATCTCATCAAGAAAAACCACTTCCGCCGGCCGTTTATATTTTGCCAAATGTGTTTCACAGTAATCAAAAACCGCCTGCTCTGTCAGCTCACCGTCCCCAGGCACTATATAAGCATGCACCGCTTCCCCCGTTTTGGCGTCAGGAACGCCGATGACCACGGCTTCTTTAATGCCCTCATGGCTGTAGAGCACTTCTTCTACTTCGCGCGGATAGACGTTGTATCCGCCGACGAGAATCATATCTTTTTTTCTGTCGACGATATAAAAATAACCGTCTTCATCGCGCTTCGCCAAATCACCCGTGTACAGCCAGCCGTCTTTCAGCGCGTGCTCCGTCTCCTCGGGCATCTTGTAATAGCCTTTCATCACATTCGGCCCTTTCACGATCAATTCTCCCACTTGATGGTCGGGCAATTCGCGTCCGAGTGTATCGACGACTTTATTTTCGACATGTAAAATATTCGTCCCGATCGAGCCCGGCTTTCTCCCCCGGTCAAACGGATTAAAACAAGTAACCGGAGACGCTTCAGAAAGTCCGTATCCCTCCAGAATGGTGACGTCAAAGGTTTGTTCAAACGTCTGCAACAGAGCGACCGGCATGGAGGCGCCGCCTGAAATGCACAGTCTGACGGACGCAAAATCCTCCGCCTTGCCGTGTTCATATTGATACAGATAGTTATACATCGTCGGAACGCCGGCAAAAATGGTTGCCTGACGGCTTTTAATCAGTTTAAATACAGAAGCCGGGCTGAATTGCGGCTCGATTAAGACACACGCTCCGCTCATCAGAGGCGCATTCATACAAACGGTTAAACAAAAAACGTGAAACATCGGCAATGCCGCCACAATTTTGTCTTTCTCATTCATTCCTAAGTATCCGGCGACATCATTTGCATTGGAGAAAAGATTCTGTTGGGTGAGCATGGCGCCTTTCGGTTTTCCGGTCGTCCCTGAGGTGTATAAAATGACGGCAGTATCATCTTTTGACAATGTCGGATAAGTTCTGCTGCGCTCCGCCGGGCGAAGCATTTTTGTAAACGTTGTCATTTTTAAGCGCAATTGAGGGTCTTCTGTCGATGGAGCGTTCTCTGCTGTCTGGCTGATAATGATATGCTCCAGCAGCGGCAGCGAGCCGTGCAGGCTTTCAAATACGGGAATTAATAGATCGATGCCGGCGATCGCTTTGACATCGCCGTTTTTCAGCATGTATGCGATTTCTGAAGGTGTATATGCCGGATTAACAGGTATGACGACAATTCCCGCTTTTAACGCGCCGAAAAACGCAATAACAAAATCAGGCGTATTTCCGAGCAGCAGCGCGAGATGATCCCCTTTTTTCAGTCCCCTGTCCTCCAAGCCGTTTGCAAATGCTTTGATTTTACCTGCCAGCTCCTCATACGTCATGTACTGATCTTGAAACAGACAAGCTGGTTTTTCCGGTTTCTGCGATGCCGTTTCTTCCAATTTGGAAACCAGATTCATTTTCCCACCCCTTTAAAAATGTAATGAATGAATAGTCATTCATTTATCCGGAATAAACGTTCACTTTTATTATAGAAAAATATAGAAAAACACTCAAGGGCAAAAAGCCCCGAGTGCCGTAAAACCGGAAACTATAATTGTTTCAGCGCTTCACTGACCGGCGTGCCGCCCGCCGTCAGATCGAATGCTTTTTCATACGTATTCGGTTCATCAAGGGATGCGATAACGGTCTTGGCGACATCGTCTCTTGAAATGGAGCCTCTTTCTAAATCGGCCGCGGCTTTGATATTTCCCGTGCCGGGATCATTTAATAACCCGCCCGGCCGGATAATCGTATACGTCAGACCGCTCGCTTCAAGAATTTTATCCGCATAATGCTTTGCGGCGTAATACGGCTTCAGCGCTTCATTCCAATTGCCGCGGTTATGAGCCTGAAGGGCGCTTACCATAATGAACCGCTTGATGCCGGCTTTCTTTGCCGCTTCTACCGCTTTCGCCGCTCCGTCAAGATCAATCAAAAGCGTCTTATCGTATCCGGTGCTTCCTCCTGATCCGGCGGTAAACACAATCGCGTCACAGCCTTCGGCGGCTTTCGCGATGTCTTCCGGGCTTCCTTCCAAATCTGCAAGAACGGCTTCTGTTCCCGCGGCTTGAAGCGCTTCTTTCTGTTCTTGTTTCCGGACCATCGCCCGCAGCGTATGCGTGCCGTCTTTTTGAAACAGCCCGGTCAGCCGCTGTCCGATCTGTCCGTTTGCTCCGATGAGAAATACTTTCATCATGATCCCTCCCTATTCATTATGGTTCTATCATTTCACAAAAACGGGCGCTGATTCAAATCATGCGTTCGGCAAATGTTCTAATAAATCAGCTCGAGGAAATCTTCCAGCTCTATTTTGCCGAAATACTGTTTCAGATCGATTCCGGCCAGCGCCTCCCTGATAGCGGTTCGGTCATACTGTTTTCCGGTCAGTGCCTGTTCGACTTCACTCACATCTTTCGCACCGAAGAAATCACCGAAAATTTTGCAGTCCTGAATGATTCCTTTTTTCACTTCAAGACGCAGATCAATCGATCCGACCGGATAACGTTTCGAATGCTGAAGATTAAATGCGGGCGACCTGCCGAAATTCCAGTCCCAGTTTTGATAGCGCTCTTCGGAAATCTTCCGGATCGCTTTCCAGTCTTCATCGGTCAGTTTATATTCCGGCACTTCGGAAAGATCATTTGTATTAAAAATATGGTGAAGCAGGTGCTTTTTGAATTCGTCCGCCGTCATTTTGTCATCAAGAAACTCGCTGATGTTGGCGACACGGCTTCTGATTGACTTAATGCCTTTTGATTCGATTTTGTCCTTTTTCACTTTCAAGGCTGATACAACATGATCAATGGCGGAATCCAGCATTAATGTTCCGTGGCTGAAAATACGCCCTTTCGTCGAAAATTGAGCGTTGCCGGAAATTTTTCTGCCGTCCGCGACGATGTCGTTTCGGCCGCTTAATTCAGCTTCCACACCGAGCTGGCGCAGCGCCTGAATAACGGGTTCGGTGAATTTTTTAAAATTGTGAAAGCTGTCCCCGTCATCCTTGGTGATAAAACTGAAATTCAGATTCCCGAGGTCATGGTAAACCGCACCGCCTCCTGACAGCCTGCGGACGACGATGATTCCGTTATCTTCTACGTATTTCGTATTGATTTCTTCTATTGTGTTTTGGTTCTTCCCGATGATAATCGACGGCTGATTGACATAAAACAGCAGGTATGTCTGTTCAGGGTCGAGATGCTTCACGCAATATTCCTCGATCGCGAGGTTGATCCTCGGGTCGGTTATGTTTTGATTGTCGATAAATAACATGGTGCTCCTCCTTTATTTCTCCCACTTCAATCCGGAAGCGGCAATTGTCACTTCGCCCCCGAACACGGATTCCGCTTCTTCTTTCAGCTTCCGGTGCTCGCCGAAATGAGGCAGATGCGTGAGAATCAGCTCCCCCGCTCCGGCCTCCTTCGCGATACGGCCGGCTTCCAAACTGTTCATATGGCCGGCTGACGTGCCGTCCTGGTCTGCGTAAAAATTGCACTCGCAGATCAGCAGATCGGCATTTTCCGCAAACGGGATAAACGCGTCCTGGTAGCTTGAATCAGCCGTATACACAACAGAAGCTGAACCGTCAGTAATCCGCATCGCATAACAGGTGACCGGATGCACCGTTTTCAGAAAGGTAATGGTGAACGGCCCGGCAGAAAGCGGGCGGTCCGGCTGATAGGCCACTCCTTTTGTATGCGTTTTATATGTAAGACGCTCAAACTGTTCTATATCAGCATCATGCCCGTAAATCGGCAGTGCATGCGTCCCTTTTCCGAGAAAGGAGCCGACCTGTTTGGCAAATTGAAGCGGCCCGATATCAGCGATGTGATCATGATGATAATGGGACAAAATGACGGCATCAAGCTCTTCTGCCGGAACATAGGCAAACAGCTTTGATAATACGGCGCTTCCGCAATCGACGAGCAGAGAATAGCCGCCGGACTGAAACAGATAGCCTGAAGTTGCTTCGTTTGCGGCCGGAAACCCGCCGCAGCATCCAATAACTGTAACTTTCATATAATCCTCCGAATGTTTATGATAAAAAGTTCCTTTCCTCCAATATACCTATTTTTCGTACAAATTGCATGTTTTAAACATTGTGCCAAAACAGCCGTTGATTTTCTCAAACTGTTATAATACAATGTAAAGACAAAACAATGAAAGAGGGATGGGTATGTTGGAAAAGATGTCGGATTTTTTCAGAAATTTACCCGGTAAGAAATGCGAAGAATGCGGAAATGAGATTGTTGAGCAGTATGAGTGTCACATTAATTTGTGTAATGACTGCTTGAAAATTAAGGATATGTGACAATAGGGCGCCGCACAATTCTAAGTTGTGCGGCGCCCGTTTTTTTCGTCCGTCATCATACTTTCTGAATAGGGCGTTATTCACCATTATTAGCAATTATCTGTACGTTTTAAAATATTCAGTATTTTCAATCTATATTTTTCTATAGACGGATTGTTTTCTTTTCTATTATAATTTGTTCTAATAGCTATCTTTTTAGATACTTATTGCACTTTTTTCTTCGGGAGGTAATCTATGAAAAAATTACGCTTTGGACTAGCGACGCAAATTTTCGTCGGACTCATACTAGGGGTTGTAGTCGGTGTCATCTGGTACGGCAATCCCGCCATTCCAACATATTTACAGCCTATCGGCGATTTGTTTTTACGCTTAATCAAAATGATAGTGATTCCAATTGTCGTCTCCAGCTTAATCATCGGCGTTGCCGGCGCGGGAAGCGGAAAACAAGTCGGAAAATTAGGCTTCAGAACGATTTTGTATTTTGAGATCATTACTACTTTTGCCATTATTCTCGGGCTGGCTTTGGCGAATCTGTTTCAGCCGGGGGCAGGCGTTAATATACATGAAGCTCAAAAGACAGATATCAGTCAATATGTTGAAACAGAAAAAGAACAAAGCGGCAAATCCGTTGCGGACACATTCCTGCATATCGTACCGACAAACTTCTTCCAATCATTGGCCGAAGGAGATCTGCTTGCCATCATCTGCTTTACCGTGCTGTTTGCACTCGGCATCTCGGCAATCGGTGAAAAAGGAAAGCCTGTCTTGGCCTTCTTTGAAGGTGTTTCTCATGCGATGTTCCATGTTGTGAACCTCGTCATGAAAGTTGCGCCGTTTGGTGTTTTTGCGTTGATTGGTGTTACCGTTTCCAAATTTGGGCTCAGTTCCCTGCTTTCACTCGGTAAACTGGTCGGTTTAGTATATGTAGCTTTGGCTTTCTTTCTCATTGTTGTATTCGGAATCGTCGGAAAGCTTGCCGGTTTAAACATTTTCAAATTCCTCGCCTATATGAAGGATGAAATTTTATTGGCGTTCAGTACGTCAAGCTCCGAAACCGTACTCCCCCGCATCATGGAGAAGATGGAGAAAATCGGCTGTCCGAAAGGTATTGTTTCCTTTGTTGTGCCGATCGGATATACCTTTAACTTAGACGGATCTGTGCTGTACCAATCAATCGCCGCTTTATTCCTCGCTCAGGTATACCACATTGACTTGACCATTTGGCAGCAGATTACCCTTGTGCTTGTCTTGATGGTCACTTCCAAAGGAATGGCTGCCGTGCCCGGGACTTCTTTCGTCGTCCTGCTTGCGACACTCGGCACAATCGGCGTTCCTGCAGAAGGCCTTGCATTCATCGCCGGTGTTGACCGGATTATGGACATGGCCCGTACGGTCGTCAATCTGACCGGAAACGCGCTGGCATCCGTTGTGATGTCAAAATGGGAAGGCCAGTATGATCCCGTTAAAGGCGCGAAGGTCATGAGCCTCGCCAAAACAGAACAAAACACAACCATCTCAGGTTAAAATAAACCCTGCACGGAATGATTTCCGCGCAGGGTTTTTTATGCCATCGGCGATAGAACGTACCGGTGCAAAAGCTTCGCCGTATTAAGAAGCGATAACTCATGCGTGCGTTCAAAAGCGTGTGAAGCATCAATTCCCGGGCCGATCAGCCCGTGGACGATGTCATGGCCCGAACGGATGGCTGCTGAGGCATCAGAACCGTAATACGGATAAATATCAAGCTGATAATCAATGCCATAGCGCTCCGCAAGGCCGGCCAGATGTTTTCTGAGCTGATAATGGTACGGGCCGCTCGCATCCTTCACGCAAATGGAGACGGTATATTCATCCGTAGACTGGCCGTCTCCGATCGCCCCCATATCAACAGCCAAGTATTCGACGGTCTCAGGAGGAATGTTGGAATTGCCTCCGTAGCCGATTTCTTCATTATTAGAAATCAGAAAATGCGTCGTATACGGAAGTTCGATTTTCTCTTCCGTGATGCGGCGGATTAAATTCAAGAGCAGAGCCACGCTCGCTTTGTCATCAAGATGACGGGACTTAATAAAGCCGCTCGGCGTAATCTGCACACGCGGGTCAAATGAGATGAAATCGCCGACCCTGATGCCGAGATCGGACGTCTCTTCCTTCGTCCGGACAGGCTCATCAAGGCGGACTTCCATATTCTCCTGATTCCGCTCTGCCTTGCCGGCGTCCTTGTAGACGTGCACTGAAGTCTGATGCATTAAGATGGTGCCTGTATAGGTTTTGCCGGAAGAAGTTTGGATCTCGCAATATTCCCCTTCAATCGAGTTATATCGGAAGCCGCCGATCAAATCAATCTTCAGCCGGCCGTCCGCCTTTATCTCCTTTACCATCGCGCCGAGCGTATCGACATGCGCCGTCAGCAATCTGTGTTTCTTGTCATCACGGCCGGGAATTGTGACAAAAAGACCGCCTTTGCGGTTCCTGTAAGAGGAGACGCCCCATTCTTTTAAAAGACTTTCTGTATAGGCGATAACCTCGTATGTATTGCCCGTCGGACTCGGAATCGACACCAATTCTTTAATCAGTTCCATCGTATGTTTCATATTTTCCACAGGTCATTCCTCCTATCAATTTTATTCTTCTTAAAATATACTCTTTTGATCCATAACCCGTCCAATCTTTTCCTTCTCTTTTTTCATAGAATGAAGGGAGCATGAGCATAGGAGGGAAATGTATGATCAGCCGTAAACCGCACAAGCGGAAAAGATTTCATAATGATTGGTTTGAGGATTGGTTTGAGGATAATTGGTCTGGTGCAGCCTTCTGGGGCTGTAAAAAAGAAAAAGATCACTGTAAAAAGAAAAAAGAAGACCCTTGTAAAAAGAAGAAAGATAAAAAGAAGAAAGATAAAAAGAAGCATCATCATTCATGCTGCCGCTGCCGTCATTGGTAATCGTTCACACAAGCCCGTTTTACAAATAGATTCTCATGCTCCCCAAACAGCGGATGCTGCTTGGGTTTTTTTATTAAAATTAGTACCAAGTAATAATATCAGGTGTTATAATCTGATATAAAGGAGTGATTTTTTCATGTCAAAATCTAAAATTACAGCAATCGGTACATATGCTCCGGCACGCCGATTAACAAACGCGGATTTGGAGCGCATCGTCGATACATCTGATGAATGGATCGTCCAGCGCACCGGTATGAAGGAAAGACGCATTGCCGGCGAACATGAATTCACATCGGATTTGTGTGTGGAAGCGGTGAAAAATCTTGCAGAACGATACAGCGGAACTCTTGATGATGTCGATATGATCCTTGTCGCCACAACGACGGCGGACTATGCGTTTCCAAGCACCGCGGCACGCGTGCAGGCTTACTTCGGCTGGCCGCACACGGGGGCGCTTGATATTAACGCCACATGCGCCGGACTCACTTACGGCCTTCAGCTCGCAGACGCATTAATTACCGCCGGTTCTCATCAAAAAGTGATTGTCATTGCCGGTGAAACATTATCAAAAGTAACGGATTATACTGACCGGACGACCTGCGTTCTTTTCGGAGACGCTGCAGGCGCCCTATTGGTGGAACGCGATGAATCAGCGCCGGGCTTTTTGGCAGCCGTGCAAGGAACAGCGGGAGGAAGCGCGGACGTGCTGTATCGCACCGGACTGAGCGCAGAATTAAACGGCGAGCCGCTTAAAGGCGGAGGAAACATGGTGCAAAACGGGCGCGAAGTATATAAATGGGCGGCCAGAACCGTGCCTGAGGAATGCAATGCCCTTTTAGAAAAAGCCGGCTTTTCAAAAGACGATCTGGATTGGTTCGTTCCTCACAGCGCCAACATGCGGATGATCGAATCCATCTGTGAAAAACTGCCCTTCCCGCTTGAACGGACATTGACAAGCGTTGAATATTACGGCAACACTTCATCGGTTTCTATTATTCTCGCTTTGGATGAAGCTGTGAAAGCAAAAAAACTGTCGGAAGGCCAGACGCTGGTATTATTCGGGTTCGGCGGCGGATTGACGTATACCGGACTGTTGGTAAGATGGGGATTTTAATAGCACGACGATCGAAATCTAAAAAAAAGAGGCCCTGAGCATCTGCTCAGAGCCTCTTTTTCTTATGCTGTTATTTCTTCTTCCGTTTTGTGTTCTTTTTTGCTTTGCACCGTAAAATACACGATGGTCAGCGCGATCATGACAACGGCGATGCCCAACAGAATGGATGCCTGCTGCCACATATAGCCGTAATCGCCATTTGAAATGACGGCGCGGAACCCGTTGATGCTGTAAGTCATCGGCAGTGCCCCGTGAATCACTTGATAGAATCCCGGCAGGAGTTCAAGCGGGAAGGTTCCTCCGCTTGCCCCGAGCTGGAGCACCAGAATGATGACAGCGATAAAACGTCCCGGATTCCCCATCGTTGTCGCCAATAATTGAATCATGGACAAGAACGCGATGCTGGTAATCATCGTAAAGAGATAGAATCTCCAAGTGCTCTCCACATCAAGCCCGATTCCTTTTAACAGAACCGTGGCGACAATAACGGATTGAATCAGTCCGACAAGCAGAATAACGCTGAATTTGCTGAGGAACCATTCAAAACCGTTTCTCGGACGCCCTGAAGCTTCACTCAGAGGGAATACGACCGTCAGCATCAATCCGCCGACATACAAGCCCATAGAGAGAATATAAGGCGTCAGTCCGGTACCGTAGTTAGGCACGGAATGAATCGCGTTATCGTCCGTTTTTACCGGATCGGCAAACATGCTGTACGTTTTGTCATCTGTCTTAATGTCCCCGGTTTGATCGGCCGCATCTTTCAGCTGGCTGGACAATTGTCCGGTGCCGTCTAAAAGTTTGCTTAAACCGGTGCCGAGAGATGCTTGACCCTGCTCAATTTTGGACGAGCCGTCATGGATTTTGTTTTGCGCATCCAGGAGTTTCGTTAAGCCGCCTGATACTTGGCCGCTCCCTGACACTAACGCTTCTGATCCTGATTTGAGCTGTCCGAACTTGCTGTTGTATTCGCCGATGCCGGCCGTCAGTTTATTTTGGCTTTCAAAGACGGTCTGCGCTCCGCTGTACAATTTATCAGTTCCCGCTGTCAGCTGGTTAATCGCGTCTTGTACCGCCGCTGCGCCGTTATACAGTTTCGATGTGGACTGAGGCAGTGCTTTCAGCTGATCAGCCTTCGCTTTTACATCTTTGAGCGCGCTTTTTATGACTGACATATCCGGAAGCTGAATATCTCCGCCGGACGGAAGCTGGCTGACGATATTGTCTAAATCCGGAAGGTCGGCCTTCGGAAGCTTCTCATTCAGTAGCTGAACAAGTTTCGCTTTTTGCTTATCCGTTAAGAAATCACTGTCCTTAATCACCTTTTTGACCGCGTCATCCCGGGCATCCAGGTTGTTTTTCAGATCAGAAAGCTTCTTCTTAAACTGCTGCAGGTCCTTTTCAGTCTGCTCGAGCTGCCCAACCGCGTTTTCAATGTCTGACAGGTTGACTGAATTGATCGCATCTTCAAATGCCGCCGCTTTTTGCGACACTTCCTGCGCCTTGCTGTTTAACGCGCTTAATCCATTCGTTAAATCCGGAAGCTTTTGCTGGAGCTGCTTTTGTGCGTCAAGGCTCGTTTTCAGCCCGCTGGCCACTTGGCCTCCTCCTGAAGCAATCTGTCCTGATTTATCTTGAATTTCGGCGCTTGCGCTCTGAAGTTTTGCGATAGAGCTGTCAAGCGTTTGAATTCCGCTTGTCACTTTCGCCGCTCCGTCTGCAAGCTGCTGCGTTTTATCGCTGATGGTGGCGGTGCTTTCAGTAAGCTTCGCTAAATTTTCCTTCAGCTTGGCGCTGCCGTCTTTCGCGTTTTTCGTGCCGTCGTCTATTTTCTTGGCTCCGCTGCTGGCTTTGCCGAGCCCTTTGGCAATATCTTTAAAGTTATCAAAAATGACTTTTGCGTATTGCTCTGTCACTTCTTTCGACACGGAGGCTTTCAGTTTGTCGATCGCCTTTTCCCCGATTGTCGCGCCGACATAGTTTGATCCGGCATTCGTATGATATTTCAGATCCAGCTTCTTCGGATTTTTATCCATTACCGTGCTGGCGTTTTTCGAAAAATCTTCAGGAATCTCGACCAATAAATAATATTTAGCATTTAATAAGTCCTTTAACGATTGATCAAGATCGCTTGAAAAATGCCAATCAAAATTATCATTTTTCTTTAACTCTTTCACAAGATCGTCACCGATCTGAAGATGTTTCCCTTCGTAGTCCGCCCCTTTATCCTGGTTGACAACGACAACCGGCAGCTGATCCACCGTGCCGTACGGGTCCCAGTACGCCTTCAAAAACACTCCGCTGTAGATCAGCGGAACGAATAATATGGCAATGATGGGGATTAACAGTTTCTTGTTCGTTACAATGTCTTTCCACTGGCTTTTTATTGTATTCAACCCTGTTGCCTCCTTCCGCAAACTGACTCATTTGACAAAACGGTCACGGCACCTAAAAAGTGAAGGATCATCTATTATTTAGATAATCCTTGACCAACATACATTTCCAGCAATTCGGCGATCGTCTCTTTTTCAAGAGGCGGATGGTTTTTTTCCCAGTCAAATATCAGCGCGATGTAGAGCTTGAGCATCACAAAAGCGGTCAGTTCCGGATCACACGGTTTAATGCTTCCGTTTTCAATGGCTGTTTCTATCTTTTCTTTAATGTATGACAGAATGGCCCGCTCCATTTTCGCAATGACATCCTGAACGGCTATTGTACCAATCTCGGCGTTCTCCTGAAAAATTTTAATAGTCAGCTGGTGTGTTTTTCTGAATTCCAAAATCGCGACAAGCGCCCGGTGGACATTTTCGTGAAATGAAAGCTCCGGTTTCATCGCTTCGTCTGCGTGTTCCTTCATTTCTCTTAAAATAGTGGTGAAAATATCATCAAACAGTTCTTCTTTGTTTTTGAAAAACGTGTAGATGGTTCCCTTCCCCACATTTGCAAGCTTTGCCACCAGATCCATTGTCGTTGCTTTGTAGCCGAATTGTGTAAAAGACTTCGTTGCCGCTTCCAGAATGAGCTTTTTCCGATCGACGGACATGTTTCCCACCTCGTTAAATTGACCGTTTGAACGTTTTAGTCATTTTGTACATAAGATAACTTATCACAGTCGCAAAGAAGATTCAAATGTTTTTTCTCTTTATTGGTGTTCCCTTTACAGAACGGGAACATGCAAAAAAACCTCCGTTTTACGATAACGGAGGCTGGTACGTTTCAAATAAATAAGCCAGTGAATCATATACGGCGGCTTTTCCCTGGTCGATACAGTCGGGGATGCCCACCCCTTCGAAAGATGCGCCCGTCGCGTATACGCCCGGATAGGAAGCTTTCAGCGCATCTCTGAACTCTTTGATGCGCTCCTTATGGCCGACATGGTATTGCGGCATGCTTTCGTTCCAGCGGGTCACACAGGTCATTTCCGGTTCGCCATTCATTTTCATTACTTTTTTCAAATCTTCCATTACGATTTTAATGATCTCGTTATCTGAAAGATCTACGATGGATTCATCTCCGGCCTTTCCGACGTACGCCCTGAGAAGCGTTTTGCCCTCCGGCGCCGCGTGCGGCCATTTTTTATTCGTCCATGTGCAGGCCGTGATGGAGAAGTCGCTGTTTCTTGAGATTACGAATCCCGTACCTTCATGCTCCATCTTGACGGCTCCCTCAGGAAAACCTAAGGCGACGTTGGCAACGGACGTAGAATGCATGTCTTTGAGACATGAAACCGCCGGCAGATCAGAAAGCATTTTCGCCGCGGCTTTATGCGGGGCTGTTACTATGCACCCTTCCGCATAGAGCACTTTGCCGTTATCAAGCGTCACGGAATATCCTTTCTCCTCGCGGCAGATATGGGTGACTTTCGTTCCTTTCATCACCTTTGTCAGCGTAAGCTGCTTTTCCAGCTCCTCCACCAACGTTTGAAGCCCTGTCGTCAGCGTTAAAAACTGGCCCTGCTTTTTGGCCGTCAGCTGCTGTCCCGAAGGCTGCGGACGTGATTTTTTCATACCGAGAATCAGGCTTCTGTGCTTTTGCTCAGTCTGATAGAATTGCGGAAACGTGGACATGAGGCTCAGCTTATCAATATCTCCGGCATAAATCCCTGATAATAGCGGTTCTATTAAATTCTCAACGACTTCGTCACCGACGCGTCTGCGGAAAAATTCACCCAGAGACTGATCTTCCTTCGGTTTGCTCGCAGGCAGGACAAAGTCAAGCGCCGCCCGCGCTTTTCCGGGAACAGAAAATAAACCGGTGGAGATGAACGGAGCGATTTTGGTCGGAATGCCCATCACCGCGCCCTTCGGCATCGGATGAAGCGTCTCGTTGACGAGCACGTAAGACTGTCCGGTCGCATTGTTGACGAGCAGATGCTCAAGCCCCAAATCCTTGACGAGCTGCGGCGCGCTTTTTTTCCTTTCCAAAAAAGAATCCGGCCCCCGCTCAATGATGTAGCCGTCTTTATGCGCCGTCTGAATTTTGCCGCCGGCTCTCGGGCCCGCTTCGATCAAGGTGACCTCAAGCGGCAGCTGTTTTTCCTTGATTTCTTTTTCCATGTAGAAGGCGGCGGCTAATCCCGTTATGCCGCCGCCGATGATGACCAGATGTTTTTTATCGCCACTCATTTTTATCGCCTTCTTTACCGTTTAATTCTACTTGTCCAGCTCTTTCAGCACGACCGCTGCAAGCGCGTCGATAAATTCAGGCTGTGCGTTCGGCATGGCCGGACGATAGTAGCTTGCGCCGACTTCTTCGGTCACAGCTTTGCATTCATAATCATTATCGTAAAGCACCTCTAAATGATCGGCAACGAAGCCTGCGGGCACGTATACAAATGCCTTATAAGGATGCTTTTGATACAGCTCGCGCGTGAGATCCTGCACATCCGGTCCGAGCCACGGATCAGGGGTGTTCCCTTCGCTTTGCCAGCCGACTGCGTAATCGGTAATTCCGGCACCTTCGGCAATCAGTTTTGCGGATTCCTCCAGCTGGTCAGGATACGGATCGCCGTATTCTTTAATTTTTTCAGGAAGGCTGTGCGCTGAGACGATCAGCATCGCGTCATCCCGTTCTTCTTTCGGCATTGATTCATACGTTTTCTTCACCTGGCCGACCCAATAATCAACGAATTTCGGTTCATCATACCAGCTTTCAACGGACTTGATGGTCAAGCCGCCGAGCTTCTCCGCTTCTTCTTTCGCGCGTTTGTTGTATGACTGGACGCTGAATGTTGAAAAATGAGGGGCGAGCACAAGGCTGACAGCTTCTGTAATGCCGTCTTTATGCATGTCCGCCACCGCGTCTTCAATAAACGGTTCAATATGTTTTAATCCGATGTACACTTTGAATGTTACATCATCCTGGATTTCATTTAAACGCTGTGCGAGCTTCTCCGCCTGCTCCTGCGTAATTTTTGCCAGCGGCGAAATGCCTCCGATCGCTTCATATCTGTCTTTTAAATCTTGAAGCATATGAGGCTCCGGCTTTCTTCCGCGTCTGATATGCGTATAATAACGTTCTATGTCCTCTTCTTTGTAAGGCGTTCCGTAAGCCATGACAAGAAGCCCCATTTTCTTTTTGCTGCTCATTTTGTTAAACACCTCTTTTGATGGTCTGTCTACCTTGATTTTGACAGGAAAATCTACTTATAACCAACGATCTGCTCAGGAAGATTGTTCCGTTTTTTTGGCCGCGGAATATTCATGTACAAACGCCGTCAGCTTTTTCAGCGTTGCCGGAGTGACATCAGGGAATACGCCGTGCCCTAAATTGAAAATAAACCCGTCCGTTTTCATGCCTTGATCAAGTATCGCTTTCGCTTTTTTCTCGATGACTTCCCAAGGCGCAAGAAGAAGCGACGGATCAAGATTGCCCTGAACCGTTTTTGTAATGCCTTGTTTTCTGGCGTCATCTATGCCGAGTCTCCAATCAAGACCGACGACATCAAGAGGAAGGTCATGCCAATCCCCGGCCAGATGGCTTGCGCCTACGCCGAACATGATCAGCGGAACTTGTTCTGCAGAAAGCTCCCGGAAAATTCTGTCCATCACCGGTTTTATAAACTGCCGGTAATCTTCGCGGTTCAGCGCGCCGACCCATGAATCAAAAATCTGAATGGCTTTTGCGCCGGCGTTAATCTGCGCTTTCGCATAAACGATAATCATGTCCGCGAGCTTGTCCATCAGCATTTGCCACGCTTGCGGCATACTGTGCATAAACGCTTTTGTTTTGTTGTAATTTTTAGAAGGCCCGCCTTCAATCATATAACTGGCCAGCGTAAAAGGCGCTCCCGAAAAACCGATGAGCGGAACATTCAGCTGTTCGTTTACGAGTAATCGGATCGTTTCCAGCACGTAAGGAACATCCTGTTCGGGATTCAGTTCGCCGAGCTTTTCAATATCCGCAGCAGAGCGCACCGGCTGATCGATCACCGGGCCGATTCCGTTTTTTATTTCAACATCCACTCCGATATAAGGAAGCGGCGTCATAATGTCTTTATATAAAATGGCAGCGTCCACTCCGTACTGCTCGACCGGGAGCCTCGTCACATACGCGCACAGCTCGGGCTGATGCGTAATTTCGACTAAGCCGTACTTTTCCTTCAGCTTGCGGTATTCCGGCTGCGACCTCCCCGCCTGTCTCATGTACCAGACAGGGACGTGATTTGTCTTTTCTCCCCGTGCCGCTTTTAAAAACGTATCATTAAACGCTTCTCGTTTACTCATCTGAATTTCCACCTTTCCTCCTGCAACCATACGTTCGTGTTCTTCGCCCATTACACTATACCTTGTTTTTTCAAAAGCGTATAGAATTGAGGCTTAATGTTCAAAAAATCGCCGAATTCATGATTAAGAAGAAAAAAGCTTCGGCTGAACGTATTCCGTTCCCTCTCCTTCTTGATCCGTCTGTGAATTATATGGAACGACTTTGTATGAAGCCCCTGAAAACAGATTGGCGTACGGTATGTCAAAGCTGCCTTTTCCTTTCACCGAATCCAGAAGCTTGTCTTTTCCGTCTTTCTTCTCATATATTCGGTAAACAACCCGATCATCCTTTTGAATATCCCATTTTAATTGAACCGTAATCAGTCCCATCGCCTTAAATGTATAACGGGCCGACAGGGACTTTACCGCCTCCAGCTCAATCGGGCTGCCCAGTTCCTTCACATTTTCAGGCTTTTTGAATGTCCGGCCGTTTTCCCCCGCTTTTGTAACGATATCTTTAAAGAGTCTGACCGGGTATTGGCTTCCGCCTTTCAGGTAATGGGTTTTATCCGTTTTGTCATAGCCCATCCAGACGGCTCCCGTCAGTCCGGGAGTGTATCCCGCAAACCAGGCGTCCTTTGTCGCGCCGGGGACGCCGGTAAATGTGGTCGTGCCGGTTTTCCCCGCCAGGTCACCTTGATAGCTGCCTTGTGAAGCGGTTCCTTCTTTTACGACCTGCTGAAGCATTCTCGTCATATTCCATGCCGTCTGTCCGCTGAAGACGCGCGTATTGCCGTTTTTAGGCCCGGACAACGTTTCTCCGTCTTCGTCCGTGATTTTCTCTATAAAAAATGGCTTCGTATACATTCCGCTTGCCGCAAAGGTATGATAAGCTCCGGCAAGCTGAAGCGGGGTGACGCCTTCAGACAGACCGCCCAGCGCAATCGCGAGTCCGTTGTCAGAAATGTTTATACCGTTTTTCTCAAGATACGATTTTCCCGTATCTACGCCGATCTGCTTCAATGTCCAGACAGCGGGCGCATTTATGCTGTAAGTGATCGCATCCTGCATCGTCACTTCCCCCTTGTACTGTCCGTCATAATTTTTCGGTTCATACCCGTCGTAGGACGTGAGTTTGTCTTGGAGAAGCGAATACGGTTTGAACTTGTCTTCCTGCATGGCGGGACCGTATACGGCAATCGGCTTAAACGTTGAGCCCGGCTGCCGCTTCGCCGTAACCCTGTTGTATCCTTTTGTCACGTAGTCGCGTCCGCCGACCGCCGCGCGCACGCCTCCGGTTTTATTATCAATAAAGACGGCGCTTCCCTCTGCCGCTTGATCCGTCCCCGGAAAATAGCCGCTTTCCTTCATGAGGGTGTATGCCGTTTTCTGCAGCTTGGAATCAAGTGACGTCCGGATCGTATAGCCGCCTTGAAGCAGCTGTTCACCCGACATCGAATAACGGGATTCCGCCTCCTTGATGACAAGATCGATATAACTGTCAAACCAAGGCGTTTCTGATGTTTTCTTGACATGAAGCCCCAATGTCCGGCCCTGGGCTCTGACGGCTTCCTTGGCGCTGATATAGCCTTGGTCGTTCATCATTGCAAGAATCGTATCGCGGCGTTCTTTATTTTTATCCGGATGCTGAATCGGCGAATAAAGAGATGGCGCCTTCGGAATCGCTGCCAGAACGGCTCCTTCCGCAACGGTTAAATCTTTTACTTCTTTATTAAAGTAGTAGTGGGACGCGGCTTGAATGCCGTAAACGCCATGGCCGAAATAAAGCTGGTTCAGGTACATTTCAAGTAGCTTGTCCTTGCTGTAATCACGCTCAAGATTGATGGCGATAATGACTTCCTTCGTCTTGCGCAAAAATGTTTTATCATGAGTCAGAAAAATGTTTTTCGCCAGCTGCTGGGTGATCGTGCTTCCGCCTTCCACCTTGCCGCCTGCTAAAACATCCCGGAACACCGCCCGGCCGACAGACTTCACATCAATGCCGTGATGTTCGTAAAACCGTTTATCTTCAACGGCGATAAAGGCATCTCTCACATCTTCCGGAACCTGCTGAATGGATACCGGCTCGCGATTTTCCGTATAGAGGCTCGCGATTTCATCACCGTTTTGATCGACGATTTTTGAAGATGCGTGCAGTATTAATTTCTTTTCATCGATGACATAATGGCCGAGAAATATAATGATAATGTATCCGATTAACGCGAGAAAAGCGGTTGCCGCCGCAATTACAGCCGGAATAAAGAATCTTTTTTTCTTTTTCAGCATAAGTCACCTCGCCTTTCTTAACTTGTAGTATGGGAAATATTGTTTCGAATTATGTCAGAATGAGTCGCCAATAGAAACTTATACCACTCTTTTGATATACTAGCAAGCAGGAGGTGGCTGATATGAAGGTTTATATTACATACGGGACAGCCGATTTTTTAAAGACGATTGCAAAGAAACACCCGAGTGAGAATATGGTGCTGATGCAAGGTGAGGATAATGCGGTTTTAATTCATGAAACAAATGGAGAAACCGTTTTTCAGGCGCCCCATTCCTATGAAAGCATCGACAGCGTCGGGGAAATCAAAAATCCGGGCTACGCCGTCCTCAACAACATCGCCGTTACCCAGGAAGGCCGTCCGCTGTTTGAAAACCGGTTTAAAAACCGCGCCGGCAAAGTGGAAAATGAACCCGGTTTTCAAGCCATCCGCGTATTAAGACCGCTCGAAGGCGATACGTATGTCATTTTGACCCTGTGGAAAGAGGAAAAAGCCTTTCAGGATTGGCAGCAGTCAAACTCTTATCAGGAAGCTCATAAAAAACGCGGAACATCTGCCGGCATCGACACGACGTCTATTTTCTCCCGGCCGTCTTATGTAACCGCTTATTACGCAATAGACTAAAAAACCGCCGGAGATTCTCCGGCTTTTTTAATGTCCCGATTTTACGCTTCGTTCTTTGCACCTTCCGCCCGCCTATGAATAACCTGTAGCAATCCTATTTATAAACGGAGTGGTTCAATTGGGGATCGGCGTCTACTCGGTACATCTGCTTTATGTTGCTTTTATCGCGGCCATTATCGTTTTTATGCTTCTCAGAAAAGATACAACCTTTATTTCACTCGCCGGCATTTTTGTGATTGCGCTATGGACGACGCATTCATTCTCCGCTTCGGTCAGCAGCCTGTTTCACAGCTTCACGTATGCCGCCGGAGAATTGCTGCCGACGATTTTTATCATTTGTTTTATCGTGGCGATGAGCGGCCTCTTGACCGAAACCGGTATTAATGAAGCGATGATTTCTCCGTTTGCAAAGCTGATGAAAGGGCCGGCTGTCGCGTATTGGGTTATCGGCTGTCTGATGTTTGCCATCTCTCTTTTTTTCTGGCCGTCACCCGGGGTGGCGCTGATCGGCGCTGTGCTGCTTCCCGCAGCGATCCGGGCGGGCCTTTCTCCGATCGCCGCGGCTATGGCGATGAACCTGTTCGGCCACGGATTCGCTTTATCGGGGGATTACGTCATTCAGGCGGCCCCGAAATTAACGGCCGATGCCGCGGGCATTCCCGTGGGCGATGTCATGCAGGCAAGTATTCCGCTCGTTTTGATCATGGGGTTAACGACGACAATCACCGCTTTCTTCCTCATCATGCGGGATCGAAAAAAAACGAAGGCCCCCCTCTCCTTGGACAGCTCCGGTTCTTTGGACACAAGTATGTATCTGCCGAAAAAACTCAGGGTGATCCTGGCGGTTTTCATTCCGCTTGTTTTTCTCGCCGATATTATCTGCATGATTGTATACCGTCTGCAAGGAAACGAGGCGACGGCACTCGTCGGAGGAACCGCGATCGGCATTCTCCTGATCGTTCATTTCATTGTATATAAAGAGCGGCATTTAGAAAAGATCACCGAGTATTTTATCGGCGGTTTTCAATTCGGCTTTAAAGTATTCGGCCCCGTCATTCCGATCGCGGCCTTCTTTTATCTCGGTGACGCGGGGTTTAAAAGTATTTTGAACACCCCGCTGCCGAAAGGATCTGCGGGGATCGTCAATGACCTCGGATTGGCCCTGTCCCATTCTTTTCCGATGTCCGGAGAATTCGCCGGCATCGCCCTGGCAGCAGTCGGTGCGATTACCGGGCTCGACGGGTCAGGGTTTTCCGGTATATCTCTTGCAGGCTCGATGGCAAAGCTGTTTTCCGCCGCGCTTCATACGGACCCGGCCGTTTTAACGGCGCTGGGCCAGATTTCAGCGATCTGGGTCGGGGGCGGAACATTGGTCCCTTGGGCACTGATCCCCGCTGCGGCTATTTGTAAAGTTGATCCGTTTGAGCTTGCCAGGAAAAACTTTATCCCGGTTGCGGCCGGGCTAGTCGTCACAACGATCGCCGCCATCATCATTCTCCCGTAGCAAAAGGATTGAAATCTTCTGACATTTTCTATACAATCATGGGAAAAGCAGACGAGGGGGCATCGCTTTTGACGTTAACGACACTTCAAAAAAGCTTAAACGCTCAGCTTGACGGGCTGTATGAGGAAATGGTTGAAATCAGGCGTCACCTTCACATGAATCCCGAGCCATCGTTTAAGGAGAAAAAAACACCGGCGTTCATCGCCTCATTTTATGAAAAGCTCGGCGTCCCCATCCGGACGAATGTCGGGGGCAACGGTGTCACAGCCTATATTGAAGGCGGTGAACCGGGACCGGCCGTGGCACTCAGAGCTGATTTTGACGCTTTGCCGATACAGGATGAAAAAGATGTGCCCTATGCTTCACAAATTCCCGGCGTCATGCACGCCTGCGGGCACGACGGCCATACGGCGGCTCTGCTTGCGGTCGGAAAAGTGCTGTACCGCAACCGGGAAAAACTGAAAGGGTCATTTGTGATGATCCACCAGCACGCCGAAGAATTATCTCCCGGCGGAGCAAAATCAATGATTGAGGATGGCTGCCTCGAGCATGTCGATGCCATTTTCGGCACACACCTTTGGGCGACTGAACCCGTCGGGACGGTCTTATGCCGCCCGGGCGCAGTGATGGCCGCCGCTGACGGCTTTACGATTAAAGTCATCGGCAAAGGCGGCCACGGCGCGATTCCTCACGATACGAAGGACGCCGTTTTAATCGGCTCACAAATCGTCACGGCTCTTCAGCATATCGTCAGCCGGCGGGTAAATCCGGTGCAGCCGGCCGTCATCTCAGCCGGCTCATTCATCGCTGAAAATCCGTTTAATGCGATTGCCGATCAGGCAGTCATATCAGGCACCGTCCGCTCGTTTGACGAAAGTGTGCGCAGCCTGCTCGAAGCAGAAATAGAAGCCGTCGTAAAAGGAATCTGTTCCATGCACTCCGCTTCCTATGAATATCGTTTCAAGCGCGGTTATCCCGCCGTCGTTAATCATCCTGAGGAAGCGGCGCACGCGGCGGCAGCCGCAGCGGAAACAGAGGGCGTCACGAAGGTCGTTGAAGGAGAGCCGCAGATGGCCGGAGAGGATTTTTCCTATTATCTGCAGCATACAAAAGGCGCATTTTTCTTTACGGGCGCCGCTTTAGAAAACGCGGAAACCATTTATCCTCATCATCATCCGAAATTTGATTTTAATGAAAAAGCGATGCTGACGGCCGCCAAGGTGCTTATCGGTGCCGCGGTGAGCTACCCCCGCTGACATAAAAAACAGCCGGTACATTACGTACCGGCTGCTGTGATTCTTAAATGAAAAACGTGCCTTGCCGTCTCACCGAGCTGTGACAGCAGTTTATAATTGGCCGCTCCGCCCACGGCGGCTCCGACGACCGGCAAAAGCTGAAACAATTTCACCACGTCCAGATAATCGCGGTATTCCTGCTGAAAAACTCTCCAATCGACATCATGCTTTTTCGAATCCCATTGTTCAATCATTGAGTATATGCGTTTCCGCTGTTCACCGCTTGAGAAAGCCAGCTGAAAAATAAACAGCAAAAACAATCGTTCATCCCTGTCTTTCACATCATAGCCGTAAATGGAGGCAAGATCGAACAGACATTTCATTTTAATGGATAACAGCAAAGGAAAATCAGCCATCCCTAAAAAAATTCCGCCGGCCCCCGTACCGATACCTTCGGCTGCCGCGACCTTTTGGTACGATGCGATGGTTTGTCTGGCGAGGGCATCTTTTTCAGCAAGCGTCATACCGTTTGTATCCCGCTTGCTTTTCACCAGATTTGAACCCGCCATTGTTGCTTCGGTCATTTTTTTAATGCTTTCTGTGATGACGGCATGAATTTTATCGGGAATCCGCTCATTTATTTTCGCCTGCATTCCTTTAGAAAAACGTTCAAGCATAGAATCTTTGCGCAAAAAACGCGCTTTCCATTGCAGTGCTTCCTGTATCAGCTGCTGATCGTCGGTCATCTGTGTCTCCTTCTTTCATTGAGGTTTCAAAAACCCGATTGATTACAGCTTGCCGTACTTTTTCAATCTTCCGCCCATATACGAAGGCATGATCACAAAAATCAGAACGGCTGAAGCAACAGCCGCATACAGCGCCCCGCTGACTCCCGCGGCATAAGCTGACGCTGCACAGAACAGCAGCGCCTGCACGGTTAACGCCGATTTCATCAGCGAAAAGAAACTTTGCAGCTTCGCTTTCTGATTGACCGGGTAAAGCTCCTGCAGAGAAAGATGATGAAAATGCCCGAACAGCGGCAGAAGCTGTATCCCCGTTATAAAGACGGTAAATACGGTTAACGCCGCCGTTATCCACGGATTGGCGGAAACGAGCATAATAATCAGGATAAAAATAATCGTGAGCCTGACCTGAATGCCGAGATAATCATTTGAACGCAGAAAGGCCCGCGCATACATATAGGAGAACGTTTTCCTCTGTTCAAACGGAATCATTCTGAGCAAAAAGTCGAGATACGCCCGGCGTTTTGCCTGTTTCTTCAGGTGAGGCACATCGGTAAACAGATTGGCGATTCTGTAAAACCGCTGCTTCCTTCTTAATTCATATTCAATATGGGCTTCCCATTTTAATGATTTATGTTTTGCGGCCGATGTGAAATACACATAAAGGCCGGCCATCACAATGTAGACGGCGGCAGCGTACACATAAAACGACTGTAAGACGAAGTATAAAAGCAGCATATTGCAGATAAAGCGTATGACCGCATCCATCATTTTCATGCTTCTGTCATTCATAAACGTCATCCGCCACTCCATGGCCTGATTCCACGCTTTTACCGCCAGCATCTGAATAAATACGGCGGCATACGACGCAAGCGACGCCCCCGGACTTACAGCGAAAAACAGAGGCATGCATACAAGCGACAGGGCAATAAGCGGAAACAGCTGTGACAGATAGCTGTACTTAAATGAATGCTTAAAGTATGTCCCCATTTTCGGTTCAAGCGGCAGCAGAAACACGAGGTCCGCTTCCTTTAACAGCGTCCGGACGTATGAACCGGTCAGCACAAATGAAAAGAGCACCGCCATCACCCAAAATGACGGAAAATGAACGGGAATGTCTTTGACCCACTTGCTGTACCAGCTTGCCGCGCCGGCAATAAAAAAGATCAGCACAATGACGAGATGATCATTGAGCATATATTTCATATACATTCTGGTTTCCTTTATATGCTCTTCAAGCCGGGACTGCCAAATCGTAGACATATTATTCATGGCCGGCGTCTTCCTTCGTCAGTTCGATATACAAGTCATCAAGAGCTGCGTCTTTCATGCCGAACTGCTCTCTCAGTTCTTCCAGTGTGCCGCTTGCCCGCACTTCGCCGTTATGTAAAATAATGAAAGCGTCACAGTAGCGCTCTGCCGTAGCCAGGATATGCGTTGACATCAGCACGCTTGATCCGGCTTTTTTCGCGGCGTCCATCCGCTCCAGCAATGCATTGATCGCAAGCGGGTCAAGGCCGAGAAACGGCTCGTCAATGATATAAAGCGAAGGCTCCGCGAGAAACGCGCACATGATCATGACCTTCTGCTTCATCCCTTTGGAAAAGTGAGCGGGAAACCATTTCAGCCTTTTTTCCATTCTGAATTCTTTCAGAAGCGGAGGAAGCCTTTTTTCAAGCGTTTCTTTGGAAAGGCCGTACGCCATGGCCGTCAGCTCCAAATGCTCTTTGAGCGTCAGTTCTTCATACAGCACCGGCGTTTCGGGGATGTACGTAAATTGCGAGCGGTAGCTTTCCTTATCCTCCGAAAACGTCTTGCCGTTCAGCTCGATCGAGCCTTTATGCGGGTCCATTAATCCGATAATATGCCGGATCGTCGTGCTTTTGCCCGCGCCGTTTAATCCGATGAGTCCGACAATCTGGTTCGGCTCAAGGGTGAATGAAACATTTTTTAAGACCGGGTTTCTCGTATAACCGCCGGTTAAGTCTTTTACCGATAGCAGAGACATAATTTCTCCCCTTCTGATTCGTTTTTCTTCATAGTACCAAAAATAAAGTCTGATTTGAAACGATTCCCTTTTTTTCTCACGTGAAAATCGTGCATAGTTATCGTTTTGGCGGACATCATAATGTATGTAGAAGGAAACAGCTTTAATCAACTGAAAATGAGGTGTTTATAAAAGACGTCTTAGAACAGTTGGATGAAAATCAACATGTCCTGTGCTTACAATTTCTTCACACACTGCTTTGATGATGTTCTTCATTCATGATGAAATAATCAAATGAGGTGTTTGTCCCAGGAATGATTAAGCAGACCCATAAGTCTTCATTTTAAAAACAAATGAGGTGCTTACAAAAGGCATATTCAATTTTCTGTGATAAAGCTCGTACTTCTGCATCAGGGTGAACGCGCAGCCGTTCATCCTGTTTTTTGTTTTGGCCGTTTTTGTGGTACGATGAGAATATACATATATTTCTTTTCAGGGAGGAAACCCATCTATGCACAAAGCGGACGATTGTATTTTCTGCAAAATCATTGCCGGTGACATTCCGTCTTCAAAAGTATACGAAAATGAACACGTCGCGGCGTTTCTTGATATCAGCCAGGTCACAAAAGGCCATACGCTCGTGATTCCGAAAACACATATCGAAAACGTGTACGAGTTTACGCCTGAGCTTTCTAAAGAATATTTTGAAGCGGTGCCGAAAATCGCACGCGCCATCCGCGAGGAATTCGAGCCGATCGGGCTGAATATTCTCAATAACAACGGTGAAAAAGCGGGCCAATCGGTGTTCCATTTTCACATGCATATCATTCCGCGTTACGGAAAAGGCGACGGTTTCGGGGCTGTCTGGAAGCCCCACGCCGAAGACTATACGCCTGACGATCTTCAGGAGATCGCTTCAACCGTCAGAAAACGGCTTGCCTCATCTTAAAGATGAGGTTTTTTTGCGTCCGGAAACACAAAATACATAAAATTATATTTTTTCATATCAAAAAAATCAAAAAATTGTGATAGGATAATTGTATTATTTCTTACACTAAAGCGGAAAACAGGGAGAGATCGTAAACATGGAACGTACAACGAATTTCAATGCAGGACCCGCAGCCCTTCCACTGGATGTGCTGCAAAAAGCACAAAAAGAATTTGTCAACTTCAATGATACCGGCATGTCCGTCATGGAGCTGTCCCACCGGAGCACGGAATATGATGCGGTGCACCAAAAAGCCAAAAGCCTTCTGAAAGAACTGATGGATATTCCCGACGATTATGATATTTTATTTCTTCAAGGCGGCGCAAGCCTTCAATTCTCCATGCTGCCGATGAACTTTTTAACACCGGAAAAAACGGCGCACTTCATCGTAACAGGCGCATGGTCTGAAAAAGCACTCGCCGAGGCGAAACTGTTCGGAAACACATCCGTCACGGCAACAAGCGCAGATTCAAACCACAACCACATACCGGAAGCGGACCTCTCAGGAATCAAAGACGGCGCCTACCTGCATATTACGTCAAACAACACGATTTTCGGAACGCAGTGGAAAGAGTTCCCGAATTCACCGATCCCGCTCGTAGCCGACATGTCAAGCGACATCCTGAGCAGAAAAATTGATGTCAAAACGTTTGATGTTATCTATGGCGGAGCCCAGAAAAACCTCGGGCCATCCGGCGTCACGGTCGTCATCATGAAAAAATCATGGCTTGAAAACGAAAACGCCAACGTCCCTAAAATGTTGAAATACTCCACTCACACAAAAGCCGACTCACTGTATAATACGCCGCCTACATTTGCGATTTATATGCTGAGCCTCGTCCTTGAATGGCTGGCTGAAAACGGCGGTGTCGAAGCGGCTGAACGGCGCAATCAGGAAAAGGCCGATGTCCTGTACGGCACAATCGACGCAAGCGGCGGGTTTTACGCGGGGCATGCCGCAAAAGACAGCCGTTCTCACATGAACGTCACGTTCACCCTCCGCGACAGCAGTCTAACGAAAAAATTCGTTGAAGAAGCGAAAGCGGCTAAAATGATCGGACTCGGAGGCCACCGCTCAGTCGGAGGCTGCAGGGCGTCTATCTACAACGCCGTCAGCCTGGCTGATTGTGAAAAACTGGCTCAGTTTATGAGAAAGTTCCAGCAGGAAAACGAATAAATTTCTTCTAACATAACGGTTCCTTTGATATACTGTTTGCATATCAATTTTTCCGGCCATCGCAATAAATGACGAGCATATTATTGGATGGCGAAAAAGCTTAGCAGAGGAGAGCTTAGTATGAAAACAAAAGAATTAGTCATTATGGCCCTGTTTGCGGCAATCGGAGCGGTGCTTCATTCCATTATGCCGCCGGTATTATTCGGAATGAAACCCGATATGATGCTTGTGATGATGTTTATGGGTATTCTGTTATTCCCCCGTGTGCAGAACGTGCTGATGATCGGGATTGTAACGGGAATCATTTCCGCACTCACGACATCTTTTCCGGGCGGACAGCTTCCGAATATCATTGAAAAACCGGTAACGGCGTTTCTGTTTCTCGCGCTGGCGCTTTTGGTGAAAAAGAGCGTGAAAACTGCGGCCGCCGCCGTCATTACGATAGCCGGCACCTTCATCTCCGGTTTGCTCTTTTTGGCGCTGGCCCTTCTGATTGTCGGCCTGCCGGGCGGATTCACCGCCTTGGTGCTCGCGGTCGTCCTTCCGGCGGCTGCGCTGAACGCGATCGCCATGATCATTATGCATCCGATTGTGCAGACGATCTTAAAACGGTCCAATATGATTGAAACGGTGAAATAACCGCATACCGAAACCTCTTCCGGCCGGAAGAGGTTTTTTAATGTGTTTCAGCATGTTTTATACGAGAAGTTTTGTGAAAAAGATAAGGAACAATGCGAGGGCGGTTCCTGCTGAGCAGACAATGGCCTTTTGGCGGACGACCCGCTTCGGCGGATATGAAGCGGCCTGGCCGAGCAGTTTCAGGTAATAAACGGCGCCCGCCGCAAAGACAAGAGCCATACAAGATAAAACAATCATAAAGACAGACAACCTTCTCCCTCCTTTTCCCTTAAAAAATATGCTAAAATAAAGCAAGCTATGTATAGAAGTTTATTCTTCTGAACAAAAATGATAAAAGTTATGAGAAAAAAAACGGGGTGATTTCAAATGGCTGACGGACGTTCCCTTTTAACAGGCCTTTTCGTAGGCGGATTGATCGGAGGCGCAGCGGTGTTACTCTCGGCTCCTTCATCCGGAAAAGAGCTGCGGGGCAAAATCAAAGCGAATTGCAATTCAATTGAGGACACAATCAAACGGTTAAAAAAAGACGGAATGGCGCTTAAGGACCAGCTTGTCCAAACGGCGAAAGAAAGCGCAGAAGTCATTAAAGACGTAGGCGGAGAGCTTCAGACCAGCATTAAAAGGTGGCAGGAGGAAATCAAGCCGCACCAGCAGGATCTCCAAAAGGAAATCGCTGATATCGAAGAGAAAATCAGACAGCTGGAGAAAACCTTACAAAACTAATATCCTATACAACCAAAAAAAGTGCGGACGTATTGCGTTCCGCACTTTTTTTTGCGGTTTAAAGCCTTTCCCAGCAACGGATGAAGAATTTATTATAAAATTCTTAAATTTTCATCTTTATTAATCTTTATTTTATTGGCATAATAGAGGAAAAGAAAATGTGAAGCAGGTGATCTGTATTGAATCGTGTTGAACCGCCTTACGATCTAAAAGAAGCTTTAATCTATACCCAAAAAATGGCGCAGCTGTCCAAAGCGCTCTGGAAATCTATCGAGAAAGACTGGCAGAATTGGCTGAAGCCGTACGACCTTAATATTAATGAGCATCATATATTATGGATTGCCTATCAGCTTAAAGGAGCTTCTATTTCAGAAATCGCCAAATTCGGCGTTATGCACGTATCAACTGCATTTAACTTTTCAAAAAAGCTTGAAGAACGGGGATATCTGAAATTTTCCAAGCGGCTGAATGATAAACGGAACACGTACATTCAGTTAACTGAAGAAGGGGAAAATGTATTCGAAAGCCTGCTTGAGGAGTTTGATCCATCGAGGAACGCGGTGTTTAAAGGCTCACAGCCGATCTACCACTTATTCGGGAAGTTTCCTGAGGTTGAAGAATTAACCTGTGTCATCCGCCACATTTACGGCGAAGATTTTATGGAGATATTCGAGAAATCATTGACAAACATAAACAATGATTTTGAAAGTGAAGACGGAAGGCTGAAGAAAAAAACGGACGAATCGGCTGTCCATGAAACGGCTGAAGAGCTGGAACCGATCAACAGTTAATCAAAGTGCTTCATAATCTCAATAAATTCTTCCATCAGCGCTGTATAAAGCCCCTGCTCATACAGAGCAAAAATCGTTTCATGAACATCTAATTTTTCGTTCAGCTGTCCCGCAAAAAGCGCAAGGAGCTTGTCAAACGTCACAAAGCCTTGCGCTTTTTGCGACTCCAGCTCGTCCTCCAATTCGCGGCAGATCCGCCCGACCTCTTCTCCTTCTTCTTCGGTCAGCCCTTTTTCAATCATCATCGCATAAAAAGGGTACTTATCCATATCCACCGTTTTCACCAGCAATTGTATGTAATATTCTAAACGCCCGATACGCTGATCCATTGAATCCATCCGTTTCACTTCTTTCTATCTTTAATCTTATTTTAGCTGATAATGAATGGAGAAGAAAGGTTAAACCGTACATTTCCATGTTTCACCGAGCTCTTCTGTTCTTCTCTTTCCAGGTTTATTTTTTTCTTTAAAAAAGGATTGATTTTTTCTCCTGAAGAGAGTAAATTATTTTGAGATTGTATTCCATCTTTGTACGGAAGGATGACTCTGATGAATTGCTGGAAAACCATTAATCTGATCAAAGATTATGGTGCGGTTCGTTTATTATTGACTGCTGTAGGTTTTATGATCCTGTTTTTTATATGCAACTTCTTGGCATTCGGGCTGCTGCGTCCGAATATCAGTTTAAGTGACGGGCACGTGTTTGCTTTTTGTGTTCTGCTCGTTGTTACTTTATTTGTACATAAAGTCATACATGTCCTGCCGATGATCTGTAAAAAAAGAAAAAAGGAAATGAAAATGTACTTCTTGCGGATGCCGACATGGAAAGGCATACCGAAAACGACGATGTTGATTTCAACGATCAGCCCGTTTTTATTCATTACGCCGTTATTGTTTTATGCCGGACTGGCATTTCCGAGACACGCTCATTACTTTTATATGATTTCGAGCATTCATGCGGGGTATTGCCTGCCGGATCTTCTGTTTGCGCTCCATCTGGTCAAAGCGCCCAAATCATGTCTGATTGACCAGGAATCCGACGGTTTTGATATTTTAGTAAAAAAAGTGCCGGAGTCTTGATGTCCCGCTGATTTTTCAGGTTACATTCTATCTTTTTTAATAAATATTTGGTAATGTAATATGGGAGCAGTTCAGAGAGAGGGGGAATCTCCCATCATTTTATTCTATTTTATCGTGGCTGCCCTGTTTATTCTTTATTTCATAAACAGGCTCACAAATACATTATGCCTTGTCAGAGAGATTCCTGAAGACCGGCAGGATAAGGTATTCCGTTTTATTAATGTATCTATTTTAATTTTACTGATCTCTTCATTCGTCGAGATCTCCTTTACTGTGTAAACAGGCAAAAAAATATGGCTGACGGAGGTCTGACCCCCGACAGCCATATTTTTTTCTTAATAAAGCCAAGAAGCGCCGATGATGATCAATAAGATGAACAGAACAACCAATAATGCAAAACCGCCTGCAAATACTTCACCCATCTCCAAAAGCACCTCCTACAAAACGTTTTATTTTTCCAATTACATCATATGCAATGTACTTCTGAAACGATTAGGCGCCCGGGTAAGAAAACGGACCGCTTTTAGAAAAAGCGATCCGTTTCGCTTAACAAATGTAAGCTGCACCTACGATGATAAGCAATATGAACAGTACTACGAGCAGCGCGAAACCGTTTGAATATCCTCCGCCCATGGTTCATTACCTCCTTTTCATGATCAATATATTTGTATGTATCAGGAAAAAGTTTGACTAGACGAATGCCCTTTATTTAAAATCTTTTTACAGAAAGCCACAATATGTTATGATACGCATATGCAATTTAATTTGGATGATTAGGAGTGTTTAAAGGAATGAAGAAAATCGCGATAGCAGCTATTACGGCAACGAGCGTCCTGGCTCTCAGCGCTTGCAGCAGCGGCGACAACGACGTAATCGCCAAGACAGATGCCGGAAATGTAACAAAAGGCGAGCTCTACACGAACATGAAAAAAACTGCGGGTGCAAGTGTGCTGACACAGCTCGTACAAGAAAAAGTATTAGCAAAAAAATACAAAGTAACGGATAAAGAAATCGATAACAAGCTGAAAGAGTACAAAACGCAGCTCGGCGATCAGTACAGCGCCCTTAAACAGCAGTACGGCGAAGATTACCTGAAAGATCAGGTGAAGTACGAACTGCTTGCACAAAAAGCGGCGAAAGACAACATCAAAGTGACTGACGCTGATACGAAAGAATATTACGACGGCTTAAAAGGTAAAATCCGTGCGAGCCACATCCTTGTCGCTGACAAAAAGACAGCTGACGAAGTGGAGAAAAAGCTGAAAAAAGGCGAGAAGTTTGAAACGCTTGCGAAAGAATACTCAACTGACACATCAAAAGACAGCGGCGGCGACCTTGGCTGGTTCGATAAAAAGTCAATGGATGAAACATTCAGCAAAGCTGCATTCGGCCTGAAAGTCGGACAAGTCAGCGATCCGGTCAAAACAAAATTCGGTTATCATATCATCAAAAAGACGGAAGAACGCGGCAAATATGATGACATGAAAAAAGAACTGAAAGAAGAAGTTCTTAAACAGAAATTAAACGACAACTCAGCTGTACAGGCGGCAATTCAAAAAGTCATGAAAAAAGCTGACGTAAAAGTGGAAGACAAAGACTTAAAAGACACGTTTAACACTTCAACATCTTCTGAATCTAAATAAAAAAACTGTGCGGGCTCTCGGCGAGCCGCACAGTTTTTTTATGCGATGGAATGATTGGAGTTTTCTTCCGCATCCCCGTTTTCACTTGCGGGCGCAGCCATACGGCGCTCGCGTTCCTGTTCCATCCGTTCAATATACACCCTTCCTTCTTTTTCAATAAACGACTGGTCAAGCTTTTCCTCTTCTTTAGCTGTTGTGAAAAGCTTATATGCGCTGAAAATAATTCCGATAATGCAAAGGTATACCCACCAAGGAAAAAATAGCACGTCGGTTTCCTCCTTTTTTCACCCAGAGTCTTTATTCTAAGCTATGCTTGATAAAGACAAGTTATGAGAGCTGAACGTAAAAAAGACCGATCATAGAGAATCGGCCTTTTTATCTTATTGATGGAAAGTCGGTTTGTAGAAAGAACGGTTTTCAAGCGCAAATACACGCTCTGTGTATTCGCCCGGCTTCACCCGTTCCAGCGCTCTGTCCATCATGATCATTTTTGCATCCAGATTATCAATGTAGTGCAGAATTTCCGCTTCTTTCACCATCGGCGGTTTCGGGCTTCCCCATTCCGCTTTTCCGTGATGGCTTAAAATCAAATGTTTCAGAATCAGCACTTCTTCAGCGTCAATCTGAAGCTCTTCGGCTGCTTTTGAAAGCTCTGTCACCATGATCGAAATGTGCCCGAGCAGATTCCCTTCCACGGTGTACGTTGTGGAGACGGGGCCTGAAAGCTCTTTTACTTTGCCGAGATCATGCAGAATGACTCCGGCATACAGTAAATCCCGGTCAAGAGACGGATACAGATCGGCAATCGCTTTTGCCAGGTTCAGCATGGACACTACATGATACGCGAGCCCGGAGACGAACTCATGGTGGTTTTTAGCCGCAGCCGGGTAATCCATAAACTCAGCCGCATATTTTTTGACCAGATGTCTTGTGATCCGCTGGATGTTTGGATTTTTCATTTCAAAAATGTATTGAGTGACGGTTTCCATCATTTCATTTTTCGGAATTGGCGCCGTTTCCAGAAAATCATCAATGCTGACATTTTCGTTCTCGCCGGCCGGCCGGATGTTTCTCAGCTTAAGCTGGTTTCGTCCGCGATAGTGATGGACATCTCCGATCACCTTCACGATCGTCTGCGCCGCGTACGTTACTTCATCAGTCGGCTTGGCATCCCACAGCTTCGCTTCGATATCTCCCGATTGGTCCTGCAGCATTAACGTCAGGAATGGTTTTCCGTTGCTTGCGATTCCTTTAGTCGAAGATTTAATCAGAAAGTATTGATCGACCTGCTCGCCGACCTCGTGCAGCATAATACCTTTTGCCATTCTATTAAAAGCTCCCTCCATATCTTACATAATACCAGTATAGCACATACCTCTTTTTTGAAAATAAACTCTATTATGACAGGAGCCGCATGACTTGTCCGCTGTGAAAAGACCGGCTGACATGCTCATGGCAGGTGAAATAAAGTATCTGCCGCCCGCCTTCTGAAAGCTGATTCAGCACATCAAACAGCCGCTGCAGCCGCTGCCTGTCAAAATGGACAAAACTGTCATCAAGTAAAAACGGCAGTGATACCGCAGACTCCCTCTCTGACGCAAGGGCAAAACGAATCGCCGCATAAAGCTGCTCGCATGCCGCCTGTGACAGTTCGCCTGCAGAAAACACCGTTCCGTCTTTCCGCATGACCATAATAGAATCATCAGCCTCGGAAAAATACAATTTGTGATAGCGTCCGTCCGTAAGCGGTCCGTATAATGCACCGGCGGTTTCTAACAGACGGGGAAGCGTCACTTTTTTATGCCGCTCCATTTTTTCCCTGATAATGTGTCTGACCGTCTGTAATGCGGCCCACTCTTTAGCGGTTTTTTTCACGCGCTCCTTCTGCATTTCTGTCTGATGTTTTAAATCGGATACAAGCCCCGAGGACTCCAGCTGCTCTTGCTTCACCGTTAATAAAGCGGTTTGCTCACGGAGCTGGGCGCTTTTTTCCTCAAGCGTTTTTTTCTCTGTTTCCTTCTGAACGACTGTATGTTCAAGTTCGGACACTGTGCGGCTCATGCACGGCTCCAGCTGTTTTCCGCCTATGCCGGACAAGTGCGTTTTGATTTCGCGCAGCTGCCGCTCTGTTTCCCGGCGGCTTTCATTCAGCCTGGCGAGTTCACAAAAGTGTTCGCGGTTTTTTGCGCCTGCCGCCATGAAAAGCTGTTTGACCTGCTGTTCGTAGTAATGAACTTCTTCGTTTAATTCACGCATTTGCTCTTGTGCATGCAGCAGATCCGTTTCGAGCGCCTGTTTTCGTTTTGCTTCCTCACGGGCCCGTTCCGCCTGCGCCAGCAAAACGTGCAGTCTTTCTTTTACGGACAGCTCCCTTCCGTCTGAAGGACTCAGCTTTTTGACCCGGTCCTCAAATGCTCTTTGCAGCTTTTGCAGCCGGCCCGCTTCAATGGTCAGCTCATGCTTGTTAAGGATTTCTTTTTTGACATCTTTCATCACATGATATGCGTCAAGAAGATGGGAAGGACTTCCTGAAAACCCCAGCTCCTTCATAAAAAGTTCCGCCTGTTTTTCAGACGGCGCCATTTCCGCCTCCCATTCTTCATATTGGCGGATGATTCTTTCATATGCCGCTTCTTTCTGTTCAAGCACGGCTTGATCCGCAATCAGCTGCTGCCGGTGCCGGCCGTCACGCCAAAGCTCTTCCTGCAGAAGATCAGCCGCTTCTTTAGAGATCGCCGGCTTCTTTTTCTTGTGTCCGGGCCCTCCTCTTTCTGACGGCAGCGGCTTTTGCATGCCGGACAGCATATACAGCAGCAGAGCGCCGGTAAAAAGGGCGGCGGGCAGCCATTCTTTTAACATAGCGAAAATCGCAATGAACAGAATGCCCGCACCGAGAAAGAGCTTTTTTTGTTTGGCGCGCTGTTTTTCCAGATGCTGAACATGTGCCTGCCATTCGTTTCCTTCTGTATCAGCCGTTTGCTTATATGATTGTAAAGCGGCTTCTTTTTCTTTCCTGACAGCGGGGTCCAAAATGTTTTCCGCCGTCACGGCATGTTTTCGTTCGGCTTCTTCCAGCTCCAGCCGCGCTTGTTCGAAAATCGCATCAAGCTGTGTCTTTCTTTCTCTTGCCTGTCCGGCGCTCTGCACGGCTTCCTGCAACCGCCATTCATATTCATAATCGGTGTTCAGTGAAAGAATGCCGTCTTCCTCATGTCTTCCGAGCTGCTGCAATCCTGACGAAACGCGGGCAGATGTCTGCCGGATCTGTGATTGGATGGCGGCAAGCTGTTCGCCGCGCGATTCGTACATATGCTGCTCGCCGGAAAGCTCCTGCAGCTGCCGCTCTTTTTGCAGCAAGTCCTCATTTGGAGCGAGCAGCTCAGCCTGTCGCCGGAGTTCATCCGCTTTTGCCCGAAGCCCCTCAAGACGGGCCGCTTTCGGATGGAGATGCGATTCGTATTTTTCAAGCTGATGCATTCCGTCCTTCGGGAATTGCTTCAATGCTTCCGGATAAGAAGAAAGTTCGCTTTCCAAGGCTGTTTTTTTGTCTGCGAGCGGCTTTGCTTCTATCGCTGATTTTACTGTTTTGATTTCTTCAGTTATGTCTTTCAATCGTGCTTCGGCATCCTGCAAACGGCCGCCGGCGCTTTTTTTCTCTTCCAGAAGGCTGTGATAGCCCGCTTCCGCAGCTTCCGCCTGTTTCAGCTGGGCGCTGAGCCGCTTTAATGTATCCAACTCCTGATTTAAGCGGGGGTTCCGCCCGTTCGGCTTATACATCCTGTCAAGTTCTTTTGCCAGCCGCCCGTCAAGCTTTGCCGCCGCTTCCGACCCGAATAAGCTCGAATACAGGAGAAACTCGCCGATTTTGTCCCGGTTAAAAGCTTGAATCTCCTGCAGTCCGAATACATCGAACGAATAGATCGCTTCGTACAGCGCCCGGTCTGTATCGGAGAGAAGCTGTTTGAGCCATTCTCCGTCCTTGATTTCGCCTGAAGCCGTATACACTCTGACTTTTTCGGCAGCGCCTTTTGTCCGTTCGATTTTGACAGCGCCGTGATCGTCATGCTTCAATTCTACAGCGCCGCCGTAAACCCCGCCGTTTTTCGGTTCGTATTTTTTTGATTTCGGAAAACCGAACAGCACGCTTTTGATAAAGGACATCAATGTCGTTTTGCCCGCTTCATTTAACCCGTAGATCACTTGCACGGGAGAATCTGACAGCTGAAAACTTCGGTCGGAAAATTTTCCGTATTGGTAAATATGCATCGCCGTTATTTTCATCGCTGAAGCTCCTTCATCTGGCGTCTTAAAACGGCTTGAGCCTGCCGCTTAATATCCAGTATCTCTTCAACTGTAAATGAAGCCATCTGACGCCGGTATACGGGATGACGCTCAAGGGCTTCAAATACACCGCTCATGTCCGCGCATTGTTCTATGTCCTGAAGGAGCCCTTTTAAAAACGGATCGGGCGGCACGCTGTCTGTTTCATCCGTCCGATCCTCAAGCGCAAGCGGCCAGACGAAACATTCCTCTTCGGCCTCTTCCTCCTGTAAAGCGGAAAGTAGCTCCTCCGCGATGCCTGCGGGCGCCTCCGTCCAAAAGCGGGGCGCCGCGCCGCGAAGCACCAGCCTGACACATGCCGGGCGGCCCGCCGCGCGCAAGCCGGAGAATGTATCCGATGCGGCTTTCAGAAGTGAAGTCATATGTTCAGCTCCGGAGATATCCAGATCAATTTCCTCCCATAACACATCATGCGCTTCTTTGAATTCCCAAGACATCTCACCGTTTGCCGCCCGGATGAGATAATATCCCTTAGGTCCGGTTTCTTTTAAATGCCGGGCTTGAATATTCCCGGGGTAAATGGCGGCGGGATGCTGGGCGGACAGAACCTGCCGTTTATGAATGTGTCCGAGCGCCCAGTAATCCATGCCGCTTTTTTCAAGGTCTTCTTTCGTAAACGGGCAGTACGGGTCATGCCCTTCCGCTCCTGATAACATGCCGTGGAGCATGCCGATATGATAAGGCGCGCCGGTCATTTTCCGGTAACGGGCCGCCTGATTGACCGTTACGCTTCTTTCTTGATAGCTGCATCCGTATATGCTTGCCGCAAGCTCTCCGTTTTTAAAGAAGGATTTTTCCTCCGGTGTATCCGAGGTGAAGATATGTACATTTTCCGGCCATTCAATCGGCGTCCACTTACCGCCCAAATGATCATGGTTGCCGAATATGACGAACACTTGGATATCCGCTTCCTGTAATCTCGTAAACTGTTTTCTCAAAAACAGCTGGGCTTTTAAACTTCTGTTGGCTTCGTCAAACAGATCCCCCGAAAACAGCACGAAATCTGCCTGCTCCCGGAGTGCCCCGTCCGTCAGTCGGCGGACGCTGTGAAATGTGCTTTCTTTAATACGCGCATATACCGGTTCAGGCAGATTCGAAATGCCGTAAAACGGGCTGTCCAGATGCAGGTCAGCGGCATGAATAAACGTCAGATCAGTCATCTCGCCCTCCCCTTTCTGCAAATTGAATTACCCTTATTTTAGCACCGTTTTTATACGAATGCACGTTCTGCAAAATAAAAAAACAGCCCGGCTGTTCCGGGCTGTTTCTCTTATTTTTTGGAGATGCGCAGCGCTTGTTTAATCGCTTTGAATCCGCTGGCGTTTCCGTAAATCAATACGCCGCCTTTGTAAATTTTCGCGCCGACCGCCGCAAAGATCACGATAGTGACCAGTGTCAGGGCGATTCCGGCCGCAGCCTGCCAAAACGGGATATCGAGCATCCCGACGCGTAAAAACATAATCATCGGCGTGAAAAACGGAATGTAAGATGTAACGGTAATAAAACCGGCGTCAGGATTGCCGATGCCGAACATGGCGATCATAAAACCTGCCACGACTAAAAAAACCATCGGCTGAATCGTCTGCTGTACGTCCTCTATCCGGCTGACAACACTGCCGAGAAACGCGGCAAGCGTCGCGTAAAGAAAATAGCCGAGCAAATAGAAAATGACGGCATAGACTATCGTCGAGACTGGAACATCCGTAAAATTGAGAAATGCACTGATCGGCGACGACGCCTCATTATGAGGGTTCAGCTTCAGTGAGAGATAACCCGCCGCAATCAGCACCGCAAACTGTGTGATCCCCACGAGCGCGATACCGAACAGTTTGGCAAACATCTGCTGAATCGGCGGCATGCTTGAAATTAAAATTTCCATGACGCGGGACGATTTTTCCGTCGCCACTTCCATCGCAATCATGCTTGCGTACATGATAACTGAGAAGTAGATGACAAACAGCATGATGTATACAAGCCCCATTACCTGACCGAGCTCTTCCTCAGATTTCGCCCCTTTTTCCAGCGCGTCTTTGCTGACTTCCGGCGGAGTGTAGAGGCTGCTGACTTTTTCTGCCGAAATGCCGAGCTTGGCGGTTTCGACAGCGGTTTTTGTCTGGGTTAAAGCCTGCTTGAGCAGTTTATACGCTGATTCATCGGAAATGGTCAGCGCCTTGTATGCTCCTGTTATCGTTCCTTTTTGATCTTGTCTGATGATAAACAGTCCGTCCCATTCACCGTCTTTGACACGCTTTACGGCATCTTTTTCGGACTCCTTCGTCTCCATTGCCTGCAGATCATTGTCTGTATCCGCCGCTTTAAGCTGTTTTGCAAACGCCGGGTACAGCCCGCCCGTTTCATCAATCACCGCGATCTGCTGCTTGCCGTCATCCGATTGAAACACGGAAATAATCGATTGCAGGTTGGTCACCGCTAATACCAATAAAACGGTAATGGCGGTCGAAATAATGAATGACTTTGCCGCGATTTTGTTTTTGTATGTATGAAACAGCATAATCCAAAATTTATTCATAAACGGCCCCCACCTTTTCTATAAAAATATCATGCAGTGACGGCTCTTCCAATTCGAACTTCCGTATAAAACCTTTCCCTTGCAGCGCCCGGAAAATATCCTGAGAAACCGGTTCATTCGCGACCTGCAGTCTGATCCCGTCATTTGTTTCCTTCCATTTCACGACGCCTTCATGCGTTTTTAAAAAGCTGAGGTCATCATCTGAATGAACGGTGACATTTTTTTTGCCGAAAGACCGCTTAATGTCTTTCAGATTGCCTTGAACGACGGGTTTTCCCTTCTGGAGAATGCACAAATTCTCGCAAAGCTCTTCCACATGCTCCATTCGGTGGCTTGAAAAAACGATGGAAACGCCGCTGTTTTTCAAAGAAATGACCGCTTCTTTCAGCAGCTCGACATTCACCGGATCAAGACCGCTGAAAGGTTCATCGAGAATCAGCAGTTCAGGCTTATGCAGGACGGCCGAAATGAACTGGATTTTCTGCTGGTTTCCTTTCGACAGCTCTTCGACTTTCTTATTCTTGTAATCTGTAATGCCGAACCGCTCGAGCCATGTCATGAGCTCTTTTTCCGCCTCTTTTTTGCCCATTCCTTTTAATCTCGCCAGATAGACAAGCTGGTCACTCACCTTCACTTTCGGATACAGCCCCCGCTCTTCCGGGAGATAGCCGATTTTTTCACTGATGGAATAATTGACCGGCTGCCCTTTCCAGGTGATATGCCCGTCAGTCAGGCTTAAAAGACCTAAAATCATCCGAAAGGTCGTCGTTTTTCCCGCGCCGTTTGCGCCGAGCAGCCCGAACATTTCCCTTTCAGGTATTTGCAGGTTCAAATTGTCAACAGCGGTAAAGCTGCCGAATGTTTTCGTTACGTTTTCAATTGTAAGCACGAATCCAACTCCTTCCTTGACCCATTATATACTAATAATGGGTAAAAATTAATGGAGGATTTTAAATTCTTTATCAGAATATCATTCTATAAAGGGGGTGACATGATGGGACAATATGTATTGACCGCATTCCATGCATCGGGAGAAACGCTGCTGAATGAACGGATCGAAGCGGATAATGAGGCGGAGGCGAAGGCCGCCGGAGAGGCTTTATTGAAGGAAAAAAAGCTTGAGAACAGTACTCATCGCTTGGTAAATGAAGCCGGAAAGCTGATTTTATTCCACAGATAACAGAAGCTTTCCGGCTTCTGTATTTTACCGGTTAAATTGCGGCGTCCGTTTTTCTAAAAAGGCGCGGATGCCCTCTTTATGATCATCCGTTTTTCTCATATTTTCCTGGGCCTTTCGTTCAAGAGACAAAACGTCTTTTAACCGGCTGATATGGAGGCTCTGATAAATAGCCTTCGTTTCAATCATCGCTGACAGCGGCGCATGCAGCAATCGGTCGATATACGGTTGTGCCCCCTCACTAGGGCCGCCGCTGAACAGCCCGTCGGCAAGCTTGAGCCGCACCGCTTTTTCAGCCGGCAATTTTTCACCGCTCCAAATCAGTTTTTTCGCTTCGATCTCACCGACGCGTCTCATTAATAAATAATGGCCTCCTCCATCGGGAACCAATCCGATGCCGATGAAATTCATCGCGAGGCGGGCGTTTTCTTCGGCGAGCACCACATCGGCGCACAGCGCGAAACTCAGCCCGAGCCCGGCCGCGGCTCCGTGGATGGCGGCAATCACAATTTTTTTCATATCATAGAGGGTCAGCGTAATGGATTCGATCATTTTCATGAGCCGTTCATATTCTCCTGAATCATGATCAGACGTCATCATCTGAATATCACCGCCCGCGGAAAATCCCCGGCCTTCCCCCCGTAAAAGCACGATAAGCGCCTCACTGTCGGCTGCCATCACGCATGCATTTTCCAATTCCCGGAGCATTTGTTCATTCAGCGCGTTGTAACTGTCAGGCCGGTTCAGCACAATCTCCGCGATCTTTCCCTTTTCTTCATAACGAATATACTGCATGTTTACATCCCCCTTGAATCCGCTTACATATTTTGTTCAAATGATATATTCCTTTCCCCGAAGCCAAACTCCTTTATTTTTCAAGGTCAACAGATACCGAAAAATGCATATCATTTGAAACTGAACATACATTTTTATATAGTGAAATTGATATACAAAACAAAAGGGGGGAAAAACGCCGATAATGAAATATGTGATACTCAGCTTGTTACTGAGCTTTTTTATGGTGCTGTTCCCCCCTTCGGATGTCGCTCTTCCTTCCCAATTGGTGACAGAAACAGACAGCCATGTACAAATTTCGGTTTACCCGCAGGAAACGGATTCGGCAAAGACGCCGGTTCAAACCAAAACCGCTCCGCAAGGCCTGTCAAAAGGATACGGTGCGTTATCCCGGATGATCTCCCTGTTATCTGTCAAACCTCTTGATCAATTCATTGATTCCACAATGGAAAGGACATGCGCCATTCCGATACAATACCAGTCAAATTACCTCCGGCATCGGACCATTTCTCATTGCCAATCTGTATTTACGGTGTAAAAACAGTATATTCCGGAGGGATTTTTTATGAATATTAAAGAAAACGATCTGCCCGGCATCGGGAAAAAATTCGAAATCGAAACGAGAAATCATGAAAAAATGACAATCATCATTCATGATGACGGCAGGCGGGAAATTTACAGATTTGATGACCGCGACCCTGATGAGCTTCTGGCAAGCATTTCACTTGATGATGCGGAAGCAAGACAAATTGCCGCGATTATCGGCGGGATGGTGTATAAACCGCAGGCGCTTGAATCGATTGAAATGGCGTTCAACGATCTGATTATCGAATGGTTTAAAGTTGAAAAAGGGGCAAAAGCGGCAGGGCGGACGCTCGGCGAACTGGATGTGCGCCAGAACTATGACGTGACGGTCATCGCCATCATTAAGCATAACCAGAAAAAGCTTTTAAACCCGGGCGCTGATTCGCTCCTTGAAGCAAACGATACACTCGTCCTCTCAGGTGAAAGAAAGCATCTGAAGAAACTGATCCAAGACTTCCTCTCCAGAGACGGAGTGTGATCTGTTTATGGACCATCTCGTATTTGAAGTCGGTACGGCGTTAGTTCTTGTGGCCATTGCGAGTGTCATCGCCAATAAAATTAAATTCTCGATCATTCCCTTCCTGATCATTTTAGGAATGCTTGTCGGGCCGCACGCGCCCCAAGCGGGCATCATTGACCTGACGTTTATCGAAAGCCGGGAAGTGATTGAATTTTTCGGACGGATGGGCGTCCTGTTCCTCCTCTTTTACCTCGGGCTTGAATTCTCGGTCGGAAAATTAGTCAAATCCGGACGTTCAATCGCCGCCGGCGGAACGATTTATATTCTGATTAATTTCAGTTTAGGGCTGATCTACGGCTTTATCACGGGCTTTTCCTTTTTGGAAGTGCTTGTATTGGCGGGTGTCATCACGATATCATCAAGCGCCATTGTCGCAAAGGTGCTTGTCGACTTAAAGCGCACGGCCAATCCGGAAACGGAGCTGATTCTCGGCATCATTATGTTTGAGGATATCTTTCTGGCGGTTTACTTGTCCGTCGTCTCCGGGCTTGTTCTGGGAGACGCGACGTCTGTCGGAGGCGCGCTGATGTCAATCGTGATCGCTTTCGGATATATGCTGCTGTTTTTCATTGCCGCCCGAAAATTGCCGCCTCTGCTGAACAAGCTGCTTGATATCCGTTCAAACGAGGTATTTGTCATCGTCATTTTCGCCGCGCTCTTTTTCATTGCCGGCTTTTCCGAAACGATTCATGTCGCTGAAGCGATCGGCGCGCTCTTGCTCGGACTCGTGTTTTCGGAGACGGCCCATTCTGACAGGATTGAGCATCTTGTCGTGCCGTTCCGTGACTTTTTCGGGGCCATGTTTTTCTTCAGCTTCGGTCTCAGCATTGATCCGTTTTCACTCGGAGATGCGGTATGGCTTGCCCTCGGCGCCGTTCTGCTGACGATTGCCGGAAACTTTATCGCCGGCATGATCGCCGGACGCCGGGCGGGGCTTTCTCATAAAGCATCGTCTAATATCGGGCTGACCATTGTGTCACGCGGCGAATTCTCCATTATCGTCGCAAATCTCGGCATCGCCGGCGGCCTGTCCGCTTCACTTAAACCTTTCGCCGCCTTATATGTTTTGATACTGGCCATCTTCGGCCCTTTGCTCACGAAAGAATCGAAGCGGATATATCTCCTGTTGAACAGCGTGTTCAAATGGAAGACGCCTGAAAAGAAACCGCAGAAATCATAAAAAAACTGACCTCTTCATAAGGGGTCAGTTTTTTTGAGCGGGAAGAAATTGCTGAAAAGCCGTTTTTTTATTAATGGAGAAATGCTCTTTCCCCAGAATGGTATTGATGATTTTTTGGTTTCTGTAAACAGACAGCTTCAAATTCGTAGCGCCCGTTCCGTGAGCATGATCAAGATTCGTTAATGTGAAAAAATGATGCCTCCTGTCGTCCTTAAAGACAAGACGGGAATCGGCCGTCACTTTAAACCGTTTCTCATCCTCCCATTCGATATCGGGGGCAATTGCCGTAAACCATTCCGGAATATGAGGTTTAAAGCCGGTCGCCAATATCACTTTTTCTGAATCGGCCGTAAAGGTTTCATCCATCTGCCATTGATGAAAGCTCAGTACGCAGCGCCCGTTTTGCTTTTCAATTTTTTCAAGCTCCGCCATCGGCTGAATATACACGTCAGGCGAACCTCCGCTGATCGATCTGTGATACAGGGCATCGTAAATGGCGGCAAGTGTGTCAGAATCAATGCCGTGGCGCAGTCCGTCCAGCTCAGGGAGCGTGTTCAGCCGTTCTTTAAAAGGCAGGCGGTTAAAATATTCCACATAATCAGGTGTAAACATTTCCTGCCCGAGCTTGGCGGTTTCCAATTCTCGAAATCCGGCGGAGCGTGTCACCCATTGCAGCCGGCTGCGGCGGTATTGTTCATCGTGCAATAAGTCAGAAAAGATCTCCGCGGCGCTCTGTCCGGAGCCGACCACTGTAATTGATTCGGCGCCGGCGAGCTCGTCTTTCCGAAACAAATATTCCGTGCTGACCATCGTGTCCTGAAGCGCTTCGCCAGCAATCTCTGCGGGAATAAGCGGTTCAGACCCCGTCCCCATGACGAAATGCTTCGTTTGATAGACACTGATGCTTCCGTCCTCAATGTTCTTGACGCTGACGTCATAATGTCCGCCGGCATTTTTCACGCCGATTACCTCTGAGCCGAAACGGCATGATTTGATTTCTGAAGCCGCCCAGCTCAAATAGTCGTTAAATTCCCGTCTCGGAATATCAAATTCATTAAACGTATAAAACCGGTACAGCCGGTCATGTTCATGGAGAAAGTTTAAAAACGTGTAGCGGCTTTTCGGATCGGCGAGCGTGACCAGGTCCGCCAGAAACGCCACCTGTAAATCCGTCCCTTTAATTAATAGACCGGGATGCCACGCAAATTCTTTCTTTTTATCGAAAAAAAGAGCGTCTGTTCCGGGTATATCCTCTAATAATGCGGCAAGCCCTAAATTAAACGGCCCGATTCCCGCTCCTATGACATCATACATAATTACACCTCTTACGAATAACAGTCTGATGGTCTTTTCCCGTTTTTGCAGACGGTTAAACATAAAAAAAACGGCACGCTGATTCCGTGCCGTTTTTGATATTATAATGCAGATTTGACGAACATCTCATCTAAGTATTTGATTTTCTCTTCTGTATAATGCTCGAATCGGTCATTATATGATTTCGGATCTTTCGGATTGGCGAAGTGCGTGATTTTTCCGGTTTCCGGATGAATGAATTTGCTTGCCGCGCCGCAGCCGATGCCGATAATCGTCTGCACTTCTTCCATAATCATAATGTTGTAGATGCTTTCCTGACCAGGGAAGGAGTAGCCGACATTTTCAAGGTTTCCGAGAATGTTTTTCTGCCGGTACAAGTAGTACGGCGTATAGCCGTGCTCTTTTGTCCAGCGGACGGCGTCATCCATCATGCGGGACACTTCCTGTCTGTCGGCAACCTTATACTTATGCTTGTTTCTCGTCATTTCTGACGCCCGTTTAAAAGAAAGCGTATGAACGGTCAAAGATTCAGGCATCAGCTTTTCCGTTTCCTCAAGACTGTGCCTGAACTCAGCCGTCCCTTCTCCCGGCAGGCCGATGATCAGGTCCATGTTAATGTTATTCATGCCGTGTTTGCGGGAAAGATGGTATTTTTCGATGGTTTCTTCAACTGTATGGTGTCTGCCGATGGCCTTAAGCGTTTCGTTTTCATAAGATTGCGGGTTGATGCTGATTCTGTCAATCTTATACTTATTTAAAACGGCCAGCTTCTCCTCCGTAATCGTGTCGGGTCGGCCCGCTTCAACGGTAATCTCCCTGATATTCGCGACATCCGGGAAAGAGCGGACCATTTCTTCATATAAAAGATCCATTTCTTCAGCGGTAATGCTTGTCGGCGTGCCGCCGCCGAAATAAATGGTCGTCACTTTGATATCATGCCGCTTCAGCCATTCTCCGATTTTCTGCATTTCATAGTGAAGCCCCCATAAAAAGGAGCCGACTCTTCCCGCCTGTCCTTGAATGGCATAAGCCGGAAACGTGCAGTAGGCGCATTTCGTCGGGCAGAACGGGATGCCGATATATATGCTGACTTCATCTTTGACCCGGTACAGATCGGGAACCGCCGCGAGCTGGCGGTCGACAATCTCCTGCATCAGATTGATTTTTTCATCATGGATCAGATAATCTTTTTTCAGATCGGCGTGCGCCTCTTCTTTTGTCAGGCCGCTCTGCAGCTTTTTATGAAGAAGTTTAGTAGGCCTGATGCCGGTTAAGATTCCCCATTTTTGTGTCATGCCCGTATGCGATTGAAGAAGATTTAAGTAGACGTATGACAGCGTGTTTTTCACCTGTTTAAATACTTCTTTTTCGCTCCATCCGGCAAGAAGCGGTTTCGTATGATGTTCCTTTTCGCCGGTTCCTTTGATTTCTCCGGATACCGACACGCTGTCTGCATCTTGAGAAATGGCAAGTGAGATGACGAGATCAGAGGGTTCCTCCGTTTCGCCGTACGCAAGAACACACTCTTCAAAAAATAAATTCGCGATGTTTTGCAGCGGACGATGCAGCCTGTCATCCGTGATGCCGTCTATTTTTATTTGCAATGTGATCACCTTATTTTTCAGATTCAAAACTTTCTTTAGTGTACAGAAAGAACAGGCTAAAATCAATCCGCGAAAAAGCCGCAGACCGGCGTTTCGCGTCTGCGGCTCTTGATTACGGCCGTTTCATATGGAACTTATCGAGAAAGCCTTTGCGGTGCTGCATGCGGAAATATTCCTTAATCATATAGGCGACTCCCTGTTCATCATTTGACCTTGTCACCCAGTCCGCTTTTCTTTTTAATTCATTTGAAGCATTCCCCATCGCGACGCCGAGACCGGCCAGCTCGATCATCGGCAGATCATCTTCCTGATGGCCGATAGCCACAACCTCTTCCATTGAAAGCCCGAGTTCAGCGGCGACCATCGAAAGTCCGCTTTCTTTTGAAACCCCTTTAGGCACGATGTTCAGTTTTTCTCCGTTGACGCGGATCACATCGACGGCCGGGAATGCTTTCATTATCGTATCCGTTATATCAGCCTGCAGGCCATCTTCGGCATGCACTTCAATGACGGGCGCTGAAACCGGCTCATCAAGGAGCAGGTCACTTAATGATTCGACAAACTGCACCGGATAAAAAATCGGGTCAGACGGATGAATCATTGTTTTCCCGACCAGATTGGAGTTCACTTTCTTCTTGTTTCCGATCGAATATTTTTCGTGAAGAAGCCGGATATTGCATGGATAGCTTTCCAGCACCTGGACAATATTAAACGTGTGATCTTCTGATATTTTCTTTTCAAAAAACGGCTCATCTATTTTTTCAGAAATGTATGCGCCGCTGTGGGTAATCAATTTTGCATTCAGCTTTAATATTTTCGCCACTTTTTGAGCGGAGCGAAAATGGCGGTTTGTGACCAGTGTGACGTAAATTCCTTTTTTCTTGACGTATTCGATGGCATCCTTTGTCGTCTGATGAAGTTTGCCGTTGGAGCGAAGAAGCGCTCCGTCTATATTTAACGCCAGCATTTGTTTTGACACAGAGAAGTCCCCCTCCTTGATGACTGTACTTGTCATTAGGATATGACCCTGTCTCTTTGTTTAGAACAACCTTTTCTCCGCAGCAAAAAAGCCTGCCTCAAGCAGACTTTGAACTGTCGTTTTGTTGGGATACGATCGATTTGCTGCCTTCTCCCCAATGTGTATTTCCATTTACGAAATATATCAGGAACCCCTTATTTGACCGTTGATGCGCTCGTTTCACTTACTCTCTGTTGCTACCCCTTAACATACCAGGCAGTATAGGCGACCGTATCCTTAGATCATCTGTAAGTGTAGGCGCTTTCAGAGTTATTATCTCAATTATATTGTTAAAAAACAAGGGTTTTTTTAACTAAAAAAATCAGAGAAAATATCTGTGCTGAATGTATGATAAAGTTGAAAGAGAACATACATTCGCATATAATAAAAGAAAAAAAGCGGTGACTGTCATGTCTCTATTAAAAGATATTTATAACGAAGAATTTGCAGAAGCACTGCTCAACAGAATCAAATCGGCGTATCCGGCTTTTGAGCGGGACAAGTGCCGGGCGCTGATATTTCAGGAAGATTGGCCCGGACTGACGTTAAAACAGCGGATGCGCCGGATCACAGACTCTTTATATGAAACACTGCCGAAGGATTACATACGGGCGCTTGACGTCTTATATGAGACAGCTCCCCGCTTCTCAGGGCTCGCCGGGATTATTTTTCCCGATTATGTCCAACAGTACGGAACGGATCACTGGGACGAATCCATGAAGGCGCTTCAGTATTTCACTCGTTTTTCCACTTCCGAATTTGCGGTCCGCCCGTATATCAGGCTTGATCGGGAGCGGATGTTCAAAGAGTTCCTTTCCTGGACGGAGCATCCGGACGAACATGTCAGAAGGCTTGCCAGCGAAGGCTCAAGACCGCGCCTGCCATGGGGAATCTCCATTCCGGCTCTTCTTGACGATCCTTCTCCGATTCTCCCTGTTCTGGACCGCTTGATGCAGGATGACTCGTTATATGTCAGAAAAAGCGTGGCGAATAACCTGAATGACATCTCCAAAACACATCCGGATCTTCTGGTACAGATCGCAGCCGAGCGGTTCGGAAGCTGTCCGCACACGGACTGGATTTTGAAACACGCCTGCAGGACACTGTTAAAAAGAGGAGACAAACAGGCGCTTGCGGTTTTCGGGTTTGAAGACGCCTCCCGGATTTCATTGGAACGTTTTACACTGAATTCGGAAACGGCCGCCATCGGAACAAGCATACATTTTTCTTTTCAGATCCGCTCATCCGCCCGGCAAAAAGTCAGGGTTGAATACGCGATTGATTTTGTAAAGAAAAGGGGGCACCGCAGCCGCAAGGTGTTTAAGATGTCGGAGTCCGCCATGGATAACGGGGACGTAAAAACCTTCAGCAAACATCATTCCCTTAAAGATTTAACCACCCGCAAGCATTATCGGGGAATTCACACTCTGTCTGTCATCATTAACGGTACGGTAAAAGGTTCGCTTGATTTTTCTGTTGAATAAAAAAACCCCTCCATTTCATAGATGGAGGGGTTTGGAGCTTATTCCGGGCTGCCGTAAAGCTCTTCAAGAGGTTTCATAATGATTTTGTTTAACTCGCCGATCAGCATGCTCATGCGCTGTTCCGCTTCCATCAGCTGAGAAATCAATTCATGCTGCTGTACGAGAGCAACCGTTTTTTGTGCCTGCTCTACCTCTTCCTGAGTGATTTCTTCACCTGACATCTGTTTCTGCTGAAGCTGCAGCTGTACATTGCGGAAGTTATCAAACATGCGTTTTGCGGATTCATCTGCGTTTACTTGATCATAAAGCCCTCTCAGACGGCTGTATTCATCACTGTTTCGCAAAGCTTTTTCAAGATCATATGCTGCATCATAAAAATGAACTGCCATAGTAACCGCTCCTTTCTTCCTTTCGGACATACCACTCCACTATAACAGACTGCGGAGCGACTTTCATCATCGGCGTATGTTTTCCTTAGAAAAGAATGACAAACAAAGCCTGAATTGCTCCGATTATCCCGCCGAGCAAACCGCCTAAATACGTTATCATCTTAAATTCTCTCTTGGAAATCGACAGCACCATTTCCTCCAGCCGTTCAACGGGAAACTGATCAACCTGCTCTTTGACCACTTCCTCAAGACGCAGCCGTTTCAGCACATCCTCCAAATGAGCGGCAATACCGCCGAGTGCCGCATCAAGCAGCTTCGGCGCGTACGTCCCCGTAATCTCCCCTTCATAACGGGAGATGATGTCACCGAGCCGGCATTCGAAAAAGGGCGCGGTTTGAAGTGCGGCCAAAGCCCGCTTTTTCATGCTGAACAGCAGATCTTTCGCATTCCACTTTTCATCGGCCTCATAAAGTGTATAAGATTTGAGCTTGCCCCATTCTTGAGAAAGCAGATCAGCCAGAAGCTTTTTCGTTTCCTCATTGCGCAAAAACTTTAACAGCTCAGGCAGCACACGGTCTGCCAAGCTTGAATTGCCGAGGAACATCTGCACCATGCCGCCGAGCATCCCCCGGGAATTCAAAAAGTCGTCAATCATATTTCCGAGCCTGTCTTTCCCTTCTTCGCTCTCAAAATAATCAATGCTCCGCTTCAGAATATAATCTGCGGCCATCGGGACTTTTGCATCCAGCTTTTCCTGCAGCTCATCAGGAAGCCAGTCTTTTATGGCGCGGTGCTCATATTTCCGGTACAGTTCCGAAAGCTTTTCATCGGTAAAACGGTCAATCCAGGCATCCGTCTTTTCCTGCGGATTCCGGATGCCCGCGGCGGCCAAAGCTTCGTGCACCGTCATCTCGGAAGCGGCCATTTTTTGTGTGAATTGTTCGGCGAAAAGAAGCGCCTGGTTTTTAACGGTATCTGATAAAAGCCGTTTTTTTATTCCTTCCGGGGTTAAAAGGTGGTTCGTCACCATGAGCCCCATTTGTTTTGCCAATTCATCCCGTCTTTTCGGGATCAGCCCCGGCGTAAACGGAACCCGTTTTCCGAACAGGTAATACGGCCGGTACGGACGAAATAACATCTGAATGGCAAGATGATTCGTCACCGCGCCGATCGCGGCTCCGATCACAATCATAAATAGAAACGTTCCTGCTATGCCCATTCCTTTTCTTCTGCCTCCATCTAATGTTCTATTTTCTTGATGATATATCTATTCGTATTATAGAGGCTGGCGTGCATGCGGGCAAATGAAGAACCTGAATTGTTGTTTGTGAGGAATAAGGCAAGATGCTGTTTCGTACTCTTTACAGTAGATCATCTTTTATGATGCGCCTTAGCATATTTATTGGATGGAAGGGCCGTTCCATCAGCGGCTTTTTGAATAAAGGGGGAGTAATAATATGACAACACTCGGTTTTATGTCTGTATCCCGCCGGCACGAAGAAGATTACGCCGGGGAATTGGCTGAAAGAGCGCCTCAATATAATGTGCGCTTAGCCCGCTTTACACCGTTTGATATATTTCCGGATTCTTTGCGCGTAAAAGCGCTCGTCTATCACCCGCAAAGCGGAAAGTGGAACGAAACGGAAATCGATATTCCCGAATATATTTACGACCGCTGTTTTTACGGAAAATCCGCTGAAGCGCAAAAAGCCAAACCGATCGTCGAATGGCTGAAAAAATATCGGAAAACGGAATTTATCGGCCGGGGGCTTCCTGATAAATGGACGGTCACGGATGCGCTCCAAAAACATCATCTGATCAGTCCCTATATTCCTGAAACCGCCGAAGTCAGCCGCTATGAACAGGTGCAATCATACTTAGCCAAGGAAAAAGCATGTATACTTAAGCCCGCTTTCGGCGCGGGAGGCAGAGGCATCATCCTGCTTGAAACAGGCAAAAAATCAATTACGGCCACTTACTATATCGGAAAAAACAAACAAACAAAATCATTTTCCAATCACGTGTCTTTTAAGTCCTGGTGCAAAAAAGTGCTGCAGCACCGCTATTTGCTTCAATCCTACTTAAATATCAAGGATAAAGAGCGGCATCCGTGCGACATCCGTATTTTCATGCGCAAAACTGAGTCAGGCGTTTGGGAAACGGTCGGAAAAGCGGTCAGAAGGGGTTATCAGAACGGTCTTTTATCTCATTTCCCCGGAGGATCAGAACCGATTAAGTTTGACACATGGTTTGAGGAAATTCCGAGAAAGCAGCAGGCCGTTTTATTGGATGATGTCTTTTCGATCACCCAATCCGTCCCTTATTTCCTTGACGAACGGTTCGGGCCGCTGTTTGAGCTGGGGCTCGATATTTGTTATGCCAAAGACGGACGCATCTGGCTTTTGGATGTCAACTCAAAGCCGGGACGGAAAGCTATTTTAAGCGTGGCTCCGGAGGCGAAAGAGGATTTGTATACGAGTCCGCTAAGACGCTTCCGCGAACTTCAGTCACAGGAAAGCCGGAAAGGAGTATTACCGCGTGAATCATAAAGGGATGATTGTCGGCATCGATAAAAAAAGCAAAAATACGCTGTTTCTCCCCTCCTCCATGAAACGGGAAGGGCTTTTATCCGCTGCCTTCGGGACCAAGGTTGTCAAATGCCGTGTAGCCTTTTCTCAATCACTTGAAAAAAGCGCGCTCCTTTCTGAAGATTTGTTTGAGGAGCTGTTGATACCGCATAAAAGCCGGGCTGATTTTCTCATACACGGCCAGACGGTGCACATCGGTCCGCTGATCGGCGTTTTCACAGCCGGGTTCACATCATCGCCGACCCGCCCGTTAAGAGACCGCACAGACTTCTTTTCCAAGATGCTCTCTCTTCATGAACAGGCGAACGGATATTGTTTCGTTTTCGGTGCTCATCAGATCAACTGGGAAGAAGGCACCGTCCAAGCGCTGATTTATAAAGAAAACAGCTGGAAACGGACGGCCGTCCCGCTTCCGAATGTCGTATATGACAGACTCCCGAGCCGAAAAACGGAAGAAGTTCCGCTTTTACAGCAGACAAAACAGAGGCTGATGAATGACTATCAGATTCCGTGGTTTAATCCGCAATTCTTTAATAAATGGGACATTCATAAGCTTCTGGAAAAAAACAGTCTCACCGCTTCACTTCTGCCAAAATCTGTCCTGCACCCGAATGCGGAAGCGTTAGAAACGTTATGCAGCACGTTTGACACCGTCTATATCAAACCTGCAGACGGCGCACTCGGAACGGGGATTTACAAGGTGGATAAAACAGATGCCGGCTTATCTGTTAAACACACGAATGAGGAAAAAACGGTGGTGACGGCAGAGTATTCAGATGCGGCATCCTTCATGACATCATTTAAAGAAAACAATGATCCGTCCGCATTTTTAATTCAGCAAGGCATTGACCTGATCCGGCTGGATGGGCGCCCCGTCGATTTCAGGGTGCACACGAATAAAAACGCCGAGGGGAAATGGACAGTGACGGCCATTGCGGCAAAAATTTCCGGTGAAAACAGCATCACGACGCATCTGGCAACCGGCGGAGAAGTCAGAACGTTAGCTGAATTATACGGCGATCCGCGCGAGAGAGTCGGCATGATGCGGAAACTTTCAAAAGCCGCCTTGGCGGTCAGCCGCGTGTTAAATGAGCACATTGAAGGTTTTATCGGCGAAATCGGTTTTGACCTCGGCGTCGATCATTCAGGGAAAGTTTGGATGTTTGAAGCCAATTCCCGCCCCGGGCGCAGCATTTTTTCCCATCCGAAGCTGAGATCGGTCGATTACCTGACAAAACGGAGAAATTTTGAATACGCGTCTTATTTATCAGAACGGTCCATCACCGCCCCGGAAAAACTTTGGCGGTGAGGCTGTCTTTTTTTTGGTTTACCCGGGACAGGCAATGAACGATGAGCTACAATGAACAAGATCAACATTTCCCATAAGGAGCGTGAACGTCATGATTTCGCACTTCAGCTGGAAACCGTTATTCAAAAAAGAGAAACTGCCCGGATGGCGGATTTCATTTTACTGGCAGGGTACGCATTACGAAGGGATTTACCATAAGTCCGGAGACATTGAATGGGGACACACACATCCGGGAAAAGAAGAGCCGGCTCTCGTAAAAGAGCTGCATGAATTAATGCTTTATCACATATATGACTGAAAGCTAAAAGCTCAGCCGCACCAGGCTGGGCTTTTCTTTTTCCTTCCGCTATTTACCACACCCTTTTCCGAATGAGATGCCGTTTGATTCACCATAATACGTAGTACAAAGCGGCAAACAGCATTGGGTGAAGCCGAGCTGGCAATGGTTTTCATTCCGAAAATCATCGGCTGGTGCAATTCCAGCAAACCCAACCATACTACTTTATAAAGGAGATCATACAAATGGCAAACAACAACTCTTCAAACCAACTAGTAGTACCCGGCGCTGCTCAAGCAATCGACCAAATGAAATACGAAATTGCTTCTGAGTTCGGCGTAAACCTTGGCGGAGAAACAACTTCTCGTGCAAACGGTTCTGTCGGAGGAGAAATCACGAAACGTTTAGTATCTTTCGCACAGCAGAACATGGGCGGCCAAGGCATACAATAACTCAATAAATGGCTTACAGAAGGCGCGGGATACCGCGTCTTCTTTTATGCCGTCACCCTTTTTTCCTATTCCACATACCCTAGGAAAAAAGGAGCGAAAACATGTCATTCATTGCCTCAGTCAATTGGGAGCTGTTTCAGTTCGTAAGTGTTTCTTTGGTCAATGAATATGTTGCCCACCATTTCCCGTTTATTCACAGGTATTCTTTTCCCCGCTGCTTTGAATGATATAATGAGCGGCGAGGAGGTTTTTCACATGAACATCGCTTTACTCGGAGCAACGGGAAGAGTCGGACAGGCTTTTATAAAAGAAGCGCAGAAACATGGACACATGGAGATATTCGCTCTTGTCAGATCAGCCGGAACAGTCCTTCCCATTCCTGAAAAACAAATCATAACAGGGAATGCGAGGCGGCGGGAAGATGTAAGCCGATTGATTTCCAAAGCGGACACAGTCGTGAGCTGTCTCGGCACGGACGGTGACGATACCCTTTCAGCCGCTATGACCCATATCATAGACGGCATGAAACGACATCATGTTCAGCGTCTGATTACGATCGGCACCGCAGGTATCCTTCAATCACGGCTTATGCCTGATCAATACCGTTTTGAATCGGCAGAATCAAAACGAAAATCAACAAGAGCCGCAAAAGAACACGCCCGCGTATACGAGATGCTGCTGGCAGAGGATCTTGACTGGACGATCATCTGTCCCACCTACCTTCCTGACGGAGATGCTGCCGGAGTTTACCGGTTCGAACAGGATCGCCTTCCTGAAGACGGCGCTAAAATCACCGTCGGAGACACGGCGCATTTTCTGTACCGTGAGCTGATCAGCCCGCAGTTTGTCAGAAAACGGGTGGGACTGGCTTACTGAATGAAAAAAAGGGCGAATCTTTAGATTCACCCTTTCCGATTACACCGCGGACTTCGCCGTTCCTTTCTGCAATTCATACATTTGATGGTACTGCCCCTTTTGCGCCATTAATTCGTCATGGCTTCCCTTTTCAATGATGCGGCCCTTTTCCAGCACGAGAATCTGGTCTGCGTGTCTGATCGTGGAAAGCCGATGGGCGATAATAAATGTCGTACGCCCTTCTTGAACGACTTGCAGCGCTTTTTGAATGACTGCTTCTGTTTCGGTGTCAATGTGCGCCGTCGCCTCATCCAAAATTAAAATGGCCGGATCAAACACAAGCGCTCTTGCAAAAGAAATCAGCTGACGCTGGCCTGAGGACAGTGTGCCGCCTTTTTCAGTGACGGGCTCTCTGATGCCCTTCGGCAGGGATTGCAGAAGACTTGCGGCGCCGACTTGGCGAAGCGCTTCTTCCGCCTGCTCCAAAGAAATACGCTGATCATCGAGTGTCACATTGGAGCCGATCGTGCCCGAGAAAAGATACGGGTCTTGCAGCACAATGCCCATATGCGACCTCAGCTCCTGCCTTGACATGCCGTATATGCTCTGACCATCCAGCAGAATATCCCCTTTTTGAGCATCATAAAAACGGAACAGAAGATTCAGGATGGAGCTTTTGCCGGACCCCGTATGGCCGACGAGGGCGACCGTCTCCCCTTTTTCAGCTGTAAAGCTGATGTGTTTCAGCACCTCTTCTCCCTTTCGATATCCAAAAGAAACATCGCGGAATTCCACAGTTCCTTTCGCCTTTCTGTCTGCGGGAGCGCCTTCTTCTTCCGTTTCCTCCTCCTGTAAAAGCTCGAATACCCTGGCGGCAGAGACACGGGCCAATTCAAGCTTCGAAAATTGGTTGACAATTCCCGTAACCGGCTGGAATAAACGGTTTAAATAATCAACAAATGCATATAAAACGCCGATCGAAACAATACCGGCCGCACTCAGACTCGCGCCTCCGAAATACCATATCAGCCCGACAAACGCCAGATTGCGCAACACATTGACAAGACTGTGGGACATGAGAGAATTTAAGGACAGCATTTTGTTTTTGTAGCGGAAATGAGATTCATTCAATTCTTCAAATTCCTTCATCGTTTCCTTCTCTCGGCGGAACGCCTGAATAATCGGCATTCCTTGAATGGATTCGTTCATTTTCGCATTGATGTCACTGTTAATGGAACGGATTTTTTGGTTGAAGACGGATGCGTATTTGCGGTACACAACCGACCAGACCATTAAAATCGGGATAATCAGCAGGCAAACGGCGGCCAGCCTGACGTCAAGCATAAACAGCGCCGTAAAAATGCCGAGCATATAAACGCCGCTTGTGATAAATGTCGACAGCACCGTTACATATAAATCCCTGACCGCTTCTGTGTCATTCGTAATGCGGGCCACGACTTTTCCGGCAGGCAGATTATCAAAGTAGCGGATCGGCATTTTCTGAATGTGTGAAAATACATCCTGCCTCATGCGCTGTATGATCCGGTTCGCTCCCATCTGCAGCAGATAATGCTGGCCGTAATGAAAACATACGGAAAACATGAGCAGTCCCGCGTAAATGGCGGTCAGCGTCAGCAATCCTTTTATTTCGGGACGGTAAAATTGAAAAATCTCCTGTCTTGATAACGTAATGGCGGGATATGACCTGCTTTCTTTACCGTTTGATATTGTCAGCCGGCCGTCAGACACCGAACGGTTTCCGTCAAAACTGACGGGACGGTCAACAAAATAGTAGCCCGCACCGACTTGATAAATGTGCGCCTCTCCGGTTTTGTCCGCCCCCGGTTTGAGGCGGTCCTCCCTGACATAATCATGCCCCCGGAACCTGACGGCGCCCGGATCGTCCGCAGAGGCTTTAACCCATGTTTTTTCAATGCCGAGAATGTGGTCGTCAATCATTTTTTTTCCGATAAACGGGCCGGTCAGCTCAGTGCCCACCGCAATGATGAGCAGGACGACCGCCCATATCAGCAGCTTCTTATATTGAAGCGCGTAATTCCATAATCTTCTCCCGGTCTTCATGCGCCCGTCCCCCCTTCTTCAAGAGAGGACAGCTGCTGCCTCTCATATTGTTTTCGATACCAGCCGTTCTGCGCCAATAGCTCCCGGTGCGTGCCTCTTTCAGACACCCGGCCTTCATCCATGACGAGAATGAGATCTGCGTGTTCAACTGCCGAGAGCCGGTGGGTGGTGATAATCGTTGTTTTATGCCGCCGTTTTTTACGGATGCTGTCAATGATGGCGGCTTCCGTTTTCGCGTCTACGGCAGAAAGCGAATCATCTAATATGAGAATGTCCGGATCGGTCAAAAGCGCTCTCGCAATTGAGATGCGCTGCTTTTGTCCGCCAGAGAGCGCTACGCCCTTCTCGCCGACAAGCGTCTCAAGCCCGTCGGAAAGCATACCGATATCGTTTTCAAAATGCGCATCTTTCAGCGCGCTGCCGATTTCCTCTTCGTTTGCACCCTGCCGGCCGTAAAGCAGATTCTCCTTTACAGTCTTTGAAAATAAAATATGATCCTGCGGCACATAGCCGATCCACCCGCGGAGCTCCTCAAGCGGAATCTCCTGAATCGGAACGCCTGTAAACGTGATTGCTCCCTCACCGGGCGGATATTCACGCAACAGCTGCTTAATGATCGTCGTCTTTCCGCTTCCCGTCTTCCCGACGATGCCGAGTGTCTGCCCTTTTTCTACGGAAAAAGATACATCGGAAACCGCCGGTCCAGCTCCGCTCGGATACGTGAAAGTCACTTGTTCAAAAGCAAGACGCCCGGGCTCCTTGATGCCGGCGGGGTGCTTGGGTCCTGTCACGTCAGGCTCATAGGAAAGCGTCTCATTGACACGATCCAAGGAGGCATTTCCGCGCTGCATGATATTGATTAATTCTCCGATCGCAAACATCGGCCAGATCATCATTCCGAGGTACACGTTAAACGATACCAGCTCTCCCAGCGTCAGCCGGTTTTGAAAAACGAGATAAGCGCCGTAGCCGAGACCGATGAGATAGCTGAGGCCGACGAGAAGTTTCACAGTCGGTTCAAAAAGTGAATCGATAAACGCCACTTTCATATTTTTCTCATATACATCCGCCGTCATATCACCGAACCGGCTGACATCATTTTTTTCCTGCACGAATGCCCGGATGACCCGGACGCCGGATACTGACTCCAGCACCTTGTCATTTAATGATCCGAAAGCATCCTGCGCTTCCGTAAACCGCTCATGGATCTTTTTTCCGTACAGGCTGACCGCAGCCGCCATTATCGGCAGCGGAATAATCGCGGCAAATGTCAGCTTCCAGCTGATGAGAAGCCCCATTGTCAAAAATATCGTCAGCATATACATCGTCGAATCAACGAGCGTTAAGACCCCGAAGCCCGTCGTCATACTGACGGCCTGCAAGTCATTTGTCCCCCGCGCCATTAAATCGCCCGTTCTGTATTTCTCGTAAAACGGCGGTGACATTTGAAGAAGCCTTCCCATCAGCTTTGAACGGAGAATCTTCTCCATGACATTCGCCCCGCCGAAAAGCTGATACATCCAAAAATAAGACAGTAAATAGACGGCTGCCGTTAATGCGAGAAAAACACATATGTAAAACAGCATCCCGCTTTTTGTAAACACACCCGCCTTCATATCGTCTATCGCGTTACCAAGAAGTTTAGGCGGAAACATTTCAATGACATTCACAATCAATAACAGAACAATCGCTGTCGTATAGCGCAGCCAATAGGCTCTAAAAAACCACGCGAGCTTTTTTAATACAGTAAACAAATACCGTCATCCCCTTTCATCAATCAGCCGCCCTCAAGCTTTTCCGGATTGTTTTTCATTGTTTTCGCTAATACCGCCACATGCATCACACCTGTCTTTCTTTCATTTTTTTGTATAAAAAAAGACATGAAGCCTCAGCTCCATGCCTCTTATTATTATAAATAAGGTACAGACCCGCCGTTTATGCGCGACTGCCCCGTTTTTAAGCAAATGTTCAGAAAACGGAAGCTGTATGGGAGTCACGCCGGTATTCAGCTGAAGATGAGTTGACAAGCTTTAGTTTTGACATGATCCATACCTCCTTTTTCCCTATATTGTTCCTTCATCATATAAACAAATCCTTTTTTTGTCAATGCAGGTTTTACATTTCTGCCATACGGGTATTGTAAAACAAACCTTTTTTACTGAAAGGATGAGGCCGATGTTTCACGCGGACCGGTTGATAGCAGCTTTTGACGGAAGTGATGATAGTAAAAAAGCGCTCCAAAAAGCCATAGACCTTTCAAAAACGTTTCACGCGGATTTAACGGTCGTACATTCCCACAATGCAAAAGATACCCGGACGATTGTTGATCCCCCGAGGCCGGGAGCCGGGGCAACGTATATCGGCGGCGGGATTGCAAGCGTTCCTGACCCGCTCCAGGCGGAAAGAATCTCCCCTGATCCGATGATTTATGAAGACCGTACGGAAGAAATCGTTGCGGAAGCGAGAATGCTGATGAACGACAGCCAGATTGACGGGGATATCGACATTTTAGAAGGTGATCCCGCTGATGCCATTATCGAGCATGCCGACCGTATATCGGCGGATTTGATCGTCATGGGGAGCCGGGACCAGAACAGGCTGAAAAAACTTTTATTCGGAAGCGTCAGTGAAAAACTGTCATCGAAATCCGATATTCCCGTGCTGATCGTAAAATAATTCTTTCTGTAAAGCAGCTTAATCAAAAGCTGCTTTTTTTACAGCTCCCGGCTGTTTCTTCTTTTTTTCGGCATCACAAAAAAACTCGCCATGATCAAAAAATCGATGCACAATACGACAGACCAGCCCTTTAACAGTACGCTGAGCGCTTCGGTGCGGGAAGCGTCCTGAATGAGAAATACCGTTCCGGCTAAAAGAACGCCGCCGATGACAAACGCTAATACATGTCTCCCCCACCCTTTTGCATAATGTTTGGCATAATCCAGTCCGTACCGTTTGACCGGTTTTGCCCCTTCCTTGACCACATAATAGCGGAACCGCTCATCCGCCCATTGAATCATGCTTTTCCCGAAGGCGACAGACACTCCGATATAAATGGCCGCCACCGCATGCGCCATAGTCGCCGCCGCCCCTCTGTATAAATCAGCTGCGGCCGCCAGAAACAGTACGGCATCCAATAAAGGAATGAGAGCGAAAAAAAACATTCCGAGCTTTTGCCGCCTGAATATATAGCGCGCCGCCAATCCGAAGATGACAGCCGCCCAAAACGCAGCCTCACAAATGACAATCAACCAAGCAATCGCGTTCAATCCGGTTCCCCCTTATCGTTTTCTAAAATGCATTGTATCACTGCTTTTTATTTAATACAACTGTATTACAAAATTGCAAGAAAAAATATTTCCTGTTACACTGGAACCATGCCTAAAATAATCGATCATGAAAAAAGAAGAAAACAAATAGCCGAAGCCACTTGGCGGACGATTTTGGAGCGGGGAATGGAAGGAGCGACAGTGAGAAACATCGCCCAGGAAGCGGGTCTTTCTTTAGGCGCGCTGAGGCACTATTTCACCACCCAGGATGAGCTTTTAGGGTATGCGATGACACTCGTAAAAGAAAAAGCGGCCGCCAGAATTAACGAAGTTGCCATGAAAGATCTGCCGCCGAAAGAAAAAGCGGTGCGTCTGATGCTTGAAATCATCCCGACTGATGAAGAAACGATGGCTGAAATGGAGGTATGGTTCGCTTTCACAGCTTATGCCAGACATAAGGGAGAAGAGTTTCATCCCCAGCAGGACGGGATCTTGGCATATATCCGCGGCCTGATTGACTGGCTGGATGAAAATAAGCTTCTGAAACCGAATCTTGATAAAGAGATCGAAGCGGAGAAAATGTACGCCATCGCCGACGGATTGGCGCTGCATGCCATGCTTGAACCTGAGCGTCTTTCAAAAGAGAAGATCTCCCGTGTGCTCGTGCAGCATATCGAATCTCTTTTTATCTGACTGAAGCAAAAAGGCCGGATGTGTTCCGGCCTTTTTTCAGCTTATGACTGAACGCCGAGCTCTTGCTGAATGTGCGACTGAAAAGCCTCCTGAATCGTTTTGGCTACAGGTCCCGGCGCGCCGCTTCCGACCGGTTTTCCGTCAAGGGTTACGATCGGGATTAATTCAGCCGTCGTTGACGAGATGAAAATTTCATCCGCATCCCTGAGTTCGTCTTCGGTAAGAGCCTTCTCCCGCACCTCAATCCCGTTTTCTTTCATCAGCTCTAACAGTTTCATCCGCGTAATGCCGTTTAAAATCAGCTCATTTGCAGGATGCGTCCGGACAGTGCCGTTTATGACGGCGTATACATTGGAAGAGGTTCCTTCCGTAACCGCTCCGTCCCTTATCAGCACCGCTTCATAAGCGCCTGCTTCATAGGCTTTTTGTTTAATCATCACATTATACAGTAAATTCAGACTCTTAATGTCACACCTCAGCCAGCGTTTGTCTTCCGCCGTTATGGCCTGCGCTCCGGCTTTTTGTTCATTTTCCGGTTTTTTCACTGAAAAGGTGTATGCCGTCGTCTGCGGTTCCAATCCTTCGTCATACTGGTGCTTCCGCGGCGCCTTCCCTCTCGTCGTCTGTATATAGACCCCGCCGTCAATGAGTTTGTTTTCCTGTACGAGCTTTTGCAGATCCCATTCTATGTCCTCTGCGGAGAACGGCAGGGTGATGCCGATTTCTGCGGCGCTTCTGAAAAGACGGACGATATGCTCACGCAGACCGAATAAGGCGCCGTTATACACTCTGATGACCTCATACACACCGTCACCGAATTGATATCCGCGGTCCTCAATATCAACTGCCGCTTCTTCACGATCAATCAACTGGCCGTTTACTAATGTCTTCATGTAAACCCTCCTAATCGTTATCTGCCGTGATGTACATTCTCAGCTGTTATTGTCAACTATTCTATCATACTGAACGAGCCGGCTGCGGAGTTTATTTTTTTCTTAAAATCTTATTATTCGACATCTTTTCTATGTCTTTTCCAGTTTTGTTCCTGTATACTTGATTCGACATACATATGCTGTTAACTTATGGCACTTCGCAAGCCTCCGCTGTTATCGGCATTATGCAGAAACTTATGCTACTGGAGAGATTGTTATGCGCAACACAAAAGAAGGTGCTTCCCCTTCTCTGTTTTCATTGGCTTTTAAACTTACGAGTTTAGCAGTTTTGTGCGGACTGCTTCTGGTAATCGTCATAATGGGATATTCCGCTTCCGCCGCAAAAAACAAACAGGTCACCGTGACCGCAAACGGGCAGCTTCGGGATGAAGCAGAAAGCCTGCGGCTGAAAAATGATTCTCCCGACGTCTTAATGAAACATTTGCAGAAAGAGCGTGACCCAGGGAAAAAAACGGTATATTTAACCTTCGACGACGGGCCGTCTCCATATACTGAACAGCTGTTGAATGTATTGAAGGCAAATGGCGCAAAGGCCACTTTTTTTATGCTTGAACCGCGGATGAAAGCCTATAAGCATTCCGTGCAAAGAGCGAAGCAGGAAGGAATCGCGCTCGGCCTGCACGGCGTGACGCACGATAATCACCTGTTTTATCAAACACCGACATCACCGCTGAACGAAATGCAGCAGGGACGCGATACGCTCGAGGCAATCACCGGAGTAAAAACGGATCTTGTCCGCACGCCTTACGGCAGTAAACCGTCATTGACGGCTGCCCAGATTAAGAATCTCGAAAAAGGCGGATTCGTGTACTGGGACTGGACGATAGACAGTGAAGACTGGAAGTACAAAAACGCACGGTACGTGCCAGAAGTATTGAATCAGCTCGCATATTTGGAAAGCGTTCATACGAGCAGGCCGCATGTCATTTTAATGCACGATCTGCCTGCGACGGTGCACGCTTTGCCTAGCCTGATCCAAAAACTGAAAGCCCAGGGCTACTCCTTTGATGTTCTGACGGATCAAATGATTCCCGTCCATGAATAAGAAAAGCCGGATCTGTATATGATCCGGCTTTTTTATGTCGCGGCGCTGATCCGTTTTGCAAATTCACCGATCTTCTCATGGATGACAAGATCAAATAAATGGTCGCAATATGTCGGCTCAAGGTTAATGATCACCTGCTTCAAACCGGGAATCCGGCCCGCATCCTCAGGGACAAACCTTGCCGGCGCCACTTCAAGCGAAGTGCCGATCACAAGAAGAAGATCAGCTTTATCAAGCTTTTCATAAAGGGTTTCAAAATGCTGAACGAGATCGCCGAACAGCACGACATCCGTTTTTAATACGGTGCCGCATACCGCATGATCACCGATTTCCGCCGTACATTCCGGCACTTCGTCCTTCAGCAGATGAGAAAGCCCGTAGCGCGCTCCGCAGCGGGGGCATGCGGCGGTCTGAATTGAACCGTGAAGCTCATAGACACTGCTGCTTCCCGCTTTCTTATGCAGCCCGTCAATATTCTGCGTGAAAATGTCTACCTGCTTTCCCCGCTTTTCAAGATCCGCCAAATACGTATGGCCGGCATTCGGCTCATAGCCTCCGCTCATTTTCATCTGAAAGAGCTGTTTGAATTTAGGCCAGAATTCACGCGGACGGCGTTCAAAGTATTCCCTGCTCATCGCTTCCATTCTGGAGGTGTCTTCGGTCCATATACCGCCCGCCGAACGAAAATCAGGAATGCCGGATTCCGTGCTCATTCCCGCTCCCGTCAGCACCACGATACGTTCCGCCTGATTGATCAATGTCATAAACGCTTCCACTCTTCCACCGCCTTTTCTTTTTATCATATCATGAAAAAAGAACGGCGCCTGTTATGCCCGTTCTTTTTCTCCGGAATGATCCTTCACATGAACCGGATCATCATGGCTCTTCTGTTTTACGAATACATTCTGGCCCGGATAGGCGAACTCCACGCCTTCCTCAGCAAAAATATCAATAATCCGGCGGTTGATATCCTGCCGCACGTCCAAGCTTTCCGCCCAGACGATGGTCTTTGTGTAAAAGTTGAAAAACAGATTATAATAGCTGTCCGCAAACACGTCAAAGTTAACCATAATCGTATCATCATGCACGCCTTCATGTTCACGAAGCATTTCTCTGAGCCTTGTGATGCACCGCTCTAAACGATCAATCGGCGTCGCATAAGAAACACGAACAGAAAACGTGACCTGGCGCTTCGTCATCCTCGTCCAGTTTGTGATGGCTTCCATAGACAGCGTTGAATTGGGCACGGTAACAAGCGCCCCCTGCGCCGTCCGGAACCTTGTGCTTCGGAATGTGATATCTTCAACGCCCCCCGTTACAGATGACGTCTCGACCCAGTCGCCGATCGTAAACGGCTTTTCCGTAATGATGATAATGCCGCCGAAAAAATTGCTGATCGTATCTTTAGCCGCAAGCGCGAAGGCCAATCCGCCAAGTCCGAGTCCGGCCACGAACCCGTTTACATCATAATTGAATTCCTGCGCGATCACACTGACGCTGAGCGCGAGAATGACAAAGCGCAGCACCTTGGATAAAAACGGCGCCAAAATGTCATCCATATCAAGTTCAAAACGCTGATTGACTTTATGAAATAAAAACGAAGACGCCGATGTCAGATTGCAAAGCCCCCAGGCGATCAGCGCAACGATCAGAGAGCGGTACAATTTTTTGACAATGTCCATCTGCCCGTCTAAAAACGGCGAATACTCAATCGCCAAAAACAGACCCAGCGCCACGAAAAACCATCTGGCCGGCTTGTCAAACGCTACGGCAATCTGTTTGAATATGTCGGTTTTCGGCTTGTTCGCCAATTTGTAAATGAGCTGAAAAAAGTATTTGACAAACAGTTTTCTCAAAACGAGAAAAGCCGCTAAAATTCCGATGCTGATACTGATCTGCGAAATATGGTCAAGCGTAAAAAAGCTCTGAAATTGTGTCATCATGGCATATGCTCCTTTGTTTTGTCGAAAATCTATTATACTAAAACATTCGGACATCAGCTTCTTTTAATGTCTTTAGGCAGCCTGAAAAACCCCGGCATCAGAGCACAGCCGGGGTTTTCACACATTCGTTCATCTTTCAGCCAGATACAACAGGGTCAGGCACTATTTCTTCTTTGATTGTGTCTGTTTCAGGAGAGTCGCTTTTTGGATTTCAGCATCGGTTTCGGCCTTAATTCTTTCTTCCACTTTCAATCTCCCTTTTCCCATGATCTCGCCTCCTTTTTGCCATTATAAATCATCACTGCGGATTGTAAACCGAAAAAAGCACTATCTTTATTCCGAAAAAATACTGTTTCGCACATTCACCAGTTTGAATCGCTGTGCATATACGAATCTGATATAATAACAGAAATGCCCATGAGGGGAGCTGACAAGCTTGTATACCATCGCTCATCGCGGCGCATCCGGTTACGCGCCCGAAAATACATTTGCGGCATTTGATATCGCTGCCGAAATGAACGCTGATTTCATTGAGCTTGACGTCCAGCTCACAAAAGACGGCCAGATTGTCGTCATCCATGATGACAAAGTCGACCGGACGACGGACGGCTCCGGTTTTGTAAAAGATTTTACGCTGAAGAAGCTGCAGTCTCTGGACGCCGGCAGCTGGTATGGGGCTGAGTTTAAAGGAGAGCGGATTCCCCTGCTCGAAGAGGTCTTGAAGCGTTATCATTCTAAAATCGGATTTTTAATTGAACTGAAAGGGCACGTTTCTCAAGTCGGTCTTGAAAAAGCAGTCGGCCAGCTGTTAAGCAGGTTTTCCTTTTCCATCCACCCTATCGTTCAATCATTCAGCCTCAAGTCGATTCAGACCTTTCACGGCATGTATCCGTCCGTTCCGACTGCAATTATTGCAAGACCCAGCTTCGGGATGTTTTCCAAAAGCCAGCTGGCCGCCTACAAATCAGCCGTACATTATGTCAATATTAAATATACCCGCCTGAATCGGTTCTTGATTTCCACCGCTCACAGACACGGCCTGAAAGTGTTTGCCTGGACGGTCAGAAATCAAAAGACGGCCCAAAAGCTGCAAATGATGGCAGTTGACGGCATTGTAACTGATTTTCCGGATTTTATTTCTAAGGATGGCTGATATGAAACAATACATCGCAATTTTTATCGGAGGCGCGCTTGGCGCTTTGCTCCGCTTTGAAATGAGCGCGCACATTCACAGCGGTTCTTTCCCGGCGGCCACTTTCCTCGAAAACGCGGCGGGAAGCCTTTTACTCGGTCTTATTACGGGTTATTTCATCATTCGGGCTAAACGCCCTCTTTTGACCGCCTTTTTAGGAACCGGTTTTTGCGGAGGTTTCACGACGATGTCAACCTTCGCAAAAGAAACCATTTTTCTGCTGCAATCGTCTCCCGCAGCGGCTTTTTGTTATGCTGCCGCGACTTTAATCTCTGGCATTGCCCTTGCATACGCGGGCATTTTCTGGGGACGGCGGATTGCCCTTCACGCAGCGGGAAGGGGGCATGATACGCCATGACGATTGTCCTGATGCTTATCGCAGCGGGTATCGGAGCGGTATTACGGTCTCTGCTGGGTAAAGCAATTTCAGAAAGAACAAAAGGTTTTCCGATTCCGCTTGGAATGGCTGCGGTCAACCTGCTCGGCTCCTTCGGCCTCGGCATGTTCACCGGCCTGGGCCTGGATAATCCTTCTGCCGGCATCATCATCGCGACGGGCTTTTTCGGTGCGTTTACGACTTTTTCCACGTTCAGTATTGAAGCCGTGCAGCTGATGATGAACAACCGCATAAAGGAAAGCCTGCTCTACATCGCTGTTTCAGCAGCCGGAAGCCTTTTGGCGTTCTGGTGCGGCTTTGTTATGATATCCATTTAAAAAAACCTTGAGCTTATTTTTCGCTCAAGGTTGCGTTATGAAGCATGACCGTTTCAGGCACGGGCAGCTGGCGGTTTATTGTTCCCTGACCGCCCGGGCGGCCCTGTTCTTCTTTGAGTTCAAGCTGTTTAATAAACCGGCCGTCCATTTCTAATATGAGGGCAGTGTATCCCCCGATTTGTATCGACTCACCCGCACAGATGTCAATATTCCGTTTCAGCACAAGACCGCCGATCGTGTCGACTTCCTCTTCAATCCCTGCGCCGAGAAGATGATTCACCTGATCAATCCGAACCTTTCCGTCCAGCACATAATGGCGTTCGGACAGCTTTTGAATCTGCGGCTGTTCGTCTTCATCAAATTCGTCTCTGATATCGCCGACGATTTCTTCAAGGATGTCTTCGGTCGTCACAAGACCGGACGTTCCGCCGTATTCATCAGACAATATCGCCAAATGAATCCGTTCTCTCTGCATTTTTATCAGCAGGTCGTGTATCGGGATCGTCTCGATGACTTCAATCACCGGGCGGACGTAAGACGTGATGGATACTTCCGCTTTTTCATCTTCTGTCATAAACAGCAGATCTGAAAAGAGATGCTTCGTATTGATCATGCCGATGACACTGTCTTTGTCCCCGTCCGTTACGGGCCAGCGCGTATATTTGTCTTTCAGCATCATATCAAGCATTTCCGGCACGTCCATATCAGTGGAAACAGCCGCGATTTCTTTTCTCGGGATCATGATTTCCTTGGCGATCCGATTATCAAAATCAAAAATTTTATTCACAAATGTATATTCAGACGGATTGATTTCTCCGTTTTTTAAACTTTCTGACAGCAGGATCCGCAACTCTTCTTCAGAGTGGGAGCCTTCATGCTCAGATGCCGGCTTTAATCCGGCCAAACCGGTCAGAATTCTCGCGGAGCCGTTCAGCACCCAAATAAACGGGAACATGAACACGTAAAATAACCGAAGCGGTCCGGCAATCCATAACGTCAGCTTTTCCGCTTTTTGAATCGCAACCGTTTTAGGCGCAAGCTCACCGACGACGACATGTAAAAACGTAATCAGCCCGTACGCCGCAGCAAAAGCAATCACATGCTCAGCAGAATCCGGCAGCCCCATACCCTGAAACACAGGATGAAGCATCCGCTCAAATGCAGGCTCTCCCAGTACGCCGAGCCCGATGGATGTGAGTGTAATGCCAAGCTGCGAGGCGGATAAATACTCATCAAGATCCGTAATGATACGCTTTGCGAGCACCGCCCGTCTGTTCCCTTCTGAGATGAGCTGATCGATTCTGGATCTTCTCACTCTGACGATCGCAAATTCACTCGCCACGAAAAATGCGGTTAACGCAATGAGCACACCGATTAAAATCAAACTGTCAATATCGTCCATTTCACCTTATCCCGAATTGAAGGATAAGGACGTCACCTCCTGATTTCATCGTTTTTTCTTAAGCGAGAGGAACGAAATGGGTGATTGACTACACAGAGGGCCCCATCCTGCCACCTCCTAAGTCAAAGCATGATTGTCATTTGTATAGTTTATTGTATCACAACTCCATTCTTTCATCATTTTCAGATTTTTTTATCATATAAAAAACAGCCTTCAAAAAGAAGGCTGCCGTTATCTGCTTCGGAAATGATTTTCTAAACAAAGCGCCGTATTAATCCCCCCGAATCCCATGCTTAAGCTTAACGCATGGTGTACGGTATGGATGCTCGGCCCGTCGGTCACCCACTGAAAAGAATCGTCAATCGGCTCCGTTAAGTTTCGGATCGGATGAAGCTTGTTTTCCCGCATTTGCAAGAGAGCAGCAATGATTTCCACCGTTCCGGCCGCACTCAGACCGTGTCCGGTAATCGATTTTGTCGCATTAATCCGCGCGTGCGACAGGCCGCTTTCAGAAAGCGCCCGGCATTCAGTCTTATCACCGATCGGCGAACCGGTGCCGTGCGGGTTGATGTAATCGATCTCTTTTGCTGAAAGACCGGCCCGCTCCAGCGCCTGGCGGATCACCGTCATTTCGCCCTCTGCTGAAGGATTCGGGTTGCGGTTTGCATCGGAAGCCATCCCCCAGCCCTTTAAGCCGGCCCACGAACGCGCGCCCCTCTGTTCGGCAGATTCAGCGCGTTCCAGCACAATCGCCCCGCACGCCTCTCCGAATATAAACCCGTCCGTATGCCGGTCAAACGGGCGGCAGGCGGCTTCAGGCCGTTCAGCGTATGTATCAGTGCCCATCGCTCCCAAAGAACGGAGAGCATGACACTCCATGTACGACAGATCGGCCAGCGCCCCGATCACGATGCACCGGTCAAACAGGCCTCCTTTGATTCCTTGAGCAGCCTGAATAACCGCCGCCTGGCCGCTTGCCGACGCGCCGCCGACCGTAAAGGCCGGCCCTTTTATCCCGAATTGCTCCGTACAAAGCCCCGACAAATCACTATCCATAAAAGAAAGCCCGTATGTCGGATTTACAAATTGCGGCGTTTCACCGTTTTTCTCAAAGACCTGCAGCAATTCGCGCTGCGTCATATTCGAGCCGCCGATGATCAGACCGGTGCGGCTGTGGTCAGCGCCGTCTAATTGAGCGTCATGCCACGCTTCATATAAAGCGATAAGCGCCGTCTTTCCTGATAATGCGGCCCTTCGGTACAAGCGCTTGGACAGCGCGTCCGGCGGCGTTAATTCGCTAAGCTCCGCGCCGATAAACGAACTGCCTTTCTGCCGGCCGGGCCGTTTCATCACATCAAAGGCGTGCCGCCCCTCCATGAGCGCATCGAGAAACGCCTCCTTGCCTTGTCCGACCGCGGTTAAGACTCCGATTCCTGTAATGCTGATGTCTGACGTGCCATTATTTCTCCTCGACATTTGTCCGTTCTCCCATCTTTATGTATTGGAAGCTATGAAGAAAAATCTTGATACAGTGCTTTGAAAATATCGCGCGACTGTCTGATCTGTTCTGAAGGCACGCTGAAAGATAATCGGAAATAGCCGCTTTTTCCAAATCCGCTGCCGGGTACGATCAATAGTTTGTATTTCTGTGCGGCATGCATGCAGAACGCCACCTCGTCTTCAATCGGTGATTTCGGAAAGACGAAAAAGCCTCCTTTCGGCATTTCAAATTCGAAGCCGGCTTCTGTGAGGATGTCCACCATAAGGTCTCTCCGCTTTCTGTAAGGTTCAGCGTCAATCGAAAGATCATCCATTTTCGCCACGGCGCGCTGCATCATGACCGGAGCGTTCACAAAACCGAGCGTCCGGTTGCAGAAAACGAACGCATCCGTCAGAAGATCGCCCTCAGGCATTTGGGCGTCTGCCGCGATATACCCGAGCCTTTCCCCCGCAATGCCGAGATCTTTACTGAACGAACTGACTAAAATCACGCGGTGATACGCCTGAAACGGATTCGCCTGCTCTTCTCCGTAGATCAGCTGGCTGTACGGTTCATCAAATAAAATAAATATGCTTTGGCCGTTCCGCTCTTCGGCTTCTTTTAATAAGGCGCCCAATTCGTTAAGGTTTTTCTGGCTGAGCACAGTCCCCGTCGGATTATGCGGCGTATTAACGATCAGTCCTTTCGTACGGGGGGTGATCGCACCTTTAACCGCTTCAATATCAATCTCAAATGAGTCAGTCAGCGGGCAGATGACGGGTCTGCCGCGGTAATTTTCAACATACGCTTTATATTCCGCAAAATAAGGCGAAAGGAGGATGACTTCTTCCTCCGGGTTTAAAATGCTCTTCAGCGCGACATTCAGCGCCCCGCCGGCTCCGACCGTCATGACTGTATGCCTGGCGGAAATTTCTGTCTGAAACCGCTCTGACAAAAAGCGCGCAACCTTTTCTCTCGCCTCCGGTAGCCCCTGGTTTTGTATGTATCCGTGCCGCCCTGTTTCAGCCGCTTCGCAAAGCGCCTTTTTAAACGTTTCAGGCGGCTCCGCAACCGGATTTCCTATTGAAAAGTCAAACACCTTATCGGCGCCGAACTCTTTTTTCAGCCGCGCGCCTTCATCAAATAGTTTGCGTATCCATGAACCTTTCTCCAGATTCTGTGTCACTTCCCGTGATAAACCGGCCACTGTCATCTGTCCCTTCTGTCTTTTTCTTCCGTTTCTATTTACAATGATTATGAAAGATTTACCTGGCGCAGTCAACGCTTTTTCAGACAGCCCGCCGCGCCGTTTCAGGAGAAAGACGGAAAACAATAAACTTGTGCAAACTCCCCTTCATATATTAAACTATTCTCATAACTATAACGTGATGGTTGGGGAGGGATTTAGATGGGGCTGAGACTTATCGCATCAGTGAATTAGCAGAGCTTGCCGGTGTAACGAAACGCACGGTGGATTACTACACAAACCTCGGGCTTTTAAAGCCTGACAGGTCTTGTTCGAACTATCGTTACTACGATACACTTGCACTTAATCGGTTAAAGTTTATAGTCGCTTGTAAAAAGCAGCGATTGGCCCTGTCTGATATAAAAGATCGACTGGAGAACCAGTTTCCCTCTTCAGCCCTGCCTGACGATATTGGAAATCTGGCATCGGAAATTGATCACATGAATCAAAACATCTCCGTGATCTTGAATCGGTTTGAAAAGCTTGAACCAGAGGAGCGCGCCCAGCTGAAAAAAAGGCTGGCTCCAGAAAAGCTTGCAGTGCTTCAATCATTTATGCTGCTGTTAAGTTAAACCATTATCTTACTAACAGGAGGTGTTACCTTCATCTTCCCAAAAGGAGTGAAGGTTCTAATTGGACATTGTGAATTTGATTTTAGTCGCGGTTTTAATCGCGCTGACGGCATTTTTCGTAGCATCTGAGTTTGCGATAATCAGAATCAGAGGCTCACGGGTTGACCAGCTTATAGCAGAAGGAAATAAAGCCGCAATCGGTGTCAAAAAAGTGACCACGCATTTAGATGAGTATTTATCGGCGTGCCAGCTCGGCATAACATTGACTTCCATCGGTCTTGGTGTCTTAGGCGAATCAACGATTGAACGCTTGCTTCATCCGCTTTTCACAAAGATAAACGTACCAAGCTCATTATCACATATTATTTCATTTATTCTCGCCTACGCGATCATTACATTCTTACACGTGGTCGTGGGAGAATTGGCGCCGAAAACAGTCGCCATCCAGAAAGCGGAAGCCGTTTCAATGCTGTTTTCGAAACCGCTCATTTGGTTTTACCGCATCATGTTCCCGTTTATCTGGCTTCTGAACAACTCCGCCCGTCTTTTAACGAAGACGTTCGGTCTGGAGACGGTGTCTGAAAATGAGCTTGCCCACTCTGAAGAAGAGCTGCGCATCATTTTATCGGAAAGCTATAAAAGCGGTGAAATCAACCAGTCTGAATTTAAATATGTGAACAAAATCTTTGAATTTGACGACAGACTTGCAAAAGAAATCATGATTCCGCGTACGGAAATCGTCAGTCTGCCGCATGATATCAAAATTTCTGAAATGATGGACATCATTCAGATTGAAAAATATACCCGGTACCCTGTCGAAGAGGGTGACAAAGATAATATTATCGGCGTTATTAACATTAAAGAAGTGCTGACCGCCTGCATAAGCGGCGAAGTATCAGTCGACTCGCCGATTACCGATTTTGTCAATCCGATCATCCATGTGATTGAGTCGGCACCGATTCACGATCTGCTTGTAAAAATGCAGAAGGAACGGGTTCATATGGCGATTCTGTCGGATGAATACGGCGGCACCGCGGGGCTTGTCACCGTTGAAGACATTATTGAAGAAATCGTCGGGGAAATCCGTGATGAATTTGATATCGATGAAATCAACGAAATCCGCAAACTCGGCGACGGCCATTACATGCTTGACGGCAAGGTCCTGATTGATCAAGTGAACGAACTCCTCGGCATCCATTTGGAAAATGACGAGGTCGACACCATCGGCGGCTGGTTCCTTACCCAGAAATACGACGTCGAACAATACGACTCGATTATCGAAGAAGGCTGTGAATTTATCATTAATGAAATTGACGGCCACCACGTCGCATATATCGAAGTGAAAAAACTGGCGTTTGATGAACTGCTGGAAACCGCCGAACAAAAAGAAGCATAACAAAAAAGCTTGCGCGTCTGATACAGACGGCAAGCTTTTTTTCATTTACAATTGTTCAAGTTTTTTCTCAAGCTCTTTAATTCTGGCATTCAGCTCTTCTGTCATGGCCGCAAGCCTCTCCTTCGGCGCAAGATCGGAAAAGTCCTCCAAAAAAATCGGCTCTCCGATGATAAGCCGCATTTTTCCCTTTTTAAACAGCGCTTTTCCCGTAGACGGCCCTTTATATGCGGCCGGAACGAGCGGCGCTTTTCCCATTTGGGCGATGGTCACGGCCCCTCTTTTCAGCGGGACGTCTTCTGATGTTCTCGTACCGCTCGGAAAAATCCCGACAATCTTCCCTTCCTTCAGAAGCTTAATCGGCGTTTTAATGCTGCTCGGGCCCGGATTTTCACGGTCAACCGGGAACGCGTGAATCTTCTTCAAAAAACGTCCGATCCACTTTTTCTGAAACAGCTCTTTTTTCGCCATATAATGAATCTGATGGGGCAATATCCCGACACCGAGCGTGAGGACGTCCACCCAGCCCGCATGCGTGCACGCGATAACGAATCCTTTATCAGACGGAAGATTCTCTTTATTGTACACTTTCACTCCTCCGCGCAGGGATAGAATGCATTTGATGGCATTTGCACAAAACTTATACATAACGCACTTCCTTTGTTGTAATGATCAAAAGTGTTCTCTCTCTCTCTATTATAACAATATTTTTTATTACCTGGTACTAATAATTATATTTTTCCTCCGCCGATCTCTATCTTTTATGACGGATTTTGGGTACTATAGAGAAATGGTGTTTGATGAGGTGAAAATGAATTTAAGCCGTTTGCATGGAACGTGCAACTTTAAACCTTTCTTATGCGTGTATAACATAGAGGGGAGAAAAGGCAGTGACGATCGATGAAATTTACCAAATGTATATGAATGATGTTTACCGGTTCCTGCTCTCCATGACAAAAGACAAGCATCTCGCTGAAGATTTGCTGCAGGAAACCTTTATGAGGGCATACATACACATTCACTCCTACGACCACAGCAAAGTAAAGCCATGGCTTTTTCAAGTGGCGAGAAATGCGTTTATAGATTATGTCAGAAAACATAAAAAGGAAGTGACCATTTCCGATGACTTAATTGGGAGCCTTTTTCAGACGGCTGTTCAAAGCCCGGCTCATCAGATTGAAATCAAGGAAGTGCTGACAGGGTATATGTCCGAACTTCCCGACAATTATCGGGAGGCCTTAACACTGTATTATTTAAAAGAACTGAATTACAAAGAAGCATCCCATATTATGAATATTTCAGAGGCTAATTTTAAAAGTGTTTTATTTCGTGCCAGACAGCGGCTGAAAGCACTTTATAATAGAGGTGTTAATGATGAATGAAGAATTTAAAAAGCGTTTTTACCAATACAAAAATGGAGAAATGAGCGACCGGGAAATGGCCGCCTTTGAAGAAGAGCTGGAAAAGCTGGAAGTCTATCAGGAGTTGATTGAAAGCGAAATGCAGGACGACCGGGAATGGGACGTCGGCATCAGCCCGGAAAAACAGAAGGCCATTTTATCATACGGAAAACGCAAATCGTATTTGCGGATTTCAGTTCTCGCCGTCATCTCCACTTTGATGATTTTGCCGCTTTGCACTTTGGGAAGCTACCTCTATTACGGTCTGGGAGGAAAGGAAAGCACCGGCAATCAATTAATGGAGACCGCGGCAGTGACGGTGGCGACCACAATGCCGAACGTCCTCGTCGATACCTCCGGACTGAAAAGCCAGGTGAAGCTGTTTGGAATGAATACGGAATTTCCGCTGCAAAAGCAGATCGGCACAAAAACGAAATCCGTCGGCGGAGAACGGATTGAAATGTTTTTAGATACGGTCAAATCGCCTGCCGTTAACTACTATGATCTAGACGCGGCACAGGCAAAGCATTATTTCGCCCATCCTTCCGGCTTAAAGGAACGCACGATCGAAAAAGCCGGTCAGACATTAAAAAAATTGCCTGAAGGAAGCGTGGCGGAGGTCTATCTTTCTTATGACCGGGCCTACCCTTCTTCTCAAGTATATTCAACTTTTAAAAAATACGATGTGAAGTTTTTATGGAATGCGGTCGAAACGGAGAAAAATCTGAAAGACAGTCCTTATGCCGAGCCGTTAGGATTTCCCGGGAAAGATTCTAAGATGGTGTCCTCTTTCGAAACGCAAGGACAGACAGACCGTGAACAATTTATCAATGCCCTTGAATTTATGTCCCGCCATAAAAAATGGGCGCATGCAATATCGAAACGAAAAGACATGAATCTTGGCAGCCGAATCGACTATGTTGAACATCACGGAATGAACGTATACGGCTCTGTCGTGACGGGGCCGACAAAAGAAATCGAACGTCTGCTGAAAAACAAAACAGTAAAAGCAGCAAACATCGGTGAGGTGGAATTATGGAATTGGTAAGAATTTTTAAAGAGCATAATGTTTTCGGCTGGATATCAGTCGGTACCGCGATTTTGTCGCTGCTGCTTTTGAACGTGGCAATCATCAGCAATGTGACTTTCTATTCTTATCAGATGCTGCCGTTTGCGATGGCCGCCGTGCCGTTCGGCATCATTGAGCTGTTTATTAAAAAAGGACGGACGGGCCCGGGACTGCTCGGTGTCATTCTCAATCTGTTCGTCATTGTCTGTGTATATACGATCGTTGCGGTTGATACGAATCTGCAATTCGGTTTTTAAACATAAAAACAGGCCCTTTTACGGGGGCCTGTTTTTTTAAAATGAAAGAACGCCGATTAAATGCAGCAATACGACGATGATAGCCAGCGGCACGAGATATTTCAAAAGGAAATACCACACCTGAAAGAAACGATAGCCGATGGCGGAACCGCTTTTCATCTCGGCAAACAGCTCCTGCTTCGGTATTTTCAGCGGGACGAAGATTGATATTAATAAAGCGCCGAGCGGAATCAGCACATTGCTGACGGTGAAATCCGCAAGATCAAAAAACGTTTTTCCGAACAAATGAACATCACCGAGAACACCGTATGATAAACAGGACGGAATTCCGACTAAGAAAATGAGCAGACCGCTTGTCCACGACAGCTTCTTTCTTTTCGTTTCATCACCTTTCCCGACAGTCGCCACGATAATTTCCACCATCGAAAAGGCCGAAGTCAGTGCGGCGAAGAAAAAGACCGCCAGAAAGCTGATAAAAAACAGCGAGCCGAACGGCAGCCGATCAAACACAGCCGGCAGCACGGTAAACAGCAGTGTAGGCCCTTCATCCGGTTTAAAGCCGAACGAAAAAACCGCCGGGAAAATGGCCAGTCCCGCAAATAGCGTAACGAGTACATTCATCATAACAATGGAACCCGCCGAACCCGGAAGATTTTGGGTTTTCGGCAGATACGAACTGTATGTCACCATGACCGAAACACCGAGCGTTAATGTAAAAAACGCCTGTCCTAAAGCATATAGGATGGATTCCGGCGTCAAATCTTCAAAGTGCGGAACCAATAAAAATTTAATCCCCTCAACGGCATGATCGAGCGTGACTGATCGCAGCACAAGCAATAGAAACAGCACGAATAAAATCGGCATCAGCACCGCACTGACACGTTCAATCCCTTTCTGCACGCCTTTTGCGACGACCGCTACCGTCATGATCATAAATACAAGCTGCGCGGCGAGAGTCTGGATCGGATTTTCAATGACCGTCCCGAACACCGTGCCGTACTGCTCCTGAGTGAGCCCGGATAAAGAACCGGTAACGGCTTTTAACACATAAAGCAATATCCACCCGCCGACAACACTGTAAAAAGACAAAACTAAAAAACAGGCCGCCACACCCACATAACCCGTGAGGTGCCATACCGACTTCGGCGCGGCTTGTTTGTAGGCATCAATCGCATTTGTCTGGCTCCGTCTTCCGAAAATAAATTCACCGAGCAAAAGCGGATAGCCTAAAAGCACGGTAAAGAGAACGAAAACAAGAAAAAAAGCGCCTCCTCCGTTCGTACCCGCTACGTAAGGGAACTTCCAAATGGCTCCCAGGCCGATCGCCGAACCGGCAGCGGCCATAATAAATCCTATTTTTGAGGCCCATTGAACCCTTTTTTGGTCAGACACGACTTTCCACTTCCCTTCCGCCCTATATTATCCCTTATTCACTGCGATAACTTAAGCCCATTTCAATATGTTTCATTATTCCGAAAAATAAAAAGGAGCGGCGGGTGCCGCTCCTTACAAATCCCCGTTTAATTTCGAATGCTTTCTCGAATATAAGAAATAAATCACCAGACCGATGATCAGCCAGATAAAGAAACGGAATATGGTGGTGGCGCCGAGGTTAATAATCAAAAACACGCAGAACAGAATGGACAATATCGGAATAAAGGGAACCCCCGGACATTTAAAAGCCCTCGGCAGATCAGGCTGTTTCTTTCTCAATACGATAACCGCCACTGAAATCAGGACAAACGCGGCAAGCGTGCCGATGTTCACCAGCTTCGCCAGTTCATCAAGCGGGACGAGCGAACCGAGTAATGCTGACAGGATGCCGAACACCCACGTCACCACGTGCGGCGTTTTATGCTTCGGATGGACTTTTGAAAGCGCCCCCGGCACTAAACCGTCACGGGACATGGCAAACATCACCCTCGTCTGGCCGTACAGCATGACGAGCATCACCGTTGTCATTCCCAACACTGCGCCGATATCAATAATCCCGGCCACCCAATTCTGTCCTGCCATCTGCAGGACGAGAGACACGGGATGGTCAACGCCTTCAAAGCGGGCAAACGGAACGACGCCCGTCATAATCGCCGATACGGTCACATACAGCACAGTGCAGACGATTAATGAAAAGATAATTCCTTTCGGCAGATCCTTTGCTGGATTTTTCGTTTCTTCAGCGGCGGAAGAGACGGCGTCAAAACCGATAAAAGAGAAGAAAACGAGCGCCGCGGCACTGAAAACACCGCCGAACCCCATCGGTATAAACGGCTGCCAGTTGTGAGGTTTGACATATACGGCCGCAACGGCGATAAACAATAGAACAACCAGAACCTTCAAAATGACCATAATATTATTGACCCGCTTCGATTCCCTAATGCCTAAGTAGAGGAGGAATGTAATCGCAAGCACGATAACAAATGCGGGGAGATTAAAGAATGTGACCGTGCCTTTTATTGACCCCGGCGCGGCCGTTAATGCGGTCGGAAGATGAATGCCGAAGCCCGCCAAGAATGATTGAAAATAGCCGGACCATCCGACCGAAACCGCGCTGACGGCGAGCATATATTCCAAGATTAAATCCCATCCGATAATAAACGCGAGAAGTTCACCCAGTGTCGCATAAGTAAACGTGTAGACGGAACCGGAAACCGGGACGCTTGAAGCAAATTCAGCATAGGACAGAGCCGCAAATAAACACGCAAGAGCGGCGATGACAAATGAAACGGTCAGCCCCGGCCCCGCCGTGACAGCGCCTGTTCCGGTTAATACAAAAATCCCCGTTCCGATGATGGCCCCTATCCCCAGAAGGGTCAAATCAAAGGCCCCTAACTCTCTTTTCAGCGACTTTTCCCCGCCCGTTGCGGCAAGCAGGTCCTGAATGCTTTTCTTTCTGAATACGCTCCCCTTCATCTGCTTCACTCCTTGTAAACCAATATATGTTAGAATATTCAGATAACAATAGCAATAATGACTAAATTCTTATTTTTCGCATGAAATGTTTCAGCACATCATTCCTTTCTCCTACATCATATTATAGCGAAAAATATAAAAATGAAAATAACTTTTTTGAAAATTCTATATATTATTTTTAGTTTTCATGAAACAGAACTCAGCGGATTTTCCACTGTGAAATATTAACATTAGTGATTCAGCTAGCGACTTTTATTTTTTTTAAAATCGTATTCATATGTACGTTCAAATAAAAATCCCGCCCTTTTTAAAAGCGCGGGATAAGACTTGCGTATTATGTTGAAATAAATCTGCCGCCATTTACGTGAATGGTTTGCCCCGTCATATAGGAAGATTCGTCTGAAGCCAGAAGCACGTAAGCTCCGGCGTGTTCCGCAGGCTGTCCCGGTCTTCCCATCGGAGTGTCCAAACCGTGCTTTTCCACCTTTTCTTCAGTAAACGTCGCCGGAATCAGGGCGGTCCAGATCGGGCCAGGGGCCACCGCATTTACTCTGATCCCCTGATCGGCCAATGACATCGCCATTGAACGCGTAAAGGAAACGATGCCGCCTTTCGTGCACGAATAGTCGATCAATGATGTGTCTCCCTGATAAGCGGTAATAGACGTTGTATTAATGATGGCGCTCCCTCTTTTGAGATGAGCCAGCACGGCTTTTGTCATATGAAACATGGAAAACATGTTTGTACGGAATGTCTTCTCCAGCTGTTCAGCTGTAATATCAAGAATCCCGTTTTGCGGATGCTGCTCAGCCGCATTATTAACGAGAATATCTATTTTTCCGTAGTGATCTAAGACTTGCCGGACCGCCTTCTGACAATGCGCCTCATCACCGACGTCTCCCGGTATTAACAGGCATTCGGCCTGGTATTCTTCCGCACGCTTTTTCGTTCTCTCGGCATCGGCATGTTCGTCTAGGTACAGGATGGCAAGATCCGCCCCTTCCTTCGCGTAAGCGATCGCCGCCGCTGCGCCGATGCCGCTGTCTCCGCCTGTGATGACGGCGACTTTTCCTTTTAATCTGCCCGACCCTTTTACATCCGGGTCCTCCAAGAGCGGTTTCGGCTCCATGTCTGACTCAATGCCGGGCTGGCGGTTTTGCACCTGCGGCTTTTGTCCTTCCGTCTGTCTGTCCATCGGATTCATATTCTCACACTCCTGCAATTGGTATTACTGAGACGATACCACGCAGTGCAGGGAGTTAAACGGACAAATATGCCGGTGATTAAAGCTGCTGAGCCGTTTCGGGAAAAGCGCCGGTGTATTTGGCAGACGGCCTGTAAATCATGTTGTCAGCGGACTGTTCAAGCACGTGTGCGCACCAGCCTGCCATTCTGCTTGCTGAAAAGGTCGGCGTAAATAAATCATTGTCGACATCAATGGCCTGCATCACAGCCGCTGCGTAAAACTCCACATTCGTATACAGCTTCCGTCCGGGCTTATATTGCTCTAACAGGCGGATGGCTTCCTTCTCCACATAAAGCGCCAAGTCAAGCGACGGATCATTTCCCGCCACTTCTTCAGCCTTTATGCGCAGCGCTTCCGCCCGCGGGTCTTTTGTTTTGTACACCCTGTGCCCGAAGCCCATCAGGCGTTCTCCCCTCATAAGCTTCGCTGTCAAAAACGCTTCTGCATTTTCTTTTTCTCCGATGTCTTCAAGCATTTTCGTGACGCCTGAAGGCGCGCCTCCGTGCAGCGGTCCTTTCATCGTACCCAGTGCGGCAGTGACGGCAGACACTAAGTCCGATTCAGTCGAAACGGTGACTCTCGCTGAAAAAGTCGATGCATTCATGCCGTGCTCCATCGCCAGAATCATATACGTCTCAAGCGCTTTCTTTTGGGCTGCGGACGGCTGCCTGCCTGTCAGCATATACAAATAGTTTTCAACGTGTCCGTATCGCGCCTCAGGTGACAACGCTTCCTTCCCTTGTTTACGGCGGTATCTGTACGCAATAATCGTCGGTGTGACGGCAATCAGTTTAATCGCTTCTTCCGGCTTGGGCGGATATGTAAATGAATCTGTGCCCAAACCTGAAACAGCCGTTCTCAGCACCGCCATGTCGTCCATTTCATCCGGAAGCGTTTCCAGTAAGCCGATCAAATGTTTCGGAAGCCCGCGCTCGGCTGCAAGTTCTTCCTGAAACGCAAGCAATTGCCGCTCATCAGGGAGCGCCCCGTTCAAAATGAGATACGCCGCTTCTTCAAAACTGAATTGCAGCGCGATATCCTTTGCATCATAGCCGCGATATATTAAATGCCCCTTTTCTCCGTCAATGTGGCTGATCGCCGTTTCTGCACAAGTAATCCCTTTCAATCCACGATAAATCAATTTCATTCCCCCTTATCCTCTTCTGTTATTATAGTAAATATAATATTTAAAAAATAATGAATATTTTTAAGGGAATTAATTAAAACTTTTAATCAGAGGAGTGCATCTATGGATTTTAAATGGCTTCACACCTTCGTCACCGCGGCAAAATATGAGAATTTCAGAAAAACGGCGGAAACGCTTTTTTTATCTCAGCCGACCGTCACCGTTCATATAAAATTATTAGAGAAAGAAATCAGCTGCAAGCTGTTTCAGCGAAGCGGCCGGAAAATACAATTGACGGAAGAAGGAAAAGCATACGTGCCGTTTGCCATGAGGCTTTTGGAAGACTATGAAAACAGCATGGCGGAGCTGCACAGGGTGCGCCAGGGCTACTCGCACACGCTGACACTCGCTGTTTCGCCGCTTATCGCCGACACCGTTCTCCCGTCTGTCATGAAGCGTTATACAGAGGACAATAAAGAAACCGAAATGACGGTCACCATTTTCGAATCGGAAGAAATCGCCTCTCAAATCAGAAACGGCTCAGCCGATATCGGACTGAGCTGCTTAAAGGTGCAATCATCTTCCCTCACTTGCCGCCCCCTGTACAATGACCCCGTTGTCCTCGTCGCGCCGCCCGGCCGAAAACCCGGGACAGGGAAGGCGGATGAAGTGAAAGACCTGTTCGGACAATATCTGCTTTTGACCCATAACCACCCTGACTATTGGGATGATTTGCTCCGCCAGGTCAGAATACAGTTCCCTTTCGTCAGGACAATGAAGGTGACACAGACGCATATTACGAAACGATTTATTAAAGAGGGGCTGGGTGTCTCATTTCTGCCGCTGTCAGCGGTACGGGCCGAACTCGCCGCAGGCAGCATGATTGAAATTCCGTGCGAATTCGCCCAGATGCCGAGCGCGGGCGCGTACGCCATCGCCCTCTATGAAAATGAGAAAAAGAAAACCTTTTTAGATTTTTTATCACATTTTCATTTTAGGTGAAACAAATGGAGCTCTGTCCCGTCTAAATAAAAAACCCGTTCTGATGAACGGGTTTCTATCGCTGCTAGAATCTTTTCGCGCCAAGGTAGCGAGGTTTCCAGTAGCTGTTATTCAGATCACTTGTTGTGACGCCGTCAGAACCGGCATGGATGAACTTGTTGTTTCCGATGTACACACCCATGTGTGAAGGGCCGGCCTGATATGTTGTAAAGAAGACGAAGTCTCCTCTTGACGGGCTGGACACGCTCTTCATTGAGCTCCAGTATCCCGCAGTGCTTGTTCTGCCGACACTCGTCTGTTTGTTTAACAGGTACCAGATAAATCCGCTGCAGTCAAAGCCGGAAGTCGTTGTTCCGCCCCATACATACGGCGTGCCGATTAAAGATTGCGCATCAGAAATCAGCTTGTTTACATTCAGGCTCGTCTGTGCAGCATTATGGCTGGATGAAGGCTGCTTTGATGACGAAGATCCTGAAGACGTTGAACCGGAAGTTGATCCCTTTACTTTAAGAACTTGTCCGATGCGGATCAGGTCCGTTTTTAAACCGTTTAAACTTTTTAATTGGTTTACCGTCATTTTATATTTATTCGCAATTTTCCAAAGGCTGTCGCCTTTTACGACTTTATATGTAGACGATGATGACTTGCTGCCCGAATTTGAACCTGAAGATGATTTACCGTTGATCGAAAGCGTCTGGCCGATGTAAATGATATCCGATTTTAATTTGTTCTCAGATTTAATGGAATTAATTGACGTTCCGTACCGATTTGAAAGTCCCCATAATGTATCGCCTTTTTTTACCTTAATCGTTTGCGCAGATGCCGCGCCCGCAAACAAAGTCGTCCCCAAAACCACTGCCGTTGTTGCTGTAACAAGTTGCTTTTTCATGTTTTCCTCCCCGAATGATTCTATCTATTTTATGTGTCTCTTTTTTAAAGTTTTTATCTGTTTCCTATTATAAGGTTCAATTTCCACTAGAAATAGACTTGACTTCCCGTGACAAATTTCTTACTAATTCGTTTTTAAAAAAAGTTTTTAAGGGTATTAAATATTTCAATTTGATTTCAAACGTGACGAAAAATGAGTCAATTTGTCATGTTTTTTTCCTGTGATCCTCGTATTTTGGAAAAACAAAGCAGTTTATTTTCCAAATAACCCCTTGTTAAAAAAATCCTCGTCTTTTTCAAAAAAGTGAATGGTTTTCACTCTTTCTTGAAAACATAAGTTACACCGGAATTTACATTTCTAACAATGTTTCACCTGAAATTTACAGGAGGAACAGGCGCTCTTTACAAACATCCCCTACCATTAGACATGCAGACAAGATTAAAGGAGGACGAGTGAGAATGAGTCTATTTAAACAGGTTCGATCAAAACTTCTGCCGGCGGCAGCCGTATCCGTGCTGACAGCCGGTCTGATTGCGGGCGCGGGGCTTCAGCACTCCGAACAGGCTGCGGCAAAAAAACAGCCTGACAAAAACGAGATCAGAAACGTCATCTTCATGGTCGGCGACGGAATGGGCGCTCCCTATATGAACGCCTACCGTTCGGTCATTAACAAAGGAAAGCCTGCAGACGGCATGAAACTGACGGCATTCGACCCCAATCTCACCGGTATGATGATGACTTACCCTGACGATCCTGATTCCAATATTACCGATTCCGCGGCGGCAGGCACGGCAATGGCCACAGGCGTGAAAACGTATAACGCGGCGATCGGAGTCGATAAAAAAGGAAAGCGGGTAAAATCCGTCCTCGAAGAAGCGAAACAAAGAGGGAAATCCACCGGACTTGTCGCAACTTCGGAGATTGCCCACGCCACCCCCGCGGCATTCGGAGCCCATAACAAATCCAGAAAAAATATGGATGACATCGCAAGCAGCTACTTTGATGACCGCATCAACGGAAAACAGAAAGTCGATGTGCTCCTCGGAGGCGGCAAATCAAACTTTATCCGTAAAGACCGCAATGTAACAAAGGATTTCAAAAAAGCGGGATACAGCTATGTGACATCAAAACAGGAGCTCAAAAAGGATCGTAACAAGAAGATTCTCGGCCTGTTTGCCGATGGCGGACTCGACAAAGCAATCGACCGCTCGAACGCCGTCCCTTCATTAGAAGACATGACAACGGCAGCGATCGACAGGCTGAACAAGAATAAAAAAGGGTTTTTCTTAATGGTCGAAGGCAGCCAAATTGACTGGGCGGGACATGACAATGATATAGTCGGCGCAATGAGCGAAATGAAGGATTTTGAAAAAGCGTATAAAGCAGCGATCGCATTTGCCAAAAAGGACAAACATACGCTTGTCGTTGCCACGGCCGATCATACCACCGGCGGATTGACGATCGGCGCGAATGACGATAAAAACTGGCATGTTGAACCGATTCTTGCCGCCAAAAAAACCCCGGCATTTATGGCTGACCAAATCAAAGCGGGCAAATCCGTATCTTCCGTGCTTGCGCGTTATACAGACCTGAAATGGTCAAAAGCTGAAATCAAACAGATCGAAACGGCTGCAAAACAGGATGCTGACAAGAGCGTCTACAAAGCGATCATTAAGCTCTTTAATGCGAAAACCAACAGCGGCTGGACAACCGGCGATCATACGGGCGAAGAAGTTCCCGTTTACGCATACGGTCCGGGAAGAGAGTCATTTACGGGGCTTTTAAACAACACGGACCAGGCCAAAAAGATCTTTCACATCCTGAAACACGGAAAATAAAAAAAGGATGCGGGGGTTTCCCCGCATCCTTTCTTCTTTTACAGATATCTCCGGTGCACTCCTTTGCCGTCATAAGAAAACATCACTTCTCTGTCTTCAAGAACAGATTCGATGTGCACGCTCCTGCCCCACAGCTGGTACAGATACGGCAGCACTTTCTCCAAATATTTCAGATCAAGCTCAATTCCCTCATACCAATGTTTAATATAAAGCTCATTATTCTTCAGGTAATCCCCGTCATTGACGGTCAGATAAGGAAATCCCCCGTTGACCCGCATGTTCACGAGCTGGTCGCGCACGGCCTTCCATTCTTTGTCGATCACTTTATAGTCCCTGCCCTGTTTTTGAAATAAATACAAATCCTCACGCATCACGAGATCTTTCGTCAAATAATTGCGGATAAATGATATATCCGATTCAATTTCCCTGACCTCAAACATTTTCTCGCGTCCGGAACCGGGCTTTACTCCTGTTTTTTTCATTTCATCTGTCGGGTTGTCATAACGCTCTTCGATGTCTTCAAAAATTTTCAGCCCTAAATAATACGGGTTGATTCCCGTTTTTGACGGCTGAACGACGCCTGCGTTCAGCTTCGCAAATTCGATGGCTTCATCTGAAGTCAGGTCAAGCTCGCGGATAATCCGCTGATGCCAATAAGATGCCCAGCCTTCGTTCATGATTTTCGTTTCCAGCTGCGGCCAGAAATACAGCATTTCTTCTCTCATCATGGTTAAAATGTCACGCTGCCACGGTTCAAGCTCCCGCGAATGTTCTTCGATAAACAGCAGAATATCTTTTTCCGGCCGGGGCGGAAACGGTTTTTTCCCTTTTTTCTTTTTCACCTGCTTCGGCTTATCCATTCCCCATAAATCATCGTAAGGCGATGGCGCGGTTTCTTCTTCGTCCTCCTCTTCGTCATCGACGCTCCACAGCAGCTTCGGCCTGACGAGCGACGGATCGATATGCTCCTGAATCGCCAGAATGGCATCTAAAAAGGACTCCACCTCTTTTATCCCGTGCATTCTTTCATAATGCTTAATCCGCTCCGCCGCAGCCGCCATACTCTCAACCATGTCCCGGTTCGTATTTTGAAAGCGGCAGTTATGTTTGAAAAAATCACAATGGGCAAGAACATGGGCTACAATTAATTTATTTTGGATCAGCGAATTGCTGTCCAGCAAAAAAGCGTAGCAAGGGTTGGAATTAATGACAAGTTCATAAATTTTGCTCAAACCGAGATCATAATGGAGTTTCATCTTATGAAATTGTTTGCCGAAACTCCAGTGGCTGAATCTCGTCGGCATGCCGTACGCACCGAATGTATAAATAATTTCAGCCGGGCAAATTTCATATCTCATCGGGTAGAAATCAAGGCCGAAACCCTTGGCAATGTCGGTTATTTCCTCAATTGCCCGCTGTAAACCTTTTGTCTCCTCCGCGTTCAACCGAATCCCCCCTACTTGGACTTATTTATAATGTATGACCCCTCCTCTCAAAAGATGAAATAACAGACCGGTTTCCGGCTGAAAACTTTCGGCACATCCGCCCCGTTTGCTTTATATGTAAGTGGGTAAAACACACACCATACCCCAAAAAGAAAAGGAGCGATTCTACTTGAATACAGCAGACATGCTTACGACGTATCTCAGCAAACTCCCGAATCTGATCATTGCACTGCTCGTCCTGCTTATCGGCTGGGGCATTGCCAAAATCATTGAAAAAGCCGTATACAAAGGCCTGCAAAAAACAAAAATCGACGACAGGCTGTTCGCCGAAAAAAAGCCGGCGCGCTATTCCTCAGAAAAAGTCATCAGTAAAGTCATTTATTTTATCGCATTAATCATCGTTTTTATTCTATTCTTTAACATTCTGCATCTGACAACCGTGGCTTCGCCTTTTGTCAGCATGCTGTCAGCGATAACGGCGGCTGTGCCGAGCATTTTAAAAGCCGGCCTGATTCTGCTGTTGGGCTGGGCGGCCGCTTCGCTTTTCAGCTATCTCGTCAAAAAAGCGGGCATGAAACTCGCTGAAAACGGCCGGCTCAGAAAATGGACAATGGTGTCTGAAGAAGCGGAAATGAGCAGATCCGTTACGGCCGCTTCACGAATCGTTTTTTACTTCGTCTTGCTCTTGTTCCTGCCCGGCGTCTTGGCCGCTCTCCAAATCAGCGGAGTATCAGGGCCGTTTACAAATATGATCCAAAGCGTTTTGTCCTTTATACCGAAATTATTCGCCGCGGCGCTGATTGTTTTAATCGGCTGGCTTGTTGCCCGTCTCGTCCGTGATATCGTCACAAACTTTCTGGCGAGTATCGGCACGGAAAGGCTTGCCGCACGTATGGGGCTTTCTATTTATCTGAAGGATACAAGCCTGTCGGCAATCATCGGAACGATTGTCTACGTGCTGATTTTCATTCCGGTGATCATCTCTGCGCTTGACCGGCTTGATGTGGCGGGTATTTCTGAACCGGCGTCAGCCATGCTGCACACGGTCTTCACAATGCTCCCTAATATCATCATCGGTATTGTGCTGATCATCGCCGGCATCTGGATCGGAAAATGGGTCAACAGCATTGTATCCGGGCTCTTGCACCGGGCCGGTTTCGACTCTCTTCTCGGTAAAATGGGCTTTGAACAGGCGGGTACCCCGAAGCTGACGCTTTCTCAGACGGTCGGAATGATTGTTCAGATCATCATCGTCCTGCTCTTTACGGCAGAGGCGCTGCAGCTTGTCCATCTCGAATTTCTCGTCGTTATCGCAACCGGTATTATCGCTTACCTGCCTAATGTTCTGGCCGCTGTATTTATTCTCGGAATCGGGCTTTTGGCCGGACAGCTCGTCAGCAGGCTGCTTGCCGGCATGCTGAGCGGAAAGGAATTCAGATTCCTGGCGCCGCTTGCGAAATATACCATTATCACTCTTTCAATCTTTATGGCGCTGGATCAGCTCGGTGTCGCCGACACGATCGTAAATGCCGCGTTTATTCTGATTCTGGGCGGTTTCGCGCTTGCCTTCGGACTTTCATTCGGTCTTGGCGGAAAAGAATTCGCCTCCCGTTATCTCGCAAAATTGGATCGCAAAATTGAAAAACATCAATCGGCTGACGATCGTAAGCCGCCGATGTCTTAACGAAAAAAACGTGTGCTCAGAAGGAGCGCACGTTTTTTTTTGAGTTAAAGGGGCAAATTCCTTTTTTTTCATTTTAAATTCATATATGATAGACTGTAACAGAAGCAAAATCTCTTTTTTCGAGGTCATTCTATGAAATTAACGAACTATACCGATTATTCTTTACGCGTTTTAATTTTTTTGGCTTCCAGACATTCCGACGAACTTTCCAACATAAAAGAAATCGCAGATACTTATTCCATCTCTAAAAACCACCTCATGAAAGTCATTTACCGCCTCGGACAGCTCGGATATGTCGAAACGATCCGGGGCCGGGGAGGCGGAATCCGATTAGGAATGACACCGGAAGACATAAACATTGGAGAAGTCGTTCGAAATACAGAAGACGACTTTAACATCGTAGAATGCTTTGACTCCAAAAAAAATCTCTGTATTATATCTCCCGCCTGCAACTTAAAGAACCTTCTGAATGAAGCCCTGCAAGCTTACCTGGCCGTTTTAGACAAATATACGTTAAGGGATCTGGTCAAAAACAAAGAGGAGATTATGAGACTGCTCAGAAGCTGAAGGAATGTCCGCATTCCTTCTTTTTTTATGCCGGCATAAGAAAAAAGGACTATTTCTATTAATATGATAAACGATTGCAGACAAGTGCCGATATAAAGATTATCATTACTGATATCCTCACCTTGCGGCTGCAACGAATGGGGATAGAAAAATTATCGCAGGAAAAGGGAGATTCACTATGAAAAAAAAGGTAGCGGTCGGTTTGACTGCATCTGCGATCGTCGGGTCTGCGTTAGCTGTAACACCGGCAGAAGCACAAACGATTAAGGTTAAAAGCGGAGATTCATTATGGAAGCTTGCCCAAAACTACAATACAAGCGTGGATGCCATTACATCAGCGAATCATCTAAAATCCACCGTTCTTTCTATCGGGCAGACGCTCAACATTCCTAACGGCAAATCAGATTCCGGCAGCAAAAAGCCATCTTCAAAGAACAGCGGCACGACTAAAAGCGTTTATACAGTGAAAAGCGGAGACTCGCTGTGGCTGATCGCATCTGATTTTAAAATGTCCGTACAGGAACTGAAAAAATTGAACGGTCTGACAAGCGACTTAATCCGCGCCGGACAGAAGCTGCAAGTGACGGGGAAAGTTTCCTCAAGCACCGATCAGAAAAAAACCGCTCCTGGCAGCAGCTCAAACAGCAGCAAAAATCAGTCATCATCTTCCGGGACGTATAAAGTCAAACTCGGTGATTCCCTATGGAAGATCGCAAACAGCGTCAATATGACCATTGCGGAACTCAAAGTATTAAACAACTTAAAAACGGATACGATCTACGTAAACCAAGTCCTGAAAACAAAAGGAACGTCTTCTTCGGGAAACACGCCGTCAAAAGACAATTCAAACCAAAATAAAAACCAGACGCAAACGTCCTCTTATACAGTAAAAAGCGGAGACTCACTCTGGAAAATCGCAAACGCATACAATATGACGGTTCAGCAAATCAGAAGCATCAACAAACTGACGTCAGACATGCTGCGGGTCGGACAAGTGCTTAAGCTGACCAAAACGTCATCTTCCGGCTCTTCGACTTCACCGTCAACTCCGAACCAGTCCGGAGATACAGGGAAAACCACTACATATACCGTGAAAAGCGGGGATTCTTTATGGGTTATCGCCCAAAAGTTCAATGTGACCGCCCAGCAGATCCGCGAGAAAAACAATCTGAAAACAGATGTTCTTCAAATCGGACAAAAGCTGACGATTACCGGGCAGCAGACAAACACGACACCGAATCAGTCCGGCAACACAGGCGGCACAGGTTCAACAAGCGCGAAGATTAATGTAATGATCGATGCCGCAAAAGCTCAACTGGGCGTACCGTATGTATGGGGCGGGACAACGCCGAGAGGCTTTGACTGCAGCGGTTTCATTTATTACGTTCTCAATAAGGTCACTTCTGTATCCAGACTTTCAGCCGCAGGCTACTGGAATACGATGACATCAGTCAGCCAGCCGGCGGTCGGTGACTTTGTCTTTTTCTCAACTTATAAAGCCGGACCTTCCCACGTCGGTATTTATCTCGGGAACGGCCAGTTTATTAATGCCAACGATTCGGGTGTCGTTATTTCCAGCATGAACAATTCCTATTGGAAACAGCGCTACCTCGGCGCAAAACGTTTCTTCTGATATCTGACAAGCTGTACGGCCTCAATTAGGCTGTGCAGCTTTTTTTACAGTCTGAAAATATTAATGCTGATCACGTGTTTTGTTACGGGATGGAAATACACTTCAGCACGGGATGAAAACGTTTCTTTTGTTGTTTGCACCGTTACGCGAAACACATCTTTCGTCTGTTCCCGGTTCACTTTTGTACGGCCCATGTACGAATAATCAGTAAGCTCGGCCCCCTTGTATTCACGTTCAAGCTGGTTCCATGCGAGCTGCTCCCATTTTTCAACTGATGGATCAAGGTGTTCTGTATGCCCTTTTTCAGAGATCGAGGCAATGAGAATGCCGCAAAACAAGAGGGCAAGCGCAAATGGAAGGGATTTCATCTTATGTTCTCCTGAGTCGTTTTTTGTCAATCTTAGCGTGTCCAAAGAAGAGACGGATATGCGGTTTTATTTTATGTCTCCCTCATATTGCTATGCCGCAGTGATAAGGACACCAACTTTTCCCCCGTTGCATCCGGGCTTCAGCGGCATAAACTAACGGAGAACTTCTCATTGAAAGGAGAAGCGTTAGATGGATCATGCCGATTATGACAAAGCCTTGTATTACACACACCGATCTCAATGGGACAATTTGTTAATATTGATGGTTCGTACAAAAGATGATTTATTATCAAAGCGTATTGAGCACTTTCTGCACGCGTATCATTTCGAATATGATCATGCGGTGCTTGAAAAAGAGCTGTATTCTCTTCTCGGGTATATTGATCATGCGACAGAGCTCGCTTATGAAGATCAATTAGCCATGCTGACATAAAAACAATCCCGGCGTCAGACGCCGGGATTTCTTGTGTTTGTGAACATATTCAGCTCTTCGATCATCTCTTTCAGGCTGACCGCTATATCCTCAGATACGGTCCGGCGCTCCATGTCAATGTGAATCGGGTCTAAGACCAGCTGTTTCGGGATGACATTTGCATAAACGCCCCGCATGACCGTCCGCATATTCGCCAGCGCGTTCATGCCTCCTTTTCCTCCGCCCGCCGCGGCAATGATTGCCACCGGTTTGTATGCCCAGTGATCGCTGCTTAAAAAATCGATGGCGTTTTTTAAAGCGCCGCTCATGCCGCTGTGATACTCGGGAGATAATAAGACGACGGCCGCCGACTTTTTCACCTGCCGCCTTAACTCTTGCACTGAAGGCAGCTCGTTCTGTTCTTCTTCACCGTTATAAAGCGGCAGTTCACTTTCGCTCAAATCAATAAAATCGGTATGAAACCGATCTCTGATATAAGAAGCGGCAATTCTAGTCCGCCCGTTTTTTCTCGGTGTTCCGCTGATCACTAATATGCTCATAATTTTACCGCCTTTCCAAAAATATTATATTTTACCGCATACAATGCCGCCTGCGTCCGATCGGAAAGATTCAGCTTTGACAGCAGGTTGGATACGTGGGTCTTCACTGTTTTTTCAGAAATACACAGTGCCGCCGCAATTTCCTTATTGCTTTTCCCTTTGGCTATTTCTTGAAGAACATCTTTTTCACGGGGGGTCAGCTGATAATATTTTTCCTTATCCTGATCATCCTGAACCATATGGGTCAGCACGTGAGGCACAATATCCGCCGACAGCCGGTAACGTCCGGAATACACTTCCCGGAGCGTTTTCACTAAGTCATCGGGCTGGGCGTCTTTCAGCTGATATGCTTTTGCGCCGGCTTTAAGGGCGGGAATGACATGCTCCTGATCAGAATAGCTCGTCAAAACGACGATACTGATGTCCGGAAATCGTTCAGCCGCAATTTTTGCCGCTTCTATGCCGTCCATATCAGGCATTGATAAATCCATCAGAATGATGTCCGGCTCCGTCTTTTCAGCTTGCTGAAGCGCTTCAGCACCGGTGGACGCCTCACCGACAACTTCAATGTCTTCCTGAGTGGCGAAGAAATAGCGCAGTCCTTTGCGGACAACGTGATGATCATCAGCAATCACAATTTTCATCAATCAGACCTCCTGTCCCGAAACGGAAGCCGAACGGAGACAATCGTTCCGGCGCCAAGCTCGGATTGCAGTGTAAAGCGGCCTCCGATCGCTTCAGCCCGCGCTTTCATGCCGGCCACGCCGAGCGATGGGAGCACAGCGTGCGCATCAGCGCTGAAGCCCGCTCCACGGTCGCTGATGTGAAGCTCAGCGCAATCCGGCTTTTTAACGGCGGAAATGATAACCCGGTCCGTTCCCGCATGCTTTTTACAGTTATTCAAGGCTTCCTGGGCGATCCGCCAAAGCGCGTGTTCCTGTTCATCCGTAAGCTCCAGCTCATCCTCCATTTCACAAACGGCTTCCAGGCCGATAAGAGCGGCATAGCTTTTGATCGACGCATACAGCCCTTTCGTCAAACTTTCCGGCTTCAGCTGCCAAATAAGCGCCCTCATTTCTGTTAGCGCATCCTGAGACAGCTCTTGAATAAACGTAATCATCTGCCGGAGTCGATCATCATCTGTAAAGCTCTTTGCGGCTTTTGCCGTTAAGCTGACAGAAAACAGCATCTGATTGACGGAATCATGCAGCTCTTGCGCAAGTCTGCTTCGTTCCATCAACAGGGCGTTCTGCTGCTCAAATTCGGCCAATTTCATCCGCTGAATCGCCGTTCCGATTTGAAATGCAACCGCTTCAAGCAGATGCAGTTCTTCTTCGTTGAAAAATGTCTTTTCACTTGCGGCGACGTTTAATAAACCGAACTTCCGGCCGCCGTCCTCAAGCGGTACGGTCGCATGATGGGTAATGCCCTCCGTATCGCGGCAGTTCGTCGTCTGTTCCGCAAATTCAATCCGTTTACAATTCATTATGTTTACGGCTTTTGTCAATCCGCCATTGCTGAATTTGGTAAGACAATAGCATTCCCCGCTGCACATGAGTGCATTTTCCCGCTGACCGAGAGCCGGCGGTAAATAAGCGGATGCGGCGAGCGTATAAGACCCGTCCGGCTCAATCAGAAAAATCCACCCTGTCTGCAGCCCGGTCAGGCTGAGCAGTTCGCGGAGCACTTTATCAAGCGCTTCCTTTAAATCGTGGCTTTGGTTTAAGGTTTCCGCAATCGCTTTTAACGTTTTTAACGTTTCTACCGTCGTTTTCGTCAATTTCCCTCACTCCGGCCAATCAGAATTATCCATATTATATCAATTCTTTTCTGTATATTCCTTTGTTTTCAGCATGAATTTTCCTCATACTTTCGGATGAGACGTAAAAAAAACCGCCGGATGTCGCTTCCGGCGGTTGTTGTTTATTTCGTATTTTCCACTATGCCATCCACCGTTTTCATGACGGCTTCAGATAATGCGGCAAGACGCTGTTCGCTGTCTTGTAAAGAAGTTCCCTTCACGGCGAAATAGAACTTCACTTTCGGCTCCGTTCCCGATGGACGAAGGCAGAACCAAGAGCCGTCTTCAAGGAAATATTTCAGGACATTTGACTTCGGAAGATCAATATCTTCTTCACGATGATCGGCAAATACAGTCCGTTTTCCCGTTGAATAGTCCTCAGCCTGTGTGATTTGTTTTCCGGCCATCTGCTTCGGCGGATCGTTTCGGAATGAAGTCAGGATAGCGGAAATCTGCTCTGCTCCCTGTTTTCCTTTTAACGTCAATGACTTCAAACCTTCACGGTAATAACCGTATTCTTTAAAAATGGACAGCAGCGCGTCATAAAGAGACATGCCCTGCTTTTTATAAAAGGCGCATACCTCGACGGCTAACAGCGCAGCCTGGATCGCGTCTTTGTCACGCGCGAAATCGCCGATTAAGTAGCCGTAGCTTTCTTCATACCCGAACTGGAACGTGTATTGGCCTGTTTTTTCATATTCTTTGATCTTTTCACCGATAAATTTGAAGCCTGTCAGCGTGTCAATCGTATCTAACCCGAACGATGAAGCGACGGCGCGGCCCAATTCGCTCGTGACAATCGTTTTCATGACGACACCGTTTTCAGGAAGGGTGCCCTGTTTTTTCTTCTCGGAAAGCAGGTAATGCAATAAAAGCGCGCCTGTCTGGTTTCCCGTCAGCACTGTGTACTTGCCTTCGCTGTTTTTTACGGCAATGCCGAGACGGTCGGCATCCGGGTCCGTAGCGACGAGAATATCGGCATTTTGTTCTTCTCCGAGTTTAATGGCATATTCGAATGCCGCGTGCTCTTCCGGATTCGGCGATTTGACGGTTGAAAAATCCGGGTCCGGCAGCTCTTGCTCCTTTACGACGGTGACGTTTTTGTAACCGAGTGCTTCAAGACCGCGGCGTACCGGTTTATTTGCCGTGCCGTGCAGCGGAGTGAACACGACGCTGACATCCACTTCATCCGAAAGCTCGGGATGTACGGAGATGGAAGTCAGTTTTTCAGTATACGGTTTATCAATTTCTTCACCGATTATTTTAATCAAACCTTTTTCTTTCAGCGACTGTTCATCTTCAACTTGAATCGTTAATTCATTTTCTATGGCATTCACTTCCGCAATGACGATGTCCGCTTCTTTCGGCGGCAGCTGTGCGCCGTCATCGCCATACACTTTATATCCGTTATATTCAGGCGGGTTATGGCTGGCCGTCACGACGATACCGGCATAAGCGTTCAGCTTTCTCACCGCAAAAGACAGCTCAGGCGTCGGGCGGAGCTCATCAAATACGTATGTTTGAATGCCTTGGGAAGCAAGGGTTTTTGCAGCTTCCATCGCAAACTCAGGAGATTTATGACGGGAGTCGTATGCGATCGCAACCCCTCTTTTTTTCGCGTCTTCTCCCTGTTTTTCGATATACGCCGCAAGTCCGGCGGATGCTTTGCGGACCGTGTAAATATTCATCCTGTTCGTACCCGGCCCGATTTCTCCTCTCATGCCTCCTGTTCCGAACTCAAGATTTTTGTAGAAAAAATCTTCCAGCAGCTGCTCGTTTCCTTCTGCGTCCGCCAATAATTTTTTCAATTCTGAATCTAATTGTTCGGCCTGATTCCAGCGTTCGTAGCTCTTACTCCAACTCATGTTCGTCCTCCTATAATTTCAGCTTATGACCATATTTTAATATGAATCGGCTGCCCGTGTCACTTGATAACCTAACCAAATGCTTTATGTAAGAAGATAAAAGAAGGGCTCATGCCTTTTCGGCACAGCCCTCCGGTTATTATTGTTCGAGCGGAACAACCGCGTCGTGCAGCAGCGTATTTAACCACTCAGTGTGTTTTTCTTTCGTTGCGTCATTCCATTGGAATCGGTCGCTCATGTAATCAATCACGGCCGTTTTATACGTTTGCACCCATTTGATGTCGAAGAACAGTCTTCCCGTTCTGCGGACGAAGAAATCGGCAGGTGTCGCAGCCATTTCTTCTTCGATGCTGTAAGCCGCTTCAGCCAGAATGTGAACCGGAATCTGGCGTTTTTCCGCTTCGTCTTTCAGACCTTCAATCCGGCTGAATACATTTTCAACGTTAGAGCCGTATCTGATGGCTAACTGCTTAGCGGTTTCCTGTGATAAACCGATTTTCAAGCCGTCTTTTGTCTTTGCTTCCACAAATGACTCGAAGTTTTTAGAGCCGCCGACATGTCCGCCGGAAATCGGCATCGTCTTCGTCTTGCAGCCGCCGAAGTCCTGGCCGCCCTCTTCTTTCAAGCGGTCGCGGACAAGATCGACAATGTGCTCAGCCATTTTACGGTAGCCCGTCAGTTTTCCTCCGGCGATCGTAATCAGGCCTGATTGAGATGTCCAGATTTCATCTTTACGGGAGATCTCAGACGGGTCTTTCCCTTCTTCGTGAATAAGCGGTCTGAGGCCGGCCCAGCTTGATTCAATATCGTCCGCCGTAATGTTCAGTTCCGGGAACATATAATTGATGGAGCTGACGACATAATCGCGATCCTGCACCGTCATGCGCGGATGCTCAAGTTTTTGTTTGTAAACCGTATCGGTCGTACCCACGTATGTTTTTCCTTCACGCGGAATGGCGAACACCATCCGGCCGTCCGGTGTATCAAAGTATACCGCCTGTTTAAGCGGGAATACGGATTGGTCGAATACGAGATGGACCCCTTTTGTGTGCTGAAGATGTTTTCCGCTTTTACTGTGGTCTTTTTCTCTCAGCTCGTCGACCCACGGACCTGTCGCATTGACGATTTTTTTGGCGTAAACTTTGTATTCCTTGCCTGACAGCAGATCTTCAATTAAAACGCCGACAACTTTTCCTTTTTCATAAAGCAGTTCTTTCACTTTAGAGTAGTTGACAGGCTCCGCACCGAATTTAACGGCTTCTTTCATGACTTCAATCGTCAGTCTCGCATCGTCCGTCCGGTACTCTACATAATAGCCTCCGCCTTTTAAGCCGTCTTTTTTGACGAGCGGCTCTTTTTGCAGCGTTTCTTTAGCAGACAGCATGCTTCTGCGCTCTGATTTTTTTACTCCCGCTAAATAGTCATACACACGCAGGCCGATAGAAGTAGAGAATGAACCGAACGTGCCGCCTTTATGAAACGGCAGCAGCATCCATTCCGGCGTCGTGACGTGCGGGCCGTTTTCGTACACGATGGCACGTTCCTTACCGACTTCTGCAACCATTTTGACTTCAAATTGCTTCAGATAACGCAAACCGCCGTGGACAAGCTTTGTGGATCGGCTTGATGTGCCGGCCGCGAAATCCTGCATTTCGCTCAAAGCGACTTTCATTCCCCTTGAAGCTGCGTCAAGCGCCGTACCGGCACCCGTAATACCTCCGCCTATAATAAACAGATCGTATGTTTTTTTAGTCATGTCTTCCAGCATATGATCCCGTTCCAAACTTGAAAATTGGTGATTCATCATTACGTTTCCTCCTTGTTGTCACGGTATAGAAAAAGAGACCACAACAGCCAAAGCGCATGTCATCACTTTGGTGCTGTGGTCTCTCCTCATCTCAGGACCGTTCCTATTAACTTGTTTTCAGTATACCACATTTTTATCTTATTTAAAAGCCATAGCTGCATTTACTGCTTTTTTCCATCCGCCGTACAATTCATCGCGTTTTTTATCTTCCATTTCCGGTTTGAATTGCTTATCAAGGTTCCATTGATCGGCGATTTCAGTGCTGTCCTTCCAGTATCCGACAGCGATTCCGGCCAAATACGCGGCACCGAGCGCCGTCGTTTCATTAATTTCCGGACGTTCGACCGGCACATCAAGCAAGTCGCTTTGGAACTGCATGAGGAAGTTATTTTTTACCGCTCCGCCGTCTACACGCAATGTTTTTAAAGAGATGCCTGAATCAGCCTCCATGGCATCAAGTACATCTTTCGCCTGATAAGCGAGAGATTCAAGCGTAGCCCGGATAAAATGCTCCTTCGTCGTTCCGCGTGTCAGGCCGAAAACTGAGCCGCGCACGTCACTGTCCCAGTACGGTGTGCCTAATCCGACGAAAGCGGGCACGACATAAACACCGTCAGCGGAATCCACACGCTCTGCGTATGTCTCGCTTTCTTTTGAATCCTGGAACATCCGCATGCCGTCTCTCAGCCATTGGATGGCAGAACCTGCGACAAAGATGCTTCCTTCCAGCGCATACTCGACTTTTCCGTCTAATCCCCAGGCGATTGTCGTCAGGAGGCCGTGATCAGAAGTGATGGCTTTTTCTCCGGTATTCATCAGCATAAAGCAGCCTGTGCCGTATGTGTTTTTCCCCATGCCTTCTTCAAAGCACGCCTGGCCGAACAGCGCTGACTGCTGGTCTCCCGCCGCTCCCGCAATCGGAATGTTTTTACCGAAGAAATGATAATCAACCGTTTTCGCGTACACATGAGAAGACGGTTTCACTTCCGGCAGCATTGATTTCGGCACGCCTAAAATATCAAGCAGCTCGTCATCCCATTTTAATTCATGAATATTAAACATCAGCGTTCTTGAAGCGTTGGAATAATCCGTTACGTGCGCCGCCCCTCCGGACATTTTCCAGATGAGCCATGAATCAATCGTTCCGAACAGAAGATTTCCGTTTTCCGCTTTTTCCCGCGCGCCTTCTACATTGTCAAGAATCCATTTGACTTTCGTTCCTGAGAAATAAGGGTCGATCAAAAGTCCCGTTTTTTCTCTGAATGTATCATTATATCCTTTTTCACGAAGCTCTTCGCAAATGCCGGATGTTTGTCTCGATTGCCACACAATCGCATTGTATACCGGCTTTCCGGTATCTTTATCCCATACGACCGTCGTTTCCCTTTGGTTCGTGATGCCGATGCCGGCAATTTGATCAGCGCTGATTCCGGACTCGGAGATCACAGTCGCGATAACGGCGAGCACCGATCCCCAGATTTCGTTCGCATTGTGCTCCACCCAGCCCGGCTGAGGGAAATGCTGTGTGAATTCCTTTTGAGCGGAATGCACGATTTTTCCTTCTTTATTAAAAAGAATCGCTCTTGAACTTGTTGTGCCTTGGTCAATTGATAAAATATAGGTCTCCATGATGCCGCTCTCCTTTTTAAATATATTCAGAATTTGATAATATTTTCCGTGATTGAGATTTCTTGGTATAAATATAGAGTATGAAAAGCACTACAACCATTATAACGCTTACAAACCAAAAGCTAGGTGTCACATTTCCTTTAAACGCGGCATTGTAAAATACGCCGCCGAACGCACCGCCCATGATCGGACCGACTACGGGAATCCAGGCATATTTCCAATTTGACGGCCCTTTTTTCGGAATCGGCAGAAAGGCGTGAGCGATTCTCGGCCCCAAATCCCGCGCAGGGTTGATCGCATATCCGGTCGTCCCTCCAAGAGAAATCCCGATGGCAACGATGAGGAATCCGACAATCAGCGGGTTCAGCCCTTTTGTAAATTCATTCGCTCCGATTGCCAAAATGCCGAGCACAAGCACAAACGTACCAATGACTTCACTTATCATATTCCCAAATGTATGAGGAATACTCGGGCCGGTCGAGAAAACGCCCAGTTTAGCGGCCGGATCATCCGTCGCCTTCCAATGCGGCAGATAATGAAGGTACACAACAACCGCACCGATCATTGCTCCGATCATCTGCCCCGCAATATAAACAGGGACCTCTTTCCAAGGAAAGCTGCCTTCAAGCGCAAGGCCTATCGTTAAAGCCGGATTCAAGTGGGCGCCGCTGATACTGCCGACGGCATATGCCGCCATGGCTACTCCCAATCCCCAGCCGAATACAATAACAATCCATCCGGATTGGTATGAAAGCGATTTCTTTAAGTTGACTCCCGCACAAACGCCGCCGCCGAAAATAACAAGCAGCATTGTACCGATTACTTCTCCCCAAAATGCTGTCATCATCATTCCTCCTAAATGACAAAATAGCAGGTTTGACAGAGTTATAGAGAATAAAAAACCCACAACAAACCGCTTTACGCTTTATTGCTTCCGTAAAGAGCTGTTGTGGGTCTCCGGGTCTCCATCACATAGTATTAACCTAGGTCTATTGTAACAATGGGTGTAAGCGGTGTCAATCTTTTTTTGTCATAGAATGTTCATATTTAGCCCATAGTTCGGTGTCTGAAGTCGTCACGGCTGTGGCTCCTGCCTGCAAGGCGTTTTCAACGTCCTGCTCCGTGCGGATGAAGCCGCCGGCAAAAATCGGAATCCCCGTCATTTCTTTAATTTCTCTGATTAAAGTCGGAACGATGCCCGGGAGAACCTCGATAAAGTCAGGCTTATGCTTTCCGACGAATTCCATGCTTTTCTCCATGGCGCTCGTATCCAAGAGAAACAGACGCTGGATCGCGTATATTTTCTTTTGTTTCGCTTTGACGATGACTGATGATCTCGTCGAAATGATGCCCGCGGGCCGGATTTCCTGACAAATAAACTCCGCACCGTATTCGTCATGCTTAATGCCGTGAATTAAATCGACGTGAACCATCAGAAGTTTTCCGTGTTTTTTTGCTTCATTCACGACACCTTTTAATTGACCGAGGTGGATATCTAAAATGACGCCGTATAAGAACGGACTTTCTAAAAATGCATCGAATTGCTTCATGTTCCGGATTGCCGGTAGAATCTGCTGGTTGTGAAAACTCATGTTTTACTCCTTTACATTAAAAATCAATGCTCAGCACGCTTTCCTTGACGGTCGAAATGATGAAAGAGAGCTCCTCGTCCGACAGGCAAAAAGGCGGAGACAGCTGAATGACATTATTATATCCCGCTACAGTATCGCCATTTTTCCCGACAAGCAGGCCTTTTTCTCTGCACGCGGTGATGACGTGCTGCACAAGAGCGGCATCAGCGGGTTCCTTCGTGATTTTGTCCTTGACGAGCTCAATGCCGGCAAGAAGGCCCTTGCCCCGTACATCTCCGACCGCCGGATGTTCTCTGAGCGGCTCAAGCTCACGGAGCAGCCTTTCTCCAAGCTCACGGGAGCGGGCGATCAGATTTTCGTCCTCCATCAATTGCAGGTTTTTCAAAGCCAGGGCGCAGGCTGCCGGATTGCCTCCGAATGTATTCACGTGCCGGAAGCGGCCGTACGGCTCACCGCCCGAATACGCCTCAAAAATCTCCCGTTTTACTGCCGTTGCCGACAGCGGCAGATAAGCGCTCGTAATGCCTTTTGCCATTGTGACGATGTCCGGTGAAACGCCGTAATGCTGAAATCCGAACGGCTCTCCCGTGCGGCCGAAACCGCAAATGACTTCATCACTGATCAGAAGCGCGCCGTGGCGGCGGCAAATGTCCTCTACCTTTGCCATATACCCGTCCGGAGGCATCAGTATCCCTCCGCCTGTAATAATCGGTTCCATAATAACGCCGGCAATCGTTTCGCTTAACTCCCACGTCATGATCCGGTCGATGTCATGCGCGCTTTCCAATGTGACGGCATCTCCGGGATTCCGATAAAGATCAGGCGGCACCGCATGCAAAAACCCTTGTGAGAGCGGCTCATATTTATATTTTCTCTGCGCCTGGCCGGTAGCGGCGAGCGCCCCCATCGTATTGCCGTGATAGCCTCTGTACCGGGAGATGAATTTGAAGCGGCTGTGATCGCCGTTTTCAATGTGGTATTGGCGGGCAATTTTGAACGCGGTTTCATTTGCTTCCGATCCGCTGTTGGAAAAGAAGATCACATAATCGCCGCCGAGCCATTCATTCAGTTTTTCCGCAAGCTCAATCGCGGGTTGATGGCTTTGGGTCAGCGGATAATAAGGAAGCTCCTTCAATTGGCTGTAAGCCGCATCGGCAAGCTCCTTTCTCCCGTATCCGATATTGACGCACCACAGGCCTGACATGCCGTCCAAATACCGTCTGCCGTCAATGTCCGTAACCCAGGCGCCTTCCCCTTTTTGAACGATTATGCTGTCATCCGGCTCCGCCCCTTTCATCGCGTGCCAAATCAGCTCTTTATCCTTTTGTTTGAGTGACTGATTTTTTTGTACATGTTCCACACCGCTCATCTCCCTTTCAATATCATTGCACTGTATCGAAAGCTGCCCGGCTTCTGACGCCGATTCTCTTGGTGAAGTTTTCCTCTTAATAAGAATATAAAGGCGCGGCATGGGCGAGTCAATAAAGCGGCGGCAATTAAAAAAACGCTTTCTCCCAGAAAGCGAAAGGGCTACAAGAGCATATCCCGAAACCGGGGCCGGCGCAAGTGTTTTTATAAAAAACCCGCCCCTTAAGCGGAGCGGGCGTTTTTTTATTTCAGGTGCGTAATCCGGTAAATATCTTTGCGCCGGTCTTTCAGCTGGCGCACGGTTCCGTTTTCACGCTGCCTTCTTAAGATTTCAAGGTCCACGTCCCCGATCACGACCATTTCGATATTCGGATTCGTTTCACCGACGATTCCGTCTCTGGCGAATTCAAAATCAGACGGAGCAAAAATGGCTGACTGCGCGTATTGAATATCCATATTTTCTGTTTGCGGAAGGTTTCCGACCGTACCTGAGATGACGGTGTAAATTTGGTTTTCAACCGCTCTCGCCTGAGAGCAGTACCTTACGCGCAAGTAGCCTTGGCGGTCTTCAGTGCAGAACGGCGTAAAGATAATTTTCGCCCCTTGATCGGCGGCAATTCTCGCAAGCTCCGGAAATTCGATATCGTAACAGATCTGAATGGCGATCTTTCCGCAGTCCGTATCAAATACGCGCACCCTGTCTCCGGCGCTGATGCCCCACCATTTCCGCTCATTCGGCGTAATGTGAAGCTTATATTGTTTTTCAATCGTGCCGTCACGTCTGAATAAGTAGGCGATGTTATAAATTTTCCCCTCTTCTTCAACGAAGTGAGAGCCGCCGATGATGTTGACATTATATTTCACCGCCAGATCTGTAAAGAGGCTGATATAGTCCTCGGTATATTCGGTAATCCTCTGAATGGCCAGACTCGGAGAACGCTCCTCGAGAAATGACATGAGCTGCGTCGTGAAAATTTCCGGGAACACCGCGAAATCAGATCTCGCATCGGAAGCCACATCGACATAATATTCAACCTGATTGGCAAATTCCTCGAAGGAGTAAATCTTTTTCATTTCATATTGAATGACGCAAATGCGCACCGGAAATGCCGATTTGTAATAGCGCTTCGACTGCGGCAAGTAATCGACATTGTTCCATTGCATTAATGTCGCATATTTAATGGACGCGGTGTCATCCGGGAGATAATTCGGATTGATCCGCATGAGCGTAAATCCGTTCATCAGCTGGAAAGAAAGCACCGGATCATAAATCTGATGGCGCGTCACCTGTTCGACATAGGCTCTCGCCGTCATTTCTTCCGCATACTTATGATAATTCGGAATCCGCCCGCCGATAATGATGCTTTTCAGATTCAATCGTCTCGCCAAGTCTTTTCTCGCCTCATACAGCCGGTGTCCGATTTTCATCCGTCTGTATTCCGGGTGAACCATTACCTCAATCCCGTACAGATTCAATCCGTCCGGGTTGTGGTTCGTGATATAACCATCGTCTGTAATGTCCTGCCACGTGTGGCGGTCATCATATTCATCGAAATTGATGATCAGGCTTGAGCATGAACCGATAATTTCCCCTTCATACTCGGCGCAAAACTGACCTTCCGGAAAGTGCGCGAGATGGCTGATTAAATGCTCAGGCTCCCACGGCTCCATCCCCGGAAAACAATCCTTTTGCAGCTCAATAATTTTGTTGATATCTTTCTCTTCCATATTCCGTATGACCATTTTCTTTTCAAAACGGGTCAGATCAAGTTTCTCAGACAATGCTGCTTCCCCCTGCCGGTTCGTTTTGATCGTTCAATCGCTGTAAGAGTAATTCAAGTTCCATTTCCGCCATCGATTCCAGTCTGTGATCGTATTCTTCAAATAACAGGGCGCTTGTTACCTTATTCGGGACGATGACACATTTCATTCCGGCGCGTTTGGCTGCGATTGAGCCGTTGACCGAATCCTCAAAGGCCAGACATTCAGATGGTTCAACGCCTAAATGTTCCGCAGCTTTCAGATAGAGCTCCGGATTCGGCTTCACTTCTTCTACGTCGTCAGCCGTCTGAATCACTTCAAATTCATCAAACAGGCCTAATTCCTTCAGATGGCCCGACACCCATTTAAAATCTGAGCTGGAAGCGAGCCCCACCTTCAATCCTAATTCTTTTGCCGCGGCTAAATAAGCTTCCACCCCGGGGCGCGCCGTTTCCGTCTTCATCCGCTGTTCGAAGCGCCCGCGCCTGATCGCCGTCAGTTCATCATGATCGAGCTTTCTTCCCAGCTGCTCCTCTAAATATGCGAATGGCTTAAACCCCGCGGCCGTTCCGATCACCTTTCCCCAGACGGATAAAGGCAATGTTGAACCGTGTTCTTCAAACATTTCCTGCAGCACTTCATATTCATGGGTTTCTGTATCTAAAATTAACCCGTCAAAATCAAAGATTAATGCTTTTATCAATGGTTACAGCTCCTTTAGCTAAACGTACTGACCTATGTATACACTATACCGTGAATTTCTTTCGCGTTCAAAATGTAGCATTCTCACGGAAAGAAGAGCCTGCATGAGTGCAAGCTCTCTTCATCCGTTACTGTGTGTTTTGACTGGAAATATTGGAAAGAGCTGCTCCCGCAGACTCATTTGAACGCTGATCGACCGCTAAGTCTCCAAGCGCAACGATCCCGACCAGATGATTTTGATCGACAATGGGAAGGCGGCGGATTTGGTGTTGGGCCATCAGATGTGACGCCTCTTCAAGACTCATTTCCGGGTTTCCGGATACAACTGCAGAAGACATCACGTGTGAAACAGGTGTTTGGCCGTCGCGGCCTTGAGCCGTTGTTCTCAATGCGATATCACGGTCTGTCAGCATTCCTTTTAATTCCCCTCCGTCAACGACGGGAATTGCTCCGACATTATGCTGGTGCATCAGCGCAGCCGCTTCCTGAATCGTTTGATTGGGAGAAACGGTAGCCACGTGGGTAGTCATTGATTGTTTGATTGAACTCATTGTAAAGCACCCCTTTCGACATTTATTATGCTCGGGGATTTGTCTCATTATAAAGGGAGTTAGAGGAAAGAAATTGTGGTATCATGTCAAGGAAGCAAAAAAGAGCCTGTTAAAAGGCTCTTTATACCCGTCAGATCAGCCTTCTGTGACCGCAGGCTTCTGATCCGGCCCCTGTCTCGAAATCATCATAGGTAAAGGGAAAATTCATTCCGCATTCATTCAGCAAAGCGCAATTTTTATCAAACAGCGCCCGCTCTTTGACGTCATATACCGGGTGCGGCTTTGACAGCATGATATGTACCGTTTGCAGACAAGCCATAATTTGAAACGCTTCTTTTAAAGTTCCTTGGTAACGTTGGTTTTGTAATGATAATACGCCCCTTTTTTTAAAGCGCTGAATTTCCAGTTCGGAGAAATAAAGAGGAAAGACATTTTGAAACAATTCAGAGGAAAGCTCTTGTATCGCGCTTTCTTGTCCGTCAGTCGCTGCGTTCACAATTCTCACATCAATCACCTTTCTTGCCATGTGAATATCCTTAATCTTTATCAAGAATAGCATAGAAAAAAACGCGAAAGCTAAGGTAAGTGTTTCCTATTGAAACAGCCGCTTTCCGCTTGAAAAGGAGCTTTATGATATGAAACAAAATGACCGCGGTCTGGAACTCCTGATTACGGAAAAGCACGCCGGACAATGGCTGTTTTCAGTCCTGAAATCTGAATTCCAGGCGTCAAAACCCGTAATTACGGAATGGATGAACCAAGAAAGCATTCAGGTGAATCGAACATCCCCGAAAAACAACATCATACTGAAGACCGGAGATCGCTTATTCATTGATCTTCAGGAAAAAACGGGTTCTTCAGTGACTCCGGAATACGGAGAGCCGGACATTTTATTTGAGGACAATCATATGCTGATTGCAAATAAGCCGGCGGGAATGCCGACTCATCCAAATGAAGAGGGTCAGACCGGCACCCTCAGCAACCTGATCGCTTACCATTTTCAAATCAACGGCGAGCAGGCGAAAGTGCGCCACGTTCACCGTCTTGACCGTGACACGTCAGGCGCGGTCGTTTTCGCGAAACACCGCCTGGCCCATGCAATCCTTGACCGTCAGCTCGAAACCAAAACATTAAAACGCACCTATATCGCCGCGGCGGAAGGAAAAATCACGCCGAAAAAAGGCATGGTTGACTCGCCGATCGGCCGCGACAGGTCACATTCCGTCAGACGGCGCGTCTCACCCGGCGGACAAGCCGCCGTCACCCATTACAAAGTGAAAGGCTATCATCCCGGTGCGCGGCTTACATTGGCAGAGCTTGAACTGGAAACCGGGAGAACACATCAAATCAGGGTGCATATGGCAAGCATCGGCCATCCGTTGGCGGGCGATGACCTGTACGGCGGAAGCAGGAAGCTGTTTCACAGGCAGGCGCTTCACGCCAAAAAAGTCAGTGTCGTCCATCCGATCTCAGGAGAAGAAATCGTTGCCGAGGCGCCGATGCCGGCTGATCTGGCTCATTTTACCGAAACGTATTTTTCTTAAACCGGGTCGGCATATATAATATATCGTTTCGGCGCATTTCCAATGTAAGAAAACGGATAGCAAGTGGTCAGGATCAGTTCCTCCCGCTTGTGCTGAAGGGTGATGACAGATGTATCATCCCGGCTGACGATTTTTGTACGGCTGATTTTATAAGAAAACGTGCCGTAAGACAAAATCACGTTCAGTCTGTCTCCTTTTTTCAGTTCGCCGGTCCGGCGGAACACCGTGTCCCTGTGGCCGGATAACACAATTTGGCCGTGATCGCCCGGATAATAGCTGTCCTTATAATGTCCGACGCCTTTTGCTAAATCATCTGCGTCAGTCCCTTCGACGATCGGGAGCTCAGCGTCGATTTCAGGAATTTCTAAAATGCCGCTTGCCTCACCCGTTTCGGGGTGAAATTCTTTTTTGCGCTGTGCCAGCACAGCGCTTTTTGTTTCGTTCTTTTCCAAGACAGGTTCTGTTGCTTTTTTTGCTTCTTCAAGCGATTGGTTCGTTTTCATATGTGAATCAATGATCTTCCAGCTTCCGTAACATGTGATGATGATACCGGCGATGATGACGAGAAACGGAATATGTTTCAGTTTGTTCATCGTGTGCGGGTTCCCCTTTTCTTTCTGAAAAGCCAATATACGCCGGCACCCGTGATCACCAGGCCGGCCAATGCCGTCTGATGGCTGCCCGCTGAAGTATCAGGCAATGGGCGGCCTTTTTGTGTGCCGCTTTCAGTCTGTTTTGTGCTTTGTTCCGAATTTGCGGCAGACGCCGGACGGGATTCGGGAATTGACTGCACTGTATCAGATGCTGTTTCTTCTGCGACAGGACGTTTAGGTTTTTTGGTTTGATCAGGCTGTTCTGCTGCATCCGGTTTTTTAGCGGGTTTTTCCGCTTGAGGTTTTTCTCCTTTATCAGGCCTGGTGCCGCCCGGTGTTTCCCCGCTTCCCGGCTGATTGCCGGTGTCATCAGGTGTTTTTGCGGCTGATGCCGTGCGGATGCGGCCGTCGGTTTGATAAGAAATCGGTGCGGAAAAGCTTTTGACATAGTCTACTGTCGCTTCCAAATCCTCAGGCCCCGTCACCGGATTCTTGCCGAGTTTCCCGATCGGACCGTATTTTGCCCCCGCTGCCGTCGCCATAAATTGATTGACTGTTACTGTATATCCTTTTTCGGGCTGTATGTCTGTCCCGTCCGCCATTTTCAAATCAACCGCTTGTCCGGTTTCCGTGTTCCATGTATAGGAAAATCCGCTGATGCTGTAATCCGGACCGTACACCGGAGAAATTTGCGCGTTGATGATCTCCCGCAAATCTTTTCCTTTGATTTCAAGCTTCGTCAGCACATTGCCGAACGGCTGTACATTATAAAGGTCTCCCCATGTGATCGGCCCTTTTTTTATGCCGTCCCGGATGCCTCCTCCATTCATAAGCGCAAAATCGGATTTCATCTTCGCTTTCATACCGTCGGCAATCAGATTTCCGAGCGCCGTGTCGCCGTCATTTGAATACCCGCCCGTTATATCATGGGCCGCTTCCCCGACCGTTTCGCTGATAATCGGTTTCACTTTCTCTTCATATTTGCTTAATATGCCTGCCGCAGCCGGGTCAGGCTTGATTTTACTTTGATCGATATATTGGATTTCCGCTGATTTTTTCACGATATCCTTCGACTCTTTATCAAGTTCAAGATCGGCGATTCCGATTGCTTTTCCGTATTCAAATGCCTGCACGATCAGCTTGCCGTTGATTTCTCCGTTTACGACTTTATGATTGTGCGCGGCGAAAATCACATCAATCTCTGAGTCTGTTCCGCTTGCAAGCTTTGCGGATTCTCCAGTGATGGCTGAGCCATTTTGTTCAGCAGACATATGGGCGAGTACGGCGATTGCTTTAATTCCTTTTTTCTTCAAGTCAGCGGCAGCGTCATTGACGGCCTTTACCTCATCCGTAAACGTAATATTTTTAATTCCGTCCGGGATGACCATGCCTGCCGCCGATCTGGTTACAACCCCGATAAATGCGACCGGAATTCCGGAAACGTATTTGATTTCATACGGCGGCAGAAAGGACTCCCCTGACTTCAGTTTACAGTTTGCGCAGACGAGCGGGAAATTTTGGCCGTCATAACCGCTTGTCCCCTTACCGTCCGGATGATCTCCTCCATTGATGATCCGTTTAAGCTCATCCGTTCCTTCATCGAATTCGTGATTGCCGACAGTTCCGACATCAAAACCGATGTCTTCCATCAATTCTACTGTCGGTTCATCCTGAAAAAGGGCTGACACGGGAGAGCTGCCCCCGATCATATCGCCCGCATGCACGACAAAGGCGTGTTCTTTCTCGGCTTTCGCCTTTTTAATGTACGCGGCGGCGTAGTCCATCCGCCCGAAAGTGCCATCCGGTTTACCGTCTCCGTTAAGGTCAAGCTCATATTGCTGATCAATTTTTCCGTGCAGATCATTCATGCTGATGATTCTGAGCGGGACACGGCCCGAGTCTTCAGTCTGCCGTTCTTTATACGCTTTATCCGTTCCAGCTTCATTCAGTGATCCGGCTTGTCCGATTGCTTCCGCATCTTTCACGCTGAACATCATAAAACAAACCGTCAGCAAACAGCACGAAAGACGCATACCCCTTTTTTTCTTCATTCATTTCCCCCCCTGTCTTCTAAGAAATACGTTAGCTTATTTTCTTAAAAATCACATCACTTTTTTGTAAAGATTGTCTTCACTGGCACAAAATAGTAAATAATCCCCACGTAACGAAATAGGTCTTGATGTATAACGGATCGGCTTTTTTCACATCTTAATGATGATTTGACATGAAGGAGGAAAACAACCAGTGGAACAGCAGCAGAATCAGCAGCAGCCGCCAGTAAAACAGGGGATCCCGGGTTCACCGCAAGTGAATCACGGAGGACATGAGCTTTTCGATATGCATGAAGTGCTGGCCGGAACAGTCGGCGTTTTGGATCAATTTATGATGCTCAGACAGTTTATACAGGATCAGCAGCTGGCCGACATCCTTGACCGCCAGTATCAATTCATTCTCGGACTCTATAATCTGACGGCAGAATGCTTTAAAACCGGCCAAAAGCCTTCTCAGGAAACGTCGACATATATGATGAAGGAACAGAACCAGGCCGTCTACGGTATAAAACCGACTCAGCCGAAAAAACCGAATCAATCATTAAATGATGTCAAAGATCTCGGGATCAGCGGCCATATGCTCGGCCTGATTAAAGCTCAAGCTTCTCTCTTGACGATGAGCTCGCTTGAAATGACCAATCCCGTCACAAGAAGAGTGCTTTCCGCCCAAATTCAGCAATATGTCGAAATGGCGTTTGAAATCTTCTTATACCAAAACAAACACGGTTATTATCAGGTTCCTCAGCTCAATGCACAAGATATGCAGACCATGCTGAATTCATTTGCACCGGCCCAGGGACAGCCGCAAATGCCTCCGATTAAAGGACAAATGGGACAGCAGCAGCAAAACCTCCATTGATTAAAAAACGGCGTTGGAAACCTGACTCTCCAATGCCGTTTTCTTTTTTTCATATGCTTTTGTGAAATCATGTTCAAATCGTTTTAGGCTTTCTTTCGTAGCCGCTTCAAAGCCTTTTTCAAAATCCTGTGTTTCGGCGGTTTTGTTGATAATGGTTAAGATAATGCCTTCTCCGAATGTTTCGGTTAAGTCCTTTATCATATAGAAGCTTTGCAAATAGACATCCGTTTCATATTCCATACGCGATTTCTGCCATTTTCGGTCGGTCGTTAATTGATCAAACGGCACGACGGAAAATGCAATCGGATCAATGACTACATCATAATGCGCGACCCACTCGCTCAGCCCCTCATGAAACCAAAGCGGAAATACAGACGTATCCGTCCCCAATTGCCGCGTTTTTTGATGAAACGCGTAGTGTGTGTATTCATGTATAATCAATTGCTTATACATGAAAACGGCCAGCTCATCTTTTTTCAAAAGCTGTTTTTTCTCTTCAGGCAAAAGCCCCATCATCTGCTCCTGTTCTGAATAAAAACCGACTACATTTTTCAATCCTGAATATTGCTCCATTTCAGCTTCATCCGAAAAAAAAATGAGTTCAAGTGGCGCTGCACCTTTATAGCCGACAATGATTTGATTGATACGCTTTGCGTGGTCCAGCGTAAGCTTGGTCAGATCCAAGAGCGGCTTTTCATCCGCCGTATAGTAAATCGCTGTATGTTTGTAAATTTCTTTATTCATGTGTTCAGTCACTTGTTCCTTCGTCGGAACAGAGCGGCTGTTTTGGCCTGACAGGACGTACATCATACTTACTGAAACGGCTGAACTGACAGCCAATATGACAAGGACTCCGCACAGGATCAGAGTGAATGCCGCCCGTTTCCCCATGCCGTCACGCAAACAAGCTCCCCTCCCCGATCCTTTAATTTTCATCTCATTCTTTACTTTATGCTCAGGAGCGCTGGGTCGTGACGGCAGATAAAATAAAAAAGCCGCAGTAAATGCGGCTTATCCATTCATTTATTTATTGGGGTTTGGGAATACACGCTGCACCATTTGACCGAATTCATCAAACAGACCGGATACAGGATGTCCGTTTTGGATTCGTTTTCCGTAGCCTTGCATACGTTCAACGAAGTCCGGGTTCGCTGATACATATACAGTCCGGACATGTTTATCGGCTGATTTCACCTTATCGGTAATTTTATTTTTTAAATGGTTGGCGATGGCGCCTTTTTGCCCGTTTGTCAGAACAACGGCAACATATGCGCTGTTTCCGGCAACGATCACAGTCGCATTTTTAACTTCTTTTAAATCAGTCACCTTGTCAGCGGCTTTATCAGCCACTCTCAGGTTACGATTGTCATTGTGATCGGTGTTTTGGTTATGACGGTTCACTGTATTCATATTTGTCGCACCGTCGTTAGGCGTGTTGCGGTAATTTACATTCTGGGTGCGGTTGTCATTTCGTTTTCCTTCCCCCTGGTTCCCCATACTGCACCCTGCGGTAATCAGCATCGGCAGAAGAAGGGCAGAGATAACTGCTTGCTTTTTTATCATGTGAATTCCTCCTTTCTCACTTTACGTATAGGTTTTTCTATTCGGCGGGATTTATGCACGCCGTTTGCATTCTGAGCGGTTTGGATAAATATCAGAAGGAAAGGGAAAGGTAAGCGTAATCAATTGAATGAGGAGGGATTTAACTTGTTCAGAAAAAAAAGCGGCATCAGCCCGACAGCGCTGCTGATCGGATCATCGATTCTGATTGCAGCTTTATCACCCGAAATCCGCCGGAAAATCTCCGGAATGGTTTCAGGCAGTATGCAGCATAAAGATGGCACACATTCCATGCAGCCTGCTGACCTGATTCAACAGGCGTTCGGCGGGGATTCCGGCGGACAGCAGCACACAGACAAAGCCCGGCATTCACAAAACGGCTCCACGCAGCCTGCCGAGCTGATCAAACAGGCGTTCGGCGGGGATTCCGGCGGACAGCAGCACACGGACAAAGCCCGGCATTCACAAAACGGCTCATTGCAGCCTGCCGAGCTGATCAAACAGGCATTCGGCGGGGATTCCGGCGGAAGGCAGCAAGAGCAGACTTCCCGCAATCACTCCGGCTCATCCCATACGGACGGACAGGCAGACCGCAGTAAAGAAACTTCGCCGAAGCCTCACTATACCGAGCCGATTCACTTCGAAGAAAGCGCGGTAAATGTTTTAAATGACAGCACCGTGATGAATATGCTGGAAGAAATTGAACCCGGAAATCATTAGAAACGAAAAAATCCTTCATTCGTTCAACGATGAAGGATTTTTCGTTTTAGCGCTCTATCTATTATTTTTCTATAAGAGAATGAACCATCGATCTGCTGTTAAGCTTCTTCAGCTTCAATGACGATTGAGGAATCATTGTACACCGCGGTATCGGTTTCCTTCGTCATTTTACTTGTTAACAGCCCTGCGGTCATACTGCCGCTCACATTTAAGGCGGTACGCCCCATGTCAATTAACGGCTCAATTGAAATGAGCAGCCCGGCAAGCGCGACAGGCATGTTCAAAGCGGATAGGACGAGCAGAGCCGCAAATGTCGCGCCGCCTCCCACGCCTGCTACACCGAATGAACTGATTGCCACGATGGCGATGACGGAGATGATGAATCCCGGTTCAAACGGGTTTTGCCCTACTGTCGGCGCAATCATCATCGCGAGCATCGCCGGGTAAATGCCGGCACAGCCGTTTTGACCGATCGATAAACCGAATGAACCGGCGAAGTTCGCAATTCCTTCAGGGACGCCCATGCTTTTTTGCGTTTTAATATTAAGCGGCAAAGCCCCTGCGCTTGAACGGGACGTAAACGCAAACACCATGACAGGAAATGCTTTTTTCACGTATGTGATCGGATTTAAACCGCTGAACGTAATCAGCAGCAGGTGAATGATAAACATGACGATAAGCGCGGCGTATGAAGCGATCACAAACATCCCCAGTTTCGCAATGCTGTCGATGTCGCTTGTCGCGATCGTCTTTGTCATAATCGCCAATACCCCGTAAGGCGTCAATCTTAAAATTAACGTCACGACGCGCATAATAATCGCGTATACCGCATCGACAATTCCGCTGAACGTCGCAGCGTGCTCCGGCTGCTTCCGTTTCACGCCCAGAAAAGCGATGCCGAGGAAAGCGGCGAAAATAACGACTCCGATGGTGGAAGTCGGTCTGGCCCCCGTGAAATCAAGAAACGGATTTCCCGGCAGAAGCTCAACGATTTGCTGAGGCAGCGTTTTGGCCGTCATATCCTCAGATTTTTGCTGCAGCTCCTGGCCTCTTGATAACTCGGTGCTTCCCTGGTCGATATGAACGGCTTTCAGATCAAAGGAAAGCGCCGAAACAATTCCGACTGCCGCAGCAATTGCTGTTGTAGCGATCAAAATCCCAATGATCAGTCCGCTGATTTTCCCGATGTTATGGGTCAGTTTCAGCTTCGTAAATGCGCCGAGAATAGAAATAAAGACTAGCGGCATGACGATCATCTGAAGCAATTTGACATAACCGCCGCCGGCAATATTAAACCAATCGGCCGTTTGTGTCACGATATGTGAAGCCGGCCCGTAAATCAATTGCAGTGCAAAACCGAATACAATGCCTAGTCCGAGCGCGGTAAAGACACGTTTAGAAAAGGAAACGTGTTTTTTTTGCATGACAAACAGACCTGCTATAAGCAAAAGCATAATAAAAACATGTAAGACTATAAATAAATTCTCCAAAACAGGTAAACACTCCCTTGCTCATTATCCTTTAACACTATATTATATGAATTCCGATCGGTCAAGTAAGGATTGACAAAATATGTATTTTTATAGACTTTTCTCTTTTCTTTCCACCCTTTCTCTAGTAACTTATATAAGGGTGATTGTTATGCTGAAGGAACTGTTTCTTAATTTGACGATTTTAATTACATTTAATTATCTGTTCACCCTTCTTTTTAAAGAGTCGCTTTCGTATAAAGAAGACCGTCTGATGTTTCAATTACTGAAGGGGACGGTCTGCGGGCTTTTAGGGGTTTTTCTGATTGCTTTCGGCTTTTCTTACTCCGATTCCATCATTGATCTCAGAAATATCCCCATTATCATCGCCGCTCTTTACGGAGGCTGGGTGTCTACGGCAGCCGCCTTTGCGATTATCGTCGCAGGCCGTATCCTGATCAATTTCAATGCCAGCGCCATTTTTTCCATCGCCGCCGTCGGGGTTATTGCGATACTTTCTGCGGCCGTCCTCAGAGAAAAAAAGCCGGATCACAAAATGGCGTTCGTTATGCTGCTTTTTTCAAATGTTATTTTCACCCTGACGCTGCTGTTTCTTATGCCCGAACAGCCTGCCGGGGCCCTCGTTTATTATTGGCTCATTTCCGTCTTGGGCGGAATGCTGTCGCTGTATATTATTAAACACGAAGCCGATGCCCGCCTTTTGTTCAAGCAATACAAGTTTCAAGCGAATTATGATTTTCTGACGGGGATTTTTAATAAGAGAAAATTCGAGGAAGTCTCGCGCGTTCTGTACGATCGGGCGTCTCAATCCCCCTCGTCTCAGCTCGCGCTTATTTATTTGGATATTGATCACTTTAAGCAGATCAATGATCAATACGGCCATTATGAAGGGGATCAAGTGCTGAAGGAACTGGGGGCGCGCCTGAGGTTCTTACTCAGCAGTTCTGATCCGTCAGCCCGCATCGGCGGGGAAGAATTTGCCGTGCTTATGCCCAATTGCACGTATACGAAAGGGCTTCACCTCGCAGAAGAAATCAGGCACACGATTGACTCGAACCCGGTTCTGCTGACGAGCGGAGATACAATTCCCGTGACCGTTTCCCTCGGCATCGCGCATTATCCGACAAATACATCGGATCCTCAGACATTGCCCCTGATCGCGGACCGGATGCTGTACAAAGCGAAAACATCAGGGCGCAATCAAGTGTGCAGCACTGAAAAAAAAGAATGATCGCCCGAAGCGGAAATCATTCTTTCTTTTCAGTGAGAAAGCCGCCCCTCAGGAAAACAGGAATCAGGCTGCCCTCATATTCTTTTTCAATAAACGCCGCGGTATCATCTGATTGATACAAAGACAGGAGTTTTTGCATCCGTTCATCATCTTTATCCTCAGCTCTGACGGCGACCAGATGAATATACGCTTCCTTCATTTGCGCCGATCGGATCAGCGCGTCCTTCTCCGCATGAAATCCTGCTCTTTTCGCCTCGCTTTGACTGAGAACTGCTGCGTCAGCATGTTTCGCCGTCTGATATGCGTTCTTTTTTGTTTCCGTTTTTAAGGTCAGATGCTTCGGGTTGTCCTTGATCATATCAGTTGAACCCGTACCGGTGAATCCCTTTTTCAATGTCATCAGTCCGGCCTCCTGCATGAGAAAAAGCGCCCTGCCGAAGGCCGCCGCTTCATCAGGCACGGCAATGACCGCTCCGTCCGGTATATCCTTCAGCCGTTTATGCTGCTTGGAATACACCCCCAGCGATACCGCATATGTCGTTCCTAAAGGAGCCAGCTTCTTTTTCACATGAGGCGGCAAAGATTGAAAATAAGAAACGGATTGAAACGCATTGGCGTCGAGATCCCCGCCGGCAAGCGCCAAATCGGCCTCGGCATAATCCGAAAACGTTACCAAAGAAAGCTGCAAACCTTCCTCACCGGCTTTTTTCGCGACAAACTCCCAGATCGATTGATCAGATTCATTGATTCCGATAGTAATTGTCCGGTTCCCGTCAGGATAATGGCATGAAGTAAGTAACATGATCAAAATGAAAAGAAACAGACTGTTTATAAGCCGCAGGTTCAAGTTGACCTACTCCCTATCTATTTTTATGTACAGAGGCTGCACCATGGTATTCGGGCTCATGATTACATACAATACCGATTAAAAAAAGGGTTGTCAATTGCTTCCTTAAGAGGCTGCAAAGCGGTTTTTATCAGCTGAAAATGGGCTGTTCTAGTCTCAAATCAGATTTCCGTATCAGAGCGTTCCCCTCTTAAAACATGTTATTTCGAAAAAAGTTACATTTAGCAGTTGTTTTTTCTTCGAATTACTGGTAGAGTAAAGGTAATTATTTTTGTTCGAACTATCTTTAAGAAGAAAGTTTTGTAAGAGTTTTCGTCTTGGAAGTTTGTTTTAGAGCAAGAATAGTGAATTTAAGCGTTATGTCGCTTTAGGAGGAAATTTCATGTTAGAAGGTAAAGTAAAATGGTTCAACTCTGAAAAAGGATTCGGATTCATCGAAGTAGAAGGTCAAGACGATGTATTCGTTCACTTCTCTGCTATTCAAGGCGAAGGCTTCAAAACTTTAGAAGAAGGCCAATCTGTTTCTTTCGAAATCGTTGAAGGAAACCGCGGACCACAAGCTGCTAACGTAACAAAAGCATAAATTGTTTAAAAAACCTGCCGGTTTACGCCGGCAGGTTTTTTTCATCTAAAACGAAAAGCTGTTTTGCAAAGGCAAAACAGCTTTTTTATATCAGGTGGCAATATCGCGTTTTAAGAAGACGCCGAATGCGAGCGCCAGAAAAATAACGAAGTAAATCACAAGCATCACAACCGAAAATGTCATCGTCATCCCCTCTACTAAAGGAGTCCCGTTCATATATTGCGACAAATCTGTGTTCGCAAATAAAATATATTTGGTCCATTCAAATTTCGCAGCAAGAAATACCGTCGCCGTGTTCCCCATAACCAATAGAAAAATAGAAAATCCGACCGCTAATGAGCTGTTCCGGAATACCGCAGACAGCATAAACGCCATCGTCGCAAGCATAAAAGCGGAGACAGATTCATAGACATATGTTTTAGCGAGGAAAGCGATGATATTTTGCTCAAAAACATGGCCGTCTTTGTATACGAGATGAACATCAGCCGCAGTATCTCCGCCTGTACCGAAAAAGACCAATCCCAACAGAGCGGAGCCGGCAAATAAAATCACAAGCATCAGCAGTCCGAACAGCAGCACCGTCATATATTTAGATAGCAAAATCTGAAAACGGCTGAGCGGACGGATGGCCAGCAGTTTGATGGTTCCCCAGTTGAACTCATTCGCCACGATGCCTGCGGCAATGATAATCGTAAACAGCCCGGTCAAAACAGTCATCATCGAAGAATCAGCTACGTATGACCACACTGTGTACCCTGTATCCTCGGGGATGTTATGATCCATACGGTATTGATTTATCGCGACATTCTGTTTCAGGTTATCAATGAGCGTCTGGTTTCCGGTTTCCTTCATCTGCTGTTTCATTTCTTTGTTTTCAGCTTGGAGCTCCTGTTTCCAATTCGGATTGGCTTCGTTCGAGGTGAAATGGTTTGACAGAAGCGCAAAACCGATCATCGAAACGCCTAAAATTACAATCATAGCCCACGTGCCGACGCGGCTGAAAATTTTTATCCATTCATTATAGATCAGCTTAAACATATTGAACCTCCTCTTTCGTCCCGCCGGTAATCTCCAAGAAACGGTCTTCCAAAGATTTTGTCATGATTTTCACTTCATATAAGCGGATGTTTTCACGGACGAGCAGAGATATCACATCAGGCACTTCCTGTTTTGACAGCTTGATCTCAATACCGTTTGTCTTCTTCACACAGTCAAACTGACTCAGAACGGCAAGAGCCTCTTCTCTTTGTTCAATATGGAAGAAGTATGTATCTTTGTCCTCTTTTCCTTCATCCCTTACTTTTTGAATATCGACAAGCTCCCCTTTTTGCAGAATGCCGATTCGGTCGCACATTAACTCCATTTCTGACAGCAGATGGCTAGAGACGATGACAGCCATTCCTTTTTCACGTGTCAGCTTTTTCAGATGGTCCCTGATTTCCCTGATGCCCGCGGGATCAAGGCCGTTTGTCGGTTCATCCAGAATCAGCACCTTAGGATTATGCAGCAGGCTTTGGGCGAGGCCGAGACGCTGTCTCATTCCGAGAGAGTAGGTTTTTACTTTGTCATGTATTCTGTCCTGCAACCCGACGAGCTCGATGACCTCATCTATTTTTTCTTTCGTAACGCCTTTTACCATCCTTGCGTACTGCTGTAAATTTTTATAACCGCTCAGGAATTTGTACAGCTCCGGGTTTTCCACGATGGCTCCGACGTGCCTGACCGCTTTTGCATAGTTTTTCGTAATGGATTCCCCGCAGATTACGATGTCTCCCTGAGACAGTTTCATTAATCCGACCATCATTCTGATCGTAGTGGTTTTCCCCGCTCCGTTCGGCCCTAAAAATCCAAACACTTCGCCCGCCCGGACGGAGAAGCTCAAATTATGAATAATCGTTCGTCCTTTTATCGTTTTCTTTACCTGTTGCAGTTCTAATACCGTTTCCAATTAGAATCCCCCTTCTATTTCGTGCGCCTGCATGACGCTTCTGTACCATTGCAGCACGGACATTCCTTCCTGTTCCCGGATTTCTTCGACCTCGCGCCGTTCAGCGATTTTCCCTTTTATGAAAACCATCACTTCGTCTAACAGCGTCTCAATCTCGCCGATCTCATGCGTGGCAATGACGGCGATCTGGCTGTCAAAATCAATATAAGATACGAGACTGTTGACAATCGACTCTCTGACCGCCGGATCAAGGCCTGAAAACGGCTCATCCAGCAGAATGACGGATGCTTTTCTCGACAGGGCCAAAACGATTTTCAGCCTGCCCCGGCTGCCTTTGGAGAGCTCTTTTATCTTCTGCTTCGCTGAAAGATTCATTTCCGTTAATAGGTTATGTGCTTTTTCCAGCTGAAAATCCGGGAATTGCGAATGATAAAATGTGAGCATATCACCGACGGTCGTCCGGGCGGAAAACATATCATGTTCGGTTAAATAAGCCGTACGAAACAGCATGTTCCTGCTTACTGCGCAGTCTCCGATCCGGACGGCGCCCGATGTCGGGAACGCAAGCCCGGCAAGCATTTTAAGCGTTGTTGATTTACCGCTTCCGTTCGGCCCTAAAATTCCGTAGATTTTACCCGGAGACAATGAAAATGATACATCGCTGACCGCAAGCCTGCGGCCGTATTTTTTTGTTACGCGTTCAAAATCAAGATTCATCGTTTGCTTCCTCCGCATATCGTTTGATCCCGTCGAGCATTTCCTCATGAGATAACCCCAGCTCCGCCATTTCCTGAATAAAGCGTTTGAAAACGTCTTTTGTCAGCCTGTCTTTCAGCTCCGCTTTCAGATCGGATCTTTCCGCTATAAAGGTTCCCTGTCCTCTTCTCGTCTCCACGATCCCCAGCCTTTCCATTTCACTGTACGTTCTTTGTATCGTGTTTGGATTCACTTTCATCTGTACGGACATCTCCCTTACGGACGGCAGTTTGTCCCCCGGTGAAAGCTCACTTCGGATCAGCCGGTAATATACACGATCGGCAATCTGCAGATAAATCGGCTTGGATGACTGAAATTCATTCTCCATCATTACACCTCAACCTTTCGATTCAGCAGCATAGAGGCCAGCGCGAGACAGAGCGCCGCAAGCACGATCACTGCCAAGAAGCTGAAAAGCGAAATGTGGACGGCTTTCAGCTCCATCGTCCATCCGGTCAATTTTGTATAATGAAAATGAAAATTCGCATACACTTTTACCGGCCATAAATCATGTTGAGATGAAGTGAAAGGCGTAATGATTTTATCGTCAATATAGGTCCAGACAAACGCAAGCACGATGCAGATCACCCAACGGAGGACGGGAACATGTTTTAATGAGTGAAAAACAGTCCAAAATACGGCCACGATCACAGATAAGTACGCTGAACTGATCAGCAGGTAAGCATTCAGTCCGGTTAATGTGCCGGCCAGGGGAATGGCGTGTTCCAGCGCTCCTTTTGCAGAAAGCATCCGGTACATCCAAATGCCGTAACCGGTCAGCGCCAGCTGCCCGATCAACTGATACAGCAGTGAGGCCGTCAGCTTGGAAGCCAGCAGATAAAATCCTCCATTCGGATTGTAAAGCCACAGCTGGTTTTTTCCTTCTTTATGAAGGTGATAGTACATAAAAAGCGGCGCTACAAGAAATTGAAAAAACCCCATTGCCGCAAAAAAGCCGAAAATGACGAGCGGTTCTTTCTGACGGGCAGCGATGACGTGGGCTGCAAACGCCAAGCAAATCATGCCGCAAAGCCACACCGCGAGCCAAATCCATGAAACCTTCGCATCTTTTTTCAGCAAACCTAAAAACGATGTCATTCTTGCTCTCTCCATTCGGATCAAGTGTATGAGTAACATAGTACACTAGATCATCACGTATTACAATATCTTCAATAAAAAAAAGACAAATCCGCTCTTACGCAGATTTGCCTTTTCAATTACTTCTTTTTGTTTTTTAAGGAGAGCAGCGCATCACGATAGCTGCTATCCTGCATTTTGCCGCCGCTATCAGGATCGTTTGTTTCCCGATCCGTCTCAGAAGTCTTAAACTTCTGAAGCGCCTGACGGTACACATCATCGCCCATTGTATTCTTTTTCTCACGGGGAGATTCAGATTTCACAACGACGGGAGCATGCTCGGCTGAGCGCTCCTCGGCCGGATCATGCTTTTCCGGCTGTTCGGCTGTAGTGCCGATCGCTTCTCTCTTTTCTTCTTTGACATCCTGTCCTGCAGAAGTGCTGCGGACATTGAATGTGATAAGAAGTGCAATCACAATGACAGCAGCAATAACCGCTATAATAATGGCCATATAACCCTCTCCTTACTGTCGTCCGGCAGTTAGATTACCTGTGACTTGGCTGACACGTCTGCCAAGCGCACGGCCTAATTGAAGGCCTTCTTCCGTCATCAGCACATCGCTGTCAACCGGGCATGTGACGCCTGCGCCGTAGTAAGAGCCGTACAGCGCGTTTTCAGGAACGTTGCCGGGAAGTCCGACAACAATCATGCCTTGGTGAAACATAGGAGTGATCAGATTGTGCATTGTCATTTCTAATCCGCCATGTGTTGTCGCCGTCGTACAGAATACGGCGCCGACTTTATCAATCAGCTCGCCTTCAGCCCACAGATAGCCGAGTCTGTCGATCCACGCTTTTAAGCCTGAACTGATGGTGCCAAAGTGTCCCGGGCATCCCCAGATAATGGCATCCATGTCTTTCAGCTTGCGGATGTCTGCTTGATCGACATGGTCGATCAGGACTTCAGCCTCAGCGTTTTCTCGCGCTCCTTCGGCAATGGCTTCAGCAAGGTGTTTTGTGTGTTCGCCTTCACTATCGTACACTACGTAAATTTTCATTCAGGAAACCTCCCATTCAGATGATTAAGATTCCTTCACTTCTTTAGGGGCCGGAAGCAATGACAGCTCCTCTTTTTTCTTCGCCCGCTGTTTGTCTTTCCGTACGTCACGCAAGAACAGACTCAGGACTACGCCGATAACCGCAAAGATCGTCGCCCACATAAACGCGTCATTAATCCCCATAACGTTGGAATTAAGTGAAGCTGTTTTGTAGAGATAAGAATAAACGGTTTGTTTCGCCGCATCAAGCGACATGTTCATGTTGACCATTAAATTCGAAACCGCGCTTTGGAACGACTGCATGAAGCTCGGATCAGCCGTGCTCGTTTTATCCGCAATCTGCGAATAGTGCATTGTCGTACGGTTCGTATAAATCGTTGTGATCAAACTTGTTCCGATTGATCCGCTGATCTGGCGGAGCGTGTTGCTCATCGCCGTGCCGTGGCTGTTCAATCGTGCCGGAAGCTGGTTCATTCCGGCTGTCATAACAGGCATCATTAACAGTGACATACCGAATGCGCGGATGGCATAGACAAGCATAATGTGCGTGTAAGGTGTGTCAATTGTCAATTTTGTGTACTGGAATGTCGTTGCGACCGTGATGACCAGCCCGATAATCGCAAGCGGTCTCGGACCGATTTTGTCAAACAGAATACCGGAAATCGGCGACATGATCAGCATGACAATCGCGCCCGGCAATAGCAAGAGACCCGATTGCAGCGCCGTAAAGCCGACTAAGTTCTGCAGGTAAATCGGAAGCAGGAACATTCCTGTGTAAAGCGCAACGGTAATAATGATGTTAATCACACTGGAAAGTGAGAAAATATCATATTTAAATACCCGGAAGTCGAGCATCGGTTTTTCAGAGCGCAATTGCTGAATGACAAACGCGGCAATCGCGATGACACCGACGATGACGGTAGACAGCACGATCGGATCTCCCCAGCCGTCGCTGCCCGCTTCACTGACTCCGTAAAGCAATGAGGCAAATCCGACAATGGATAGAATCGCACCCAAGCTGTCGAGTTTGATTTTTTGCGGTTCCACCAAGTTCTTAAAGAGGAAGAACGCTATGATAATAACGATTGCCCCGATCGGAACAAGGCCGTAGAACATAATGCGCCATGTGTAATGCTCGATGATCCAGCCGGAAAGAGTCGGTCCGACCGCCGGAGCAAACATCATCGCAAGACCGAAAATCCCCATTCCTTTCCCCCTGCTTTCAGGCGGGAAGATAAGCAGAATGGTTGTCATGACCAGCGGCTGCAGGATACCGCCGCCGACCGCCTGAATTAACCGGCCGATCAGCATGGTTGAGAAGTTAGGCGCGATTCCGCAGACTAACGTTCCCGCTGTAAAACAGAACATGGCTACGAGAAAGAGGCTTCTCTGTCCGAACCGGGTAATTAAGAACGCAGATAACGGAATCAAAACACCGTTGACCAGCATATATCCGGTCGTAAGCCACTGAATCGTCGTCGCACTCACACCGAACTCGGTCATTAAGTGCGGCATCGCCACGTTAAGAAGCGTTTGGTTCAAGATCGCCAGGAATAACCCGGCCATAAGCACAATAAGCAATGTTTTAGGACTTTTTACTTGATTATCTGATTTAGCCACCTAAGACAACCTCCCTTCATGGTTTGATGACTGATCTGTATTATTCAGAGATTTTTACAGATGCGTTCATACCAGGAAGCACCTTGTCAGATGGGTTGCTGAGTGAAATTTTAACAGGAACTTTTTGCGTTACTTTTGTGTAGTTGCCGCTTGAGTTTGAAGAAGGCAGCATATCAAATGTTGAATTTGTCGCATAACCGATTTCTTCTACTGTTCCGTCAAATGTTGTATTAGGATCGCCGTCAACAATTACGTCTACTTTGTTTCCTACTTCAATGTCTCTGATGTCTGTTTCTTTAATGTTTGCAGTGATGTAAAGGTGTTTCATGTCAATTTCCTGGGCAATTGTCGTACCGGCTTGCACCATTTGGCCGTTTTTCACTTCGTTTTTCACGATTGTTCCATCCATGATGGCTTTTACGTCAGCATTTTGCTGTCCTTTGATTTTTGCAACAACGTCGTTTTTGCTTACTTCTTTCCCCTCATCAAGGTTCCAGTCAGTTACTTTACCCGCAGCAGGAGCTGTGATAGCAGCCATGTCGCCGGCAACTTTTGCTTCATCGGTTTTTACATAGTGTGTGCTTTGATAATAGTAGTAAGCACCTCCGCCTATAATTGCAAGAACAACAATCAAACCGATAATGTTGGTCAGAATTAAACGTCCTCTGTTCATTTTGTTTTCTCCTTTCGTTTCTTCCTCTATCATTTTGTGGAATGATGATAAAAATATGTGGGGATTTTTTTATTTTCCGTTTTTCACTGCACAGCCGTTTGCAAGCTTCGTTAAACTTTCCGCAAGCTTGCGCAGGTACTGCAGTTCAGCGGTATTGAGCTGCCGGTATAAGACCGCCGCTTTTTCGGCATATTGAACAGCAGCTTTCTTTAGAAGTTCTTCCCCCTCTTCGGTTAACTGAATCATAACAACACGCCGGTCGTCGTGATAGTCGCTCCGAACCATTAGGCGGCGCTTATACAGAATATCGGTCATTCTCGTGACAGACGCCGGTTTCAGATCAAGCGACAAAGCCAGCCTTGAAAGCTGCGTGCTTTTGCTCTTATGTATTTTGAACATCAGCAGATACTGCAGTACTGTAATATCAAAAGGTTCAAGAACTGTCTCCAGAATCATTTTCTGCTTTTTGTAAATCGATCTGGAAGTATCAAACAGTTGTTCAAAACTGAGCAAAGCGAGCTCTGATTCAATCACCGTATTTTCACCTCATTCCCTTAATAATAGTTCACAAGATAAAATATTAATAAATGAAAGAAGGTTTGTAAAGAGAAAAGTTTCATTTTTTAAGGATTTTTTTTATGCCGTTTTTTCTCTTTATTTTTAATTTAAAAAAGCCGGGTGAAGAACCGCGGCCGCACGATTCTTCACTCGGCTTTATATTTAATACGATGCTTTGCTTACACCGGCTTCCTCATTTTTAAAAAAGCTTTTCAGCGCTTGAAATACGTCTGATTTCTGTTTCAGGATGTAGTATTTAAATTTATCATCTTTGACATTTTTATAGGCGGACATGAGGGTGGAATGCCTGTTATATTGATTGACCTCACCGTAACAGAACAGATTCGATTTTTTCATGATGTCATTGACGAGCTTTACGCACCGGGCGTTATCCGAAGTCAGGTTATCTCCGTCTGAAAAATGAAACGGATAGATGTTGTAGCGGGCGGGGTCATATTTTTCATCAATTAATTCAAGAGACTTCCGGTAAACGGAGGAACAGATGGTGCCCCCGCTCTCGCCTTTCGAGAAGAAATCTTCTTCCGACACAACCTTCGCTTCCGTATGGTGGGCGATAAATTCGATATCAACCGTTTCATACTTTGTCCGTAAAAATCGTGTCATCCAAAAAAAGAAGCTCCTCGCCATATACTTTTCCCATACGCCCATCGAACCGCTTGTATCCATCATGGCTAAAACGACAGCTTTCGATTCCGGCTTCGTCACATCATTCCATGTTTTGTATTTCAGATCTTCCGGATAAATAGGGTAAAACGACGGCTTGCCTGTCATAGCGTTTCGTTTATAGGCCGACAGCATCGTCCTTTTCTTATCGATATTCCCTGTCAGCCCGGTTTTCCGGATATCATTGAACTCGATATCGGTATGGACGATATTGTCCCTTTCCTTTTGCTGCAGATTCGGCAGTTCTAATTCCTGAAACAGCGCTTCTTCCAGATCCATCAATGAAACTTCCGCTTCATAATAATCCTCGCCTGCCTGATCGCCGGCTCCCTGGCCTTTTCCGGCACCCTGCTTTTTATCTGCGCCGTCTCTTGCGACGACATCGCCGACTTCGCTGTCGCCGTCGCCTTGGCCGACATGTTTATTTTTATCATAGTTATAACGGATTTTATATTCATCAAGCGAACGAATCGGGATTTTCACGACATCTTTTCCGTTGGACATAATAATGCTTTCCTCAGTGACAAGGTCCGGAAGGTTGTTTTTTATCGCTTCCTGTACTTTCTTTTGGTGGCGCTGCTGGTCGTCAAAGCCTTTGCGATGGAGGGACCAGTCTTCCTCTGAAATCAAAAAATTTCCGCTGTCATTACGGGACATGAATTCCCCTCCTTAACCGTTATGGTCGTTTTACATGTGTATTCCGGCTTGGTCCTGTTTATGAAACAAGTCCGGCGAAAAGATTTATTTTTATCTTATGCCGGCCGGACTCTCCAATTGACAAACAATTGCGAAAAACAGACAAAAGAACCCGTCCTTTTACAGACGGGCCTCTCAATGAAATCAAACATCAGCGGTTTAACAAGCTTCCGACATACTTCAGCAGTTCATTAGCGCTAGTCGAATTATAGCCGTGTTCATCTATTAACCTTGCCACTACCTCATTGACCTTTTTAAGCTGCTGCTCATCCGGCGTTTTGGTGGAGGTCGTAATTTTCACCACATCTTTTAAGTCTGCGAACAGCTTTTTCTGAATCGCTTCGCGGAGTCTTTCGTGCGAATTATAGTCAAAGCGTTTTCCTTTTCTTGCATATGCGGATATGCGGATTAAGATTTCTTCGCGGAACGCTTTTTTCGCGTTTTCTGAAATGCCGATCTGCTCTTCAATGGATCTCATCAATTTTTCGTCAGGATTCATTTCTTCTCCCGTCAGCGGATCGCGGAGCTTATTTTTATTGCAGTACGCTTCCACATTATCTAAATAATTGTCCATGAGAGTTTTCGCGGATTCTTCATATGAATAGACGAACGCCTTCTGCACTTCCTTTTTGGCGATGTCATCGTACTCTTTTCTGGCGGCGGAAATAAAATTCATATACCGCTCTTTGTCCTCGGCGGAGATGGACGGATGCTGGTCGAGTCCTTCTTTTAAGGAACGCAGCACGTCAAGCGAATTGATCGATTCCATATTTTTTCTGATAATCGTTGAGGAAATGCGGTTGATGACATAGCGCGGGTCAATTCCGCTCATTCCTTCATCATGGAATTCCTTCTTCATATCCTCCAGATCAACGGAATTGTAACCTTCAACGCTTTCTCCGTCATAGAGCCTCATTTTTTTGACGAGATCAATATCAGAGCGGTTCGGTTCCTTCAGCCTGGTCAAAATAGAAAACATCGCTGCCACTTTTAATGTATGGGGGGCGATGTGTACGTCAGAAACATCACTTTCAGAAATCATTTTTTCATAAATCCGTTCTTCCTCTGACACCTTTAAATTATAAGGAACAGGCATCACGATGATCCTGGAGTGAAGGGCTTCATTTTTCTTATTGGCAATAAACGAGCGGTACTCCGTTTCGTTCGTATGCGCAACAACCAATTCGTCGGCTGAGATGAGCGCAAACCGTCCGGCTTTGAAATTGCCTTCCTGCGTGAGTGACAGAAGGTGCCACAGAAATTTTTCATCGCATTTCAGCATTTCCTGAAACTCCATCATTCCGCGGTTCGCTTTATTTAATTCACCGTCAAACCGATAAGCGCGCGGATCTGATTCCGAGCCGTATTCGGCAATCGTTGAAAAATCAATACTCCCCGTCAAATCGGCGATATCCTGTGATTTCGGGTCAGACGGGCTGAAGGTTCCGATTCCGGTACGTTTATCCTCCGAGAAGAATATACGTTCAACTTTTACATCCTCAATTCTGCCGCCGTATTCTTCTTCAAGCCGCATGACATTAAGCGGAGAAAGGCTGCCCTCAATTCTGATGCCGTATTCTCTGTAGAAGTCGTCGCGCAGATGATGGGGAATGAGATGGAGAGGATCTTCATGCATCGGGCAGCCTTTAATGGCGTAAACAGCGCCGTTGTCTGTCAATGAGTAGGCTTCAAGCCCTTTTTTCAGCATGGTGACAAGAGTTGACTTTCCGCCGCTGACGGGTCCCATCAATAGTAAAATCCGTTTTCTTACATCGAGCCGCTTGGCAGCCGGGTGAAAGTATTCCTCCACGAGCCGTTCCAGAGATTCCTCAAGGCCGAACAGCTCCCGCGAGAAAAAGCTGTATGTCTTTTTACCGTCATCCTCCTCGATTCCGCTGTCTTTTATCATATTAAAAACGCGAGAATGAGCAGACTGCGCGACCAATGGATTTTCTTTTATGATCTCCAAATAATCAGCGAACGTCCCTTCCCATTTGAGACGCTGCTCTTCCTCTCTGTACTTTTCAATTTTCTTTAATATATCCATAAGAACCTCCTCTATCATGGTTAATGCACTAGAAATAAGGTACTTTGTTACAATCTATGCGGTGACGTGATAATACATGCTTTTCGTTTCTTAAAAATAAAGACGTTATAAGGCCGTCATTGACAAGGGTCCGGTGCACCGTTCATAATGAAAGAAATACAGTTTCATCCAGACTCGGACATCAAATGGAAAAGCAAAGAGGAGGAGAAATGATGAAAACGATCATTTTACTTGGGGTCATTCTCACTTTTTTAGTATCCATTTTTACGGCGGGTTACGACAGCAAACCTGAAAACAAATAACGGCAAAAGGGTGCTCTTCATAAAGAGCACCCTTTCCTGTACAACATAACAATGTTTCATATTTGAATATGTTCTTGGACAGTTGATTTTTCATGAGATTTGCAGCTTGTTTGATACTCGATTTTTCCGATTTTGCAGCCCGGGCCGATTTCCACATGCTTTCCTCTGACGATGTCCGCTTCCGTGTATTCGAGGTAAATTGCGTCCCCTTCGATCAATTCAGCTGAAAGCGTGCCGGCTTTCCGTTTAAGAAAACCGGGTTTCCGTCTGACGGTGATCGATGTGCCGCCGATTTCTTTCACGCGGCTTCGGTCATAACGCAAATGGATGTTTACGTCCCCCGCGTTTAACAATCCCGCCACATTGATACATCCTGTTACATGAAGCAGCTCCGTCTCGCAATCGCCGCCGACTGTGAGGCTGCCTTTTATATGACACTGCTCTCCCGCGGCCCCGCCGCCAATTTCAGCAAGTCCTTTCAGCCTCATCGTGGCGAAACGCACGGAGCCGCCGACTTTCAATGTGCCCATCACATTTGCTGAACGTGCTGATAAATCTCCTGCAACTTCATGCTCTCCGAAAATTTTCAGCCTGTTGATCTCGGCATCTCCGAGAAAAAGTCCCGTACCGAATATCCGGCAGCGTTCGCTTTGAAGTCCTTCGCCGACAGTTCCTTCCCCTTTAATGCTTACATTTTGGTAGGAGCCGCCGGAGGCGTGTCCGGCTCCGTACATTTTTAAATGACTCAATTTTTTTGTCGTTTCCATCGCAGTTCCTCCTATCGTTTCACGACTTTGTTAACCAAAGCGGAAGGATCACATGTAAAATCGCCGCTGTATTCCACAGTCCCAATGGTGCAGCCTGCGCCGATCCGCACATGATTTCCGCGGACTGTCTTCGCGTTCGTGTCCGCCAATTCAATGATGTCACCTTCAATCAGCTCCGCTGTCAGCACCGGGGCCGGCATCAGCTTAAAACGCGTAAGCACACTCTTTCTGCTCATCACTTTCAAATGGCGGCAGCCGATCTCTTTCACATGGCTTTCTCCCGCCGCCAGCTTAATACTGACTTCATCGGCATTCAGCAGGCCGCCGATCTTGCATTTGCCTTCCGAACGGAACGTCTCTGTCTCGCAATCGCCTTCAATCCCGGCTTTCCCGGATATGAAAATATCATCAGCTTTCACACCGCCGCCGAAAGATGAAAATCCCGCGACGTTCAGCCGCTCCGTTTTGACATCACCTTTAATGACACCCGTTCCGTTGATACGGATGGATTCAGCTTCGGCACTGCCGGAAATTTTCCCCGAACCGCTGATCGTCAGCGTTTGCGTCTTGACATGTCCGTCTGTTTTTCCGCTGCCGTTAAACAAAAAGCTCGCGCACTCCACATCACCTGACACCGTGCCGCTTCCGTTGATCTCCACTGTATGAAAACGGCCTCCTTTTGAACTTCCTGAACCGTTGATGATTAATTTATCTGTTACTTCCATTGATGGTCCTCCTGCATCCATTTCGTTTTTAATTCTTCCGATGCCGCAGCAAGCGCCACCCGTTCAACCACTTTGACAGTCGGTTCAAATAAAATATGTTCCGCGTCTGCGATGAAGCACGTCGTTACGCCAAGCTTTCGGAGCATGACAAGCTCCGTATTTGCTTTCAGTTCGGAAGCCTCATACGTTTTCAGCACCCCTGCCGCCAATTTTCCTTCCTCAAGGCTGATATTGCCCGATCGCAAAAGTCCTTCAAGCACATATAAAGACAGCAGCGCGCGGGACGTGAATGTCACGCCGTCTTCGCCATAAACTTGCAGCGCGGCCTTTGAAATCAGCCCCTTTTGAAGCAGCTCCGCAGACGTTATATTGACATCAGTCATTTGCGGAGACAGCATTTCTCTCATTTCATCCAGAGACAGATTTTCTTTCATTTTCTGTATTTTTGAGATACGTTTTAATATTTCCGCTCTCGGAAAAAATGTTTCCTGGCCTGTAAATGTTGATTTTCGGATAAACCATTCTTCAGGAATTAAATTTTTCCGTTTCCAGCGGTACAGCTGCCCGTATGAAATTGATGTTTCTTCCAGCAATTCTTTTTTAGAAATCAGTTGTTCCTCCATGAATCCAGCTCCTTCGATGAATGCATTGTAACATAACACTGTTACGTTGTTAAGCCTGGAAATATAAAAATGCCGTGAACCGCTGCTGTCCGTCTTTTTTATTCAATAAAAAAACGCCCGGATGCGGGCGTTTTTTTCTCACGTCAAATCTCTGTAATTTTGCTGGCGCAGCGCTTCATATACAAGAATCGCGGCCGTGTTGGACAGGTTTAATGATCTCACATGCTCGGTCATAGGAAGACGCAGGCAGCGGTCCATATTGTTTTCGATCAATTCTTTCGGAAGTCCGCTCGTTTCTCTGCCGAATACGAAGAAAAAGTCTTCCTCCGTATTTGAGTAATCAAATGATGTGTGCGGCTTTTGGCCGAATTTTGTAATGAAGAAAAACTTTCCGTTCTCATATGCCTCAAATAACTCTTCCAATGAATCATGATATACGACGTTGACGAACTCCCAATAATCGAGTCCGGCGCGCTTCAGCATTTTATCATCGGTCGAGAATCCGAGCGGGCGGATCAAATGAAGCGTTGTGTCTGTTGCCGCACAAGTACGTGCGATATTTCCCGTATTGGCCGGGATTTCGGGTTGATATAAAACGACATGTAATGCCACGATGTTCACCTCTGTTTTTTATTCCGCCCACCATTATATCATTAATTACTCTTTTGTCGTATCATCCGTAATATGAAAAAACGCATATCTGATGGAAGGAGTATACGCCGTTGAATCCTCATATGACCAATATCTCATTCTGCTGTCATACGTTTGGGCATTGACAAGCGGCATATTGCTTTTATCTTTCGCGACCACGATCGCCGTATGATTAAAACGGCCGTCTCCTTCAAAATCATAGCAAATGATATCTCCGGGCATCAGTTCTTCAGCTCTTGATACTTGCACCGCGCGAAGCCCTGCCTTGGATTGGGCCAGATACATCTTCATCGAATGCGCGACCGTCCAGCTGTAGCTCCACGAGCTTGCCTTCATCCACCAGCCTGAGCCTCTGTTCGGATGCCCCCGCATCGGTGCTTTTCCGGCATGTAAACATTGGGAAATAAAATTGGTGCAATTATCGCTGAAATTTTTATAAGCGGGATTTCGTTTATTCCAAAACTTCTCCGCGTACTGCACGGCAGCCAGACGGTCGTATTGAAACGCCCGCCCGAAATCTTCCCGTTCACTCCGCTCATATTCAATTACGCTGTTCCCGTCAGAAAATCCAGCCGGTTTTTTCTTTACTTCCCGGTCTTTAATCAAAAGCTGATCATAGAGAAATGCAGTCCGTTCCTCAATCTGCTCTTCTAAGTAAAGGTGTCCGTCATGCTCCTTGCACAAATATTCGAAATGAATCGTGTACATGACGCATAACGTGCCGTCGTCCTCAAGGCTGCTTTTGACAATGACGGCTTTTGCCTTCGCTTTCACGATATCAACTTTCCGTTTTTTAAACAGCTCTTTTTTTCTCGTCAGAACCTCAAGATCGCCGGCCTGCCCATTCTGCCTCATCTCAGTTCCGTTGATTAAATAATGAAGCCGGGCCTCCGCTAAATCTTCAATAATATGCTTCAAGCGCTCCACCCACCATACTGTTTTATAAAGAAAAAACACTTGAACTCCGGCCAAGTGCTTTTTCTCTATACATATGTCAGGACCGGCCGGTTTTAGTCTTATCAGAAACCGATAACAGCTCCAGTCCCTTTTCAATTTCCCGTATGGCTTCCTCATCCTGCTCCTTTTGAAGCGCTTTTTCTAATTCCCCCGCATAATCAGGGTCACCGATTTTCCCGATGGCCCAGGCGGCCGTCCCCCTGATGACGGGGCGCGGATCTTGGTGCATCAAGGCCGTTAATTCCGGAAGAGACGAGGCATCTTTAAAATGAGCCAAAGCTAAAATCGCATTCCGCTGTATCGGCTTCTTGCCGCGCCATGATCCCGATACATGTCCGAATTTTTCTTTGAATTCGCGGTTGCTTATGGTCAAAAGCGGCTTTAACAGCGGCTTTGCGATTTCCGGATCAGGCTCCATCTGCGGATGAAGATGAAAATCTTTCCCCTTATTAATCGGACAGACCGTCTGGCACGTGTCACAGCCATACAGACGGTTTCCGATTTTCGTGCGGAACTCATCCGGCAAAAATCCCTTTGTCTGGGTCAGGAACGAAATACAGCGCTGGGCGTTAAGCTGTCCGGGATTGACGAGCGCGCCGGTCGGACACGCGTCTAAACATTTTGTGCACGTACCGCACATATCTTCAATCGGCACATCCGGTTCAAAGGGCAGATTGGTGATCATTTCAGCCAGATAGACGTAAGAGCCGTATTCAGGCGTGGTGATCATGCAGTTTTTGGCGCTGAAGCCGATTCCCGCCCGTTCAGCCACGGCCCTGTCGGACAATTCCCCTGTATCCACCATTGACTTTGTGCGGATATCCTCATGTTTGCTTTGGAGAAAATTCTCCAGCAGATCAAGCTTTTCGCGCAGCACGTCATGATAATCCTTCCCCCAGGAAGCTCTGCAAAAAATGCCGCGCCGGCCGTCCCTCGTGCTCCTCGGCGCATCTTTCATTTTGGAAGGATAAGCAAGGGCGATGGCGACGATTGATTTGGCTTTCGGCAGAAGCAAAGACGGAGTGACCCGTTTTTCAATATCCGGCTCTTCAAAACCGGATAAATAGCCGAGTGATTCCTGAAGAATCAGCCGGTCCCGCAGACTGTCGAACGTATCAGCCGTCGTAAACCCGATTTTGTCGACTCCGATGCTTTTGGCGTATTCGATTAATTCCTCTTTCAGTTTATGAATATTCATTTTTTGCACAGCCTCCTTTCTTTGTGATCAGGCTCCCGCACAGGTATAATAGAGTTTTATCATCCCGAAATGGAGTGAACACACTTGAACATCAGTTTAGATCCACTTATTGCTGAACGGGTGCCGGGGATCAAAGCGGCAGCCGTCTTATATGAACAGATCGAAGTCGGGCCTGCTCCGCAAATGCTGAAAGGCCGCCTCCGTTTATTTCAAGAATCTCTTTACTTTGATTATGCTGACGGGGGTATAGAAGAGCAGCCTTTTGTAAAAGAGTGGGCGCGTATAATGGAACAGCTCAGTCCCGCCTTTTCAGGACAAAAAACGCCGATGGAGCTTATGCTCGGCGATATTTCCCGGGAACGATTCATTGAAAGTGTGAATTCAGCCCATGATACCATACTTTTTTTCTCCTTGAAATATTCATTGCCTATCATGGCGTATGACGCCGCAGAAATAGATGAACTGATTTCGATTACGATCGGAGAAAAAGAAAGCGTACTGTCCTTTTCCGGACCGGACGGCGTTTTCGGCGATTTCACCGGACATATCAATACCCGACCGGTCACGCCCGGCACAAAGAAAATGCTGCAGCTGATCTTTTTCCCGCCTTCATTTCATGCCGACGCGGCGGATGAGCTGCTATCATCCTTAACCAAAATGTTTGAACAAATTCACGGAGGCACGCATACCGTCTCTTGGCTTTCATAAAAAGACACGCCTTTCGTGTCTTTTTTCACATAAAAAAACGCAATACTTCGTTTATCAGAGAAACGAAACACTGCGTTAATAACGTATGTATGGAGCGGGTGATGAGAATCGAACTCACGACATCAGCTTGGAAGGCTGAGGTTTTACCACTAAACTACACCCGCATCAAAATTCTTTTTTGTCAGTACCGCTTTGACGTTTCTAATATTACATGTTTATTTTTTTTTCGTCAAGGGAATGTTAAAAAATTTGTCGAAAAAAATTCTTTTTTTGTCCACATGTTAAGTTGGGTTTACATTTTGTTAAGAACCTCATACAATATGAAAAAGAAGAAAACTTGAGGTATGCGTGATGATGAAAAATAAAGTAAAAGAGCTGAGAGCCAGATTCGGCTATTCTCAGGAAACGCTCGGAAAAGAAGCCGGAGCCACCAGACAGACGATTGCAGCGATTGAAAAAGGAGATTATGTGCCTTCACTTTTATTGGCGCTTAACATCTGCCGGGCTTTCTCCCTGCCGATGGAGGAAGTTTTCTGGCTGGAGGAGGAGAAAAAATGAGTTTGAAAAGAAAAGCGTGTTTTCACCTTGCACTCTACGGATTGGCCTGCTGGACGCTTATTTCCTTTATGGAAGCGGCGCCGCGGATCGCTCAGTTTTTCCAGACGGAGGGGAGCGGTTCATTCGAGCTGAATATCACTCCGTTTCTGCTGTTTACCGTTTGTGCCGCATTGTATATCTATGCCGAAAAGAAAAAACGAAACGGCAAAAAGCACAGGCTTGTGCCCGATGAATTTGAGGAACAGGATGAAAGAGAACGGATGATGACGGCTAAAGCCTGCCGTTCCTCGTATATTGCCGTTTACTTCTCATTGCCGGCCGCAGCCGTTCTGCTTTTGTTTTATCCGCTGATTCAGCCGCATCTTCCCTTTTTTCCGATTCTTTTGATTTTCATTCTGATGATGATTCAGCATTTGGCTTATGTTTTCACTTTTCATAAGCACGGCAAAAACTCCGGTTCATGACAGATCCGGAGTTTTTTACATTACCAGCTCGCTTTTTTCACCCCGGGAATCCGGCCTTTATGGGCCAGCTCCCTGAATGCGATTCTGGACAATTTAAATTTTCTCATAAATCCGCGGGGCCGCCCCGTCACCGTACAGCGGTTATGAAGCCTGGCCGGAGCAGAATCACGCGGCAGTTTGCTCAGCGCTTCCCAGTCTCCTTTTGCCTTTAATTCTCTTCGGATGTCCGCATATTGTTCAACAAGCTTCTGCCGCTTGAGCTCTTTGATCACTTTTGATTTTTTGGCCATTTCAGCACTCCTCTCAAATCGTAATTATTACGTTTTGTATCATATCATCCATATGATCATCGTGCAAGCTAAGCGCTTAAAAAGGCGGGTATCACCCGCCCTGCTTGTTCACCTTCACATAATAGAGCAATGCGTCAGAATGGCTGATCAGCATCTTTTTATCCCGTGACATATTGACGGGCTCCCCTGAATTCTTCACACTCGCACCGATCAATACAGGTTTCCCATAAGTCACTGGCTCGGCAGAGGAGATAAACACGGACGCTCTGTCATCTCCCTGATACCGGGTAAAAACAGCGTCTGCCGAGACTTTCCCGCTGTCATCGACGATACCGAAACGAACCTTGTCTTTTTCCTTTTTCCCTTTGTCTTCTCGGTCTGTGTAAAAGATGAATTGCAATGCTTTTGGTTTATTTACATCGCCGCCGTAATCTGATTCAAGCGGCCCTGCCTTATCCGCCAGTTTTCCGTTTTGATAATGCTCAATATACATCTGTGCGGCCGCCAAGTCTTTTGTGACACCGGTTACTACTGCCGCTCCGCTTTCTGAAGAGGCAATTTCCATTCTGTATTTCTCTGTCTTTGATAAATCAGCTTCTTTTATCTGTATGCCGTTGGAATGTCCGCATGCCGTTAATCCTGCCAGCAGACAGCATGCTGCCGTCCATTTGAATACCTTCAGAAAAAACAGCCCCTTTTTGATGATTGTATCATTATTGAAAAAAAGAGGCATTTATTTATTCAGACTGTCGCTTTATTTCCTCTTGCAAAATGGTCGTTTCCCATTGCTTCACCCAGTCTGCGCTCAAGCTTTTTAGTCCGTTCATTCTGAAACGGCAGAAGCGGAAACACGAGTTCAGCCAGATAATAAGCTTCTTCCAGATGCGGGTAGCCTGAAAAGATAAACGATTCAATGCCGAGTGCCCGGTACTCTAAAATTCGATCGGCGACGGTCTGGGGATCACCGACAAGCGCCGTGCCCGCTCCGCCTCTGACCAGCCCGATGCCGGCCCAGAGATTCGGGCTGATCTCAAGCTTCGTCCGGTCGCCGTTATGAAGATCGGCCATCCGTTTTTGTCCCGAAGAATCAGCGCGCCGGAGCGCAGCCTGCGCTTTCGCAATCGTCTCTTCGTCTAAATGGCTGATTAATCGTTTAGCCGCTTTCCATGCCTCTTTCTCAGTCTCCCGGACAATCACGTGAAGCCTGATGCCAAAACGCATTGTCCTTCCTTCCTTGGCAGCCTGTTTTTTAACGGTTTCAATCTTTTCTTTTACCTGCTCCGGCGGCTCTCCCCATGTTAAATAGACATCTGTATGCTTCGCCGCAGCCTCAATTCCCGCCTGTGATGAACCGCCGAAATATAATGGCGGATGCGGAGACTGTTTTGGCGGAAACAGCAGATTGCTGTTTTCCACTTTGATATGGTCCCCTTCATATGTCACCGTTTCGCCCCGCATGAGTCCGCGCCAGACGGTTAAAAATTCTTCAGTCGCCTTATAACGTTCATCGTGGCTGATAAACATGCCATCTCCCGCCAGTTCATAAGGATCTCCGCCCGCTACGACATTTACGAGCAAACGGCCGTCTGACAGCCGGTCCATTGTCGACGCCATTCTCGCGGCGACAGACGGCTGCATCAGTCCCGGACGGACCGCCACTAAAAATTTCAAGTCACTCGTTTCCCCCGCTAAAGCCGCAGCCGTCAGCCACGGGTCTTCACATGATCTCCCCGTCGGCAGCAGAACCCCCGTATACCCGAGTCTGTCCGCCGCCTGTGCCACTTGCTTAAAATAAAGATGATCCGCCGTTCTCCCTCCCGTTTGCGTCCCTAAATACCGGCTGTCACCATGCGTCGGAATAAACCAAAGAATCTCCATATGAATCTCTCCTTTTTTAATAGGTTACCCTTCATAACTGTTCCGCCATTTTAATAGTTTCCGTTCGAGCATTCTGACCAATGCATCTGTCAGCTTGCCGACAGCCGCAAAAATGATAATGCCGACAAACACCTTATTTGTCTGTGAAAATTGTCTGGCATCCATAATCATATAACCGACGCCCTCGCTCGAGCCCATCAGTTCCGCCACCACAAGACCGAGCCACGCAATGCCCAGAGAGAGCCTGATGCCGAGCAGGATATTCGGCAGAGATGCCGGAAGAATTAATTTCGTCATCTGCTGATACCAGCTAAATTCCAGCACCCGCGCGACGTCAAACAGCTTCGCGTCCACACTGCGGATTCCGAGAAACGTATTAATGTACACGGGGAAAAAAGCCCCCAATGCGATCAGCAGAATTTTTGATGTCTCATCAAATCCGAACCACAAAATGAACAGAGGAGTCACGGCCAAGTGCGGAACCGTTCTGAGCATTTGCAGAGACGGATCAAGATATGCTTCCGTCCGCTTTGAGAAACCGACCAGCAGCCCGAAAACAAGTCCGAGGCCCGCGCCAAGCAGAAATCCGGCAGCCGCCCGGTATAAGCTGATCTCTAAATGACCCCAAAGCTCACCTGAAAGAAGAAGTTCCTGAAACGTCTGCAAGATGACGACAGGCGACGGGAGCACCGTGGCCGAGACGATACCCAGACTTGCGATAAACTGCCATACTGCGATGACCGCAGCCGGGAGTACAACCCCCTTCATCCATTGGTATGAATACTTCCGGGATCTTGCCAGAGCTTTCTTTTCTGATTGGCTTATTGCGCCGGCAGCCGTTGATGCTTCTGCTTTCATTACTTGCCATCCCCCGTTTCAAGCGCTTTTTTAATAAATGAATTGTCGACAACGTCTTTTACATGAATTTTCTTATGAATCGCTTTTGTTTGATATTGAAAATCAGCGGTTTCCTGCTGGGCTTTGACAATATCATCATTGATCGGTTCATTGAGAGGCTCAGTATTGTTAAGCACGTTTCTGACGACTTTCGGATCAAGATGTTTGATTTTCGCATATAAGGAGACAGCTTCATCTTTGTGTTCCTTTTGCCATGTAACTGCCTGATTGAACACTTTCAGAAAACGGACAACCTCATCCGGGTGTTCTTTGGAAAATCCCGTTCTGACTAACGTGAAACCGGGAGAATATAAATCTGTGCTTTCTCCGTTCGCCAATATTTCCGCCCCGTGCTGCAGCGTTTCAATCGACAAATACGGCTCCCAAATGGACCATGCGTCAACTGATTTGTTTTCAAAAGCGGAAACCGCCTCATCAGGCTGAAGCTGGATGATGGTGACGTCATCGGCGGAAAGCCCCGCTTTATCTAAAGCTTTATAGAGAAAATCAAAGCCGCTGCTGCCTTTGGCTACGGCGATTTTTTTACCTTTCAATTCTTTCAGGCTCTGAATCCCGCTGCCCTTGTTTACGAGAATGCCGTTTGCCTTTAACCCGTCCTGAGACAGCCCGATCTCTTTAAAATCAATTCCAGCCGCCTGACCGGAAATGACCGGTGAATTGCCGACCTGGGAAAAATCAAGCTTATCGGCGGCAAGACCTTCAAATTGCGGAGGACCGCTTTGGAATTCGACCCATTTTACTTTTATTCCGTCTTTTTTGAAGGCCTCTTCAAACCAGCCTTTTTCCTTGGCAATGAGAAGCGGGCTTAAACTCTGCTGGATGCCGATCCGGATTTCTTTCACCGTTTTCCCGCTCCCTCCTGTCCCGTCTGCACTGCATCCGGCTGACATCATGACTGCTGCGGCTAAAAGAATGATAATTTTTTTCACTTCGCTTCGTCCCTTCTATATCCCGGACCCATCCGCAAACCGGAGGTCTTCCGTTTTCTCAAACTCAGAAAGCACCTTCTGCCGGACGGCCTGAAAATCCGCTGACGTCCGATTGCGCGGATGCGGAAGCTGAATCGGCATCAGACTGTGCAGCCGGCCGGGCTTTGCCCTGAGGATCGCCAGCTTATCGCCTAAATAGACGGATTCATCAATATCATGCGTGACCAGAATCATCGTCGTTTTTTTCTCGCGCCATATATCAAGCAGCACATCCTGCAAATGTTTTCTCGTAAAAGCGTCAAGCGCCCCGAACGGTTCATCTAAAAGCAGCACCTCCGGCTCGCGCAAAAGGGCTCTGGCGATGGCAACCCGCTGCGACATGCCGCCGGATAATTCGCGCGGATAAGCGTTCTCCGCTCCCTGCAGCCTGACAACCTCAATCAGATCATCCACTTTTTTCCGAACGGCCGGGTCGTTCATATTGAGATCGGCAGCGATGTTTTGTTTTACCGTCAGCCAGGGAAACAGCCGGTGCTCCTGAAAGATAAATCCCTGCCGGATGCCCGGTCCCGACACATTGCGGCCGTTTATTGTGACAGAGCCTTTATAATCGGTATCAAGACCGGCAATCAATTTTAAAAGCGTGCTTTTGCCGCATCCGCTCGGCCCGATGACAGTCAAAAATTCTCCCGAAGCAATTGACAGCTCAATATCATTCAGCACCGGTGTTTTCCGGCCTTCATGCTCAAAAGCTTTTTCTTGTATGCTGATGGTTACAGCCATCTGTCTTCCCCTCTCTTTCTGCCGCGTGCGATCGAAAAACAAAAAGGCCCCCATCTCCGATTGCTTACAGAGATGGGAGCCTTCGGCGGTCCGATCGGCAACCCGTTTGTTTTTAAATTTGAATATCATGTTAATTCAAATTATTCCGACTTGTCAACTATTTTTTATAAGGATTAAAATACGCTCTCCGGCATAATCCTGCCAGAGAGCGCATCGGCTGTATCACGTGTTTACTTCCTTTTCTTGCCGGGCGATTTTCAATAATGTTCGCGCATTGTTGCCGAATATGTTTTCTATATCTTCTTCCCGCATATTGATTTCCCGGCAGGTCCTCACCTGCTCCTGAAGATATCTGTATACATATCCTCTCGGAAATCCGTTCGAATCCGTCCCGAAGATGATCCGTTCAGCACCGATTAATTCAGATGTCTTTCGAAACAGAATTTCCAAATCAAGCGGATACGGCATCCACCTCATCCACTGATTTGAGCCGGACGTGTCAATATACACATTCGGGCAGCTCCAGCACAGCTGCAGCAGTTCCTGATAATATCCGGCGCCGAAATGCGGAATGATGAACGGGATATCAGCATACTCTCTCGCGACGCGATAGATGGAGAGCGGGTTGATGTTGCGATGGCTGACAATACCCCCCGCTCTCCCTAAAAGCCCGAAGTGAATTAATACAGGCAGCTTTTTGTCAGCCAGATACGTCCACAGCTTTTTCAGCGACGGATCATGAAAATCGATGTCTGTCAGCGGTCCGAACAGTTTATATCCTTTCAGACCGAGCTCTTCTACCGCTCTTTTCAGCTCTTCATACGCATCCTCCCTCTCCAAAGGATGATATGCAAATCCGGTAAATCTCGCGGGATTGGCTTGAATAAACGCCGCCATCCGGTCATTGCTCTCTGCTGTTAAAAAATTCAGCACGTCAATGCCGTACTTATCTAATTCTTTCTCCCATCTTGTCATCAAAGCGATTTCGCCGTCATCGTCATCAACATCATGCGGATCAGGAAAATCCCAAGTCAGATTCATTCTTTCTGACCGCTCCCGGTTATAATCGGAAAATGTCTTATCGTTTTTGCCAAAATAAAGGCTGTACGGCAGATGACCGTGAATATCGACAGGTTTAAAATGCTGCCGGAAAAGCATACAATCGCCGCCTCCCTTACCGCCTGACAATAAAAAAAGGCCCTTATCCAGTGAAGAATAAGAGCCTCTTGTGTCCAAGTCAGCGGTTTCTATTTTTCCTCATCTTAAACCCATTATTCCCGTCAGTCAAGTAGGCTTTCAAATCCAAACCCTTTTTTTCGATAATAAAAATAATTATTTTATAATCATTATAAAATAATATTGACTTTTTACTGATAGGTGATATTATGTTTTTATAAATCTAAAGAGGTGATCACATGAGTTCAAATAAATTGACAACCAGCTGGGGCGCTCCTGTCGGAGATAACCAAAACTCAATGACGGCCGGCGATCGCGGTCCTGCTTTAATACAAGACGTCCATCTGCTTGAGAAATTGGCGCACTTTAACAGAGAACGCGTTCCGGAGCGTGTCGTTCACGCAAAAGGCGCGGGCGCACACGGTTATTTTGAAGTCACAAATGACGTTACAAAATATACGAAAGCCGCATTTCTGTCAGAAGTCGGTAAACGCACGCCGCTCTTCATCCGTTTCTCAACCGTCGCGGGCGAACTTGGCTCTAGTGACACAGTGCGCGATCCGCGCGGATTTGCCGTTAAGTTTTATACAGAAGAAGGAAACTACGACATCGTCGGAAACAATACACCCGTGTTCTTCATCCGCGATGCCATCAAGTTCCCTGACTTTATCCATACACAAAAAAGAGATCCGAGAACACATCTGAAAAATCCGACGGCCGTTTGGGATTTCTGGTCTCTGTCACCGGAATCCCTGCACCAGGTAACCATTCTGATGTCAGACCGGGGCATTCCGGCGACTCTTCGCCATATGCACGGATTCGGAAGCCATACATTTAAATGGACAAATGATAAAGGCGAAGGCGTCTGGATCAAATATCACTTTAAAACAGAGCAAGGCGTGAAAAACCTTGATGTTAATACAGCAGCAAAAATCGCGGGCGAAAATCCCGATTACCATACGGAAGATTTGTTCAATGCGATTGAAAACGGCGATTTCCCCGCATGGAAATTATATGTTCAAATCATGCCGTTAGAAGACGCAAACACATATCGCTTTGATCCGTTTGACGTCACAAAAGTATGGTCTCAAAAAGACTATCCGCTCATTGAAGTCGGCCGCATGGTTCTGAACCGCAATCCGGAAAATTACTTTGCGGAAGTAGAACAGGCGACGTTCTCTCCCGGCACATTAGTCCCCGGCGTCGACGTCTCACCTGACAAAATGCTTCAAGGCCGGTTGTTCGCATACCATGACGCGCACCGCTACCGTGTCGGCGCGAACCATCAGGCGCTGCCGATCAACCGTTCCCGCAATGAAGTGAAAAACTATCAGCGTGACGGACAAATGCGTTTTGATGATAACGGCGGCCGCTCCGTCTATTACGAGCCTAACAGCTTCGGCGGCCCGAAAGAGTCACCTGAAGATAAACAGGCGGCATATCCTGTATCAGGTTTCGCTGACAGTGTAAGCTATAATCATCATGATCATTACACACAAGCCGGCGACCTGTACCGCCTGATGAGCGAGGAAGAGCGCGCGCGCCTTGTCGCCAATATCGTCAGTGCGATGAAACCTGTGGAAAAAGAAGAAATTAAGCTGCGCCAGATCGGCCACTTCTACAAGGCTGATCCTGAATACGGCAGACGCGTTGCCGAAGGACTCGGACTGCCATCACCAAAATAGCATCAAAAAACCTGCCGGTCTGCCCGGCAGGTTTTTCCTGTTTATTATCAATAAAACCGTTTTTTTCTCAATTACACGAAGTGGCATGCCGCAAAATGATGAAGCCCTTTTTCTGACAGCGCCGGACTTTTCTCAGCACATATCTTCTTGGCTGCCGGGCATCTCGTTCGGAATTTACAGCCTGAAGGCGGATCAGAGGGGCTCGGTATATCACCCTTTAAAATTATCCGCTCCCTTTTCGCTCCGGGATCAGGAACAGGCACGGCTGATAACAGCGCTTTCGTATAAGGGTGAAGCGGCCGTGAAAAGAGCTCCTCCTTTGACGCGTATTCCACAATCGTCCCTAAATACATAATGGCGACCTTCGTACATAAGTGCTCCACCACGCTTAAATCATGAGAAATGAACAAATATGACAGCCCGTGCTGTTTTTGAAGGCTGCTGAACAAATTGATCATCTGCGCCTGGATGGAGACATCTAAGGCCGCCACGGGTTCATCCATAATGATAAATTGCGGCTTGAGCGCCATCGCTCTTGCAATCACGATCCGCTGCCGCTGCCCTCCGGAAAATTCATGCGGATATCGGTCGATAAAGTTTGCGGAAAGTCCGCAGGCTTCAAGAACCTCCGCCGCTTTATCACGCGCATTCCGCTTCACCGCCAATTGATGCTCGATCATCGCTTCACCGATGGCTTCTCCGATCCGGCGCCGGGGATTTAAAGAACTGAACGGATCTTGAAAGATGAGCTGCGCTTCTGATCTGAAAGTTTTCAGCTCGCGCCGGCTCATCCGAAACACATCACGTCCCTGAAAAAACACCTCTCCCCCTGTTTTTTCATGAAGCCTCAAAATGGTCTTGCCGATTGATGACTTTCCGCTGCCCGATTCTCCCGCTAAGCCAAACACTTCTCCTTTTCCTATCGTAAAACTGACACCGTCGACCGCTTTTACGGGATTTTTGCGGGTCTTTCTCATCCCCCCATGTTCCTCGTAATATTTTTTCAGCCCCTTGACCTCCAGCAACGCATCACTCATCTGCTTTCTCCTCTCTGTAAAGCCAGCACGCCGCCTGATGTCCCTTCCCGAATTCAGTAAAATGCGGGCTCGATCTCCGGCATATTTCCGTGCTGTGTTCACATCGCTCCGCAAAATAACAAGACGATCCCGACAGGTCCGCAAGCTCGGGGACCTGCCCCGGAATGGTGTACAGCATCTCCCTTCTTTGACCGATAACCGGCTTGGCCGCGAGCAGCCCTTTCGTATACGGATGCTTCGGATCAGAAAACAGCTTTGCAACCGGTCCTTCCTCCACAATTTTTCCCGCATACATGACAATCACATAATCAGCCATTTCAGCAACCACGCCCAGGTCATGTGTAATGAATAAAATAGACGTGCGAAATTGCTTTTTCATATCCCGCAATAAATCCAATATCTGCGCCTGAATGGTTACGTCAAGCGCTGTCGTCGGCTCGTCGGCAATGATCAGTTTCGGATCGCAGCTTAGCGCGACAGCCGTCATGATGCGCTGCAGCATGCCGCCGCTCAGCTCATGAGGATATCGGTGCATAACCTGCTCGGCATGCGGGATCTCCACTAACGTGATCAGTTCAACGGCCTTCCGCCATGCTTCTTTCTTACTCAGCAACAAATGTTCGCGAATCGGTTCGGCCAGCTGCTCACCGATTGTAAACACCGGATTCAAAGATGTCATCGGTTCCTGAAATATCATCCCGATTTCGCTGCCGCGGATTTTCTGCATGTCTTTTGGTTTCAATTCCAACAGGTTCCGTCCGGAAAAATGCACCGCTCCCCGTTCGATTCTCCCCGTCTCGGGAAGAAGCTGCATAATGGACAATGACGCCATGCTTTTCCCGCAGCCGGACTCCCCTACAATACAAACCGTTTCCTCCTCATGTATCGTAAAGCTGACATCGTCCACAGCCTTTACCGCCCCCTCCTCTGTATAAAAAGCCGTTTCCAAATGCCTTACTTCTAAAAGCGGTTTTTTCATTTCACTTTCACCTGCCGTTTTACCTTAGGATCAAAAGCGTCTCTTAAACCGTCTCCAAGCAGATGAATCGCCACAACGGTCAGAAAAATGGCCGTTCCCGGCGGAATCCACAGCCACGGGCGGAGTGTAAAATCCATAAAATGATTCGCCGCTTCCATCATGTTTCCCCAAGAAGGTGTGGGCGGAGCAACGCCAAGTCCGAGAAAACTCAGCGCCGATTCACTCAGCATCGCTCCCGCCACATGCAAAGTCGCCGCTACCAGTAATAACGGCAATGTATTGGGAAGCAAATGATAGAGGATTTTCCGTTTATCACTAAGCCCCAAAACTTCCGCGGCCATCATAAACGGCTGCTCCTTCAGCGACAAAATCTGTCCGCGTACAAGCCGCGCCAAACCGGGCCATCCGATCAGGCTTAACATCATCATAATCAGGTACATTCTGTATTCAGAAGGCACTTTCCACTCCGACATCACCGCAGCCAAAATCAAAAGCAGCGGCAGGCCCGGGATGGACATGAGCATATCAGCGATGCGCATAATGATCATATCTGCGGCTCCCCGATAAAATCCGGCCGCAGCCCCGAGTAAAGAACCGATGACAAGCGACATCACCATTGAAGCAAGCCCCACGGTCAGAGAAATCTGCCCCGCCAGCATCAGCCTCGTCAGCACATCTCTCCCGTACTGGTCAGTTCCCAGCCAATGATGGATTCCCGGCTGCTGATTGGCATTTGAAATATCCGTCCGATCTGTTATGTACGGAGAAAAAGACGGCCCGATAAAGCACAATAAAAACATAAAACATAAGAAAAGAAGACTGATGACCGTCAGCTTATGCTGCAGCAGGCGGCGGTACGTCTGCTTCCAAAGAGAAGGCGGCACCCCTTTTTGTTTTTTCATTCCGAACACCCCCTATTTCAGCCTGACCCGCGGATCAACCGCGGCATAAGCGATATCCGCTAAGAAGTTCCCCACAATCGTTAAACAAGACAAAAACAAGGTAAACGCCATCAAAACCGGATAATCACGATAATGCACAGATTCCAGCTGAATACGTCCGACTCCCGGCCACCCGAAAATCTGTTCAATAATGATGGCTCCGGAAAACAGTCCCGGCAGTTCAAAAGCAAGCAGGGTGATGGCCGGAATGAGCGCGTTTTTCAACGCATGTTTCCAGATGACGGTGCGCTCTTTCAATCCTTTCGCTCTCGCCGTTCTGATATAATCCTGTCTGATCACGTCCAGCATGCCGGAGCGGAAATACCTTGTCAGCGAGCCGATGCCGAGCATAGATAAAATCACGACCGGAAGAATCATATGTCTGGCGGCTTCAAGCACGTACGAAAAACCTGTACTCGTGCTTCCGGTATCAATCATCCCGCCGACGGGCAATATTTTCAAATCCACCCCAAACCACTTAATAAACAGAAGGCTGATAAAAAAAGACGGAAACGCCATGGAAGCAAACACAAGAAACGTCACGATCCCGTCAAACCATGAGTATTTCCTGACAGCGGATATGACACCCGTTATCATCGCGGCTGACCATGTGACAAGCAACGCCAAAAACGCGACAAAAAACGAATTCCAGACATATTTCCGAAGCAGTGACAGGACGTTCTCCTGATATTTCAAAGAAAACCCAAAATCTCCGCTGAGCACATTTCCGAGCCACGTCACATAACGCTGCCAAATCGGCTGATCCAGCCCGTAAAGCGCTTTTAACTCCTTCGCTCTTTCAGGAGTCAGGTTTACATTGGAATCGATATAGTCGCCCGGCAGCATGGCGAATAAGAAAAAAATAATAAAAGACGTACCGAATAAGATCACAAGCATTTGAATGAATCGTTCTGCGGCATACCGTTTCATAAAAAGCCCCTCCTTTCCGCTGAAAGGGCAAAATCCCCAGGATGCACCGGGTATTTTGCCCAACCGTTCTATTGAATTGAGACATTTGAGAGACTTGAACTGATTCCAGAATAATTGTCAGGCTCAAGCCCTTTTATTTTTCCGCTGACCGCCCTTGCGCTCTGACGGTAATGAATCAGAATGTAAGGCGGGTTTTCCCCGAGCTCCCGGTACAGCTGGTGATAAATCTCTTTTCTTTTGCTGATATCAAGCGTGCCGGCTCCTTTCTCTATCAGCCGGTCCGCTTTCGGATTGGAATATCCCGTTACATTATTGGGATGGCCGGAAGCCAGCTTTTCCACCGTGTCATTCGGATCAAGAATCTGCGAGGTGGAAACGGCGGCAAGGTCGTATTGTTTGTCATTTATTTTCGCTACTTCTGTATTAAAATCCATGACTTCCGGTTTTAATGAGATTCCGATGTCCGCGTAATTTTCTTTCGCGATCGGGATGAAATCATCATCCGCTTTAGACGTGTAATAGCTGATTTCAAGCTTTTTGCCGTTTTTTTCACGTACACCGTCTTTGCCCGTTTTCCAGCCCGCTTCATCGAGAAGCTTTTTGGCTTTTTCAGGGTTAAACGCGTACCGATTGACACCTTTGTCATCATAAGCCCACGAAACCGGAGACACCGGAACATTCGCGACCTCTCCGTAGCGTTTAAAGCGGACATCGACGATTTTTTGACGGTCAAGTCCGTAAATAAGCGCCTGGGACACTTTCTTATCTTGAAAAGGCGGACGCTTGTGATTGACGTACACAAGCCCGTAATCATTCACGACAGATACGCTTATATTGGCAAAACCGAGACTTTTTAAATGCTGAACCGTATCATCATCAGGTGAGAAAGAAGCGTAATCAAGGTCACCCGTTTCAAACAGCTGAAGAGAAGTTGACGGATCGATAATTTTATAAATCAGCTTTTCCGTTTTCGGTTTTCCGGCATAATAGTGTTCATTAGCCTGATAACGTATTTCCTGTCCCGGAAGGTATTCTGTAAATTGATAAGGTCCCGCTCCGAGCGGTTTGGCATAAAGCTCTTTTAAATAGTCCAGTTTGCCGAATTGATATTTCTTCCCGTAGTAGGCTTCTGACAGCACCTGCCCGCCTAAAAGAAGCAGCGACTTCGCACTGACTTTCTCAGTCGTAATTTGAATGGTTCTGTCATCAAGGACGCGTATGCCCTCTATCGTCTTTGCCTTTCCTTCTTTGTAAGCCTTACCGCCTTTAATATAGGCCGTGGTGATATCTTCATAGCCCGCGTATGCAGGATCATGCAGCAGTGTTAAAGTGAATGCGGCATCCTTTGCGGTCAATGGTGAACCGTCGCTGAAAACGAGATTTTTTCTTAAACGGAACGTGTATGTAAGCTGATCTTTGGAAATTTTCCAGCTTTCCGCAAGAGCCGGGGCAGGCTTCCCCGTTTTATCCAGTTTGACTAACGGTTCAAAAATAGGATCTGTCGCATTTCCGTCCCAGCCGTTTTCGTAAAAGTACGGCAGAAACACGCCGCCCGGCGCGGAAATCCCAGCAACAAAAGTGTCAGTTCTGGCTTTCGATTTAGCGGGAATCGCCGCCGGATGAGAAGCTTTAAATTCCTTTGTCTTGACATGGGCGATACGTGTTTCTTCCTTTTTATCAGCCGCAGATGACGGTTCTTCTCCGGCACTCCCTAACGCGCACCCTGATAACATGATGGATACCGACAGCACGAGTACCGTTGTTTTTATCCTCCATTTTCTCTCCTTCATCTTTATCGAACCCCCGCATGCTTTTCATCTATCTTTATATAAATCTGCTCCATCTGTTCCTCATTTCTCATAATCTCCCGTTTGTTTTTCTCTACAAGCAGTTCGAAATTCAATGTGTGTTTTCTGTACTTTTTTCGTTTTTTGCTCTTTTTGCGCACATGTGATACCTTTTTTAACGCCACTTTTCATCCCTCCGCTTTTCATTTCATTCAATGACTTTCACGCAAAAAAGGCCCTTATCTGTTTAAAAGATAAGAGCCTTCGGTGATCCGATCAGCCATCGTTTGGAAATATGTAATGATTATGTTAATTCATACAATCCCTACCTGTCAACTATAATTTAAAATATCGTTTCCTTCCGGGGGTTTTCCTCATACACTCTCTCATTTTTCCGCATATGCTAGAAAACATAGCAGAGTACAAGTGAAAGTGAGTGAGAATGTGGAAAAGACAACATTGACCGGTCGCATCGTCAAAAAAGATGACCCGGACTATAATGCTGCAAGAACCAATATCAATTTAAGCCTGCAAAGATATCCAGACATCATTGTGTTTTGTCAAAATAAACATGACGCCCTCAATGCGCTGAGATGGGCGCGTGAGAACAATGTGCCTTTCCGTATCAGAGGCGGAAGACACAGCTACGAAAATTTTTCCCTGTTAAATAACGGACTAGTCATTGATCTCAGTGAAATGAAGAAAATAAGAGTAAATGAGGATACGCGGCTGGTCTCGATTGAAGCGGGAGCCGAATTGGGAGAAGTCTACCGGACACTCTGGCGGTACGGCTTGACCCTTCCTGCGGGAACCATTGCGAATGTGGGAATCACGGGGCTGACGCTCGGGGGAGGAATCGGATATTTAACAAGGACAGCCGGACTTACTTGCGATCGTCTCCTCCAGCTCGAAATGATCATAGCGGACGAAAAAGCGGGTGCTGACTTGATCACAGTCAACCGCTCAAAGCACTCTGATCTATTTTGGGCGTCTCAGGGCGGAGGGGGAGGCAACTTCGGCATTGTCACATCCATGATGTTTAAAGCCGTGCCGATCTCGTGCGTGTCTGTTTTTTCTGTCACTTGGGGCTGGGATGATTTTGAGGAAGTATTTAACACATGGCAGCGCTGGGCTCCATTTACAGACAACCGGCTTACCTCATCAATTCAGTTTTGGCCTAAGGAAGTAAACCGCATAGAAGCGCTCGGTCAATTTACCGGGACAAAGGATGAGCTGAAAGAACTGCTGGCTCCGTTAATGAAAGCGGGAAAACCGGCAAGCGGCATGGTCAAGACAGTGCCATTTATTAAAGCGGCAGCCTTTTTTAACAGCCCGGGAGGCAATCAGCCGCAAAAGATGAAGCGGTCAGGATCCTTTATTGAAAAACCATTATCTTCACGCGCGATTTCCACTTTAAAGCGCTATTTAGAGCACGCTCCGAACGAAAACGCCAGTGTCTGGCAGCAGTCTCTCGGCGGGGCGGCCGGACGGATCGCTCCGGACCAAACGGCATTCTACTATCGCAACGCAATCATTGCCCAAGAATATATTACAACTTGGACAGCTGCTGAAGAAGAAAGACAAAATGTCCGCTGGATCGAAGGACTGAGAACCTCCCTATCAAGAGAAACGATGGGAGATTACGTGAATTGGCCTGATAGAGAAATCAGAAACTGGCTGCAAACATATTACGGAGAAAATGTTCACCGCCTCCGTCAAGTCAAAACGAAATACGATCCGGAAAATATATTCCGATTTGAACAGAGCATTCCGCCGCTTCGCCGTTCACCGTTTTTCTAAAAAAGATGAAGATGGGCAAACTCCATCTTCATCTTTTCTTTTATTGATATAAGCGGCTTCCCTTCTCCGCAAACTCTTTTGCTTTTTCTTTCAGCCCTTCATTGACGGCCTCGTCTTCAGTAAGTCCGTTTTCCTTCGCATAATCACGAATATCCTGAGAAATTCTCATGCTGCAGAACTTCGGACCGCACATCGAACAGAAGTGAGCCGTTTTTGCGCCTTCAGCCGGCAGCGTTTCATCATGATATTCGATTGCTCTTTCAGGATCAAGCGACAAATGAAATTGATCACGCCACCGGAATTCAAACCGCGCCTTAGACAGAGCATCGTCACGGATCTGTGCACCCGGATGCCCTTTAGCAAGGTCTGCGGCATGTGCCGCGATTTTGTACGTAATGACGCCTTCTCTTACATCATCACGATTCGGCAGCCCCAAATGCTCCTTCGGCGTGACATAGCAAAGCATCGCCGTCCCGTACCAGCCGATCATCGCCGCGCCGATTGCTGAAGTAATGTGGTCATAACCCGGAGCGATATCCGTCGTTAATGGCCCGAGCGTGTAAAAAGGCGCCTCTTTACAAATTTCCAGCTGCTTGTCCATGTTTTCCTTAATTTTATGCATCGGCACATGACCCGGTCCTTCGATCATCACTTGCACATCGTGCTTCCACGCGATCTCCGTCAATTCTCCGAGAGTCTCCAATTCCGCAAACTGCGCCTCATCATTGGCATCCGCAATCGAACCGGGGCGAAGCCCGTCACCAAGTGAAAAAGCGATATCATAGGTCTTCATGATTTCACAAATTTCTTCAAAATGCGTGTACAGAAAGCTTTCCTGATGATGAGCCAGGCACCATTGCGCCATAATCGCCCCGCCGCGGGATACGATTCCCGTCGTGCGTTTGGCCGTTAACGGGACGTAACGAAGCAGTACGCCGGCATGGATGGTGAAATAATCCACGCCCTGCTCCGCCTGCTCAATCAATGTGTCACGATAAATGTCCCACGTTAAATCCTCGGCAATGCCATTTACTTTTTCAAGCGCCTGATAAATCGGCACCGCCCCCACAGGCACGGGACAGTTGCGGATAATCCATTCACGCGTCGTATGAATGTCTTTTCCCGTGGATAAGTCCATCATCGTATCGGCGCCCCAGCGAATCGCCCACGTCATTTTTTCGACTTCTTCTTCGATAGAAGATGTAACAGCCGAGTTGCCGATATTTGCATTAATTTTCACATGAAAATTCCGGCCGATAATCATCGGCTCGCTTTCCGGGTGGTTGACATTAGAAGGAATAATCGCCCGTCCGCTCGCCACCTCTTCCCTGACAAATTCGGGAGACACATGCTCGCGAATTGCGATAAACTCCATTTCCGGCGTAATGATGCCTTTTCTCGCATAATGCAATTGTGTTACATTTTTCCCCGGCTTGGCCCGAAGCGGTTTTCGCTGTAGGCCGGGGTATTCGGCGGCACGGCCCTCTTTTTTATAACCGTTGTCTTCAGGCTTCACGGTCCGTCCGTTATATTCTTCTACATCTCCGCGCCCGGTAATCCACTTTGTGCGGAGCGCCCCCAGCCCTTCATGAATATCAATTTGTACATCCGGGTCTGTATACGGCCCGCTCGTATCATAAACACGGACCGGCGCATTCTCCTCTTCCCCGAATGCCCCCGTAGTCGCACTCAGGCTGATTTCCCGCATCGGCACTCGTATATCGGGCGAAGAACCTTCTGCATAAACCTTTTTACTGCCGGAAAAACTCGACATAATGGAAATGTTCGCTTGCTGTACTGATTGATTTTGCATACAAATCTCTCCTTTATCATTTGAATAACAGAACCAAGCTCAGCACCAGCACAAAAAAACCGGGTTCAAAGAAGAACCCGGTTTTGCAGTCAGAAAGAAACTATTATTGTTTTCTTCAACAATAATAAAACCTTTACTTCCCCACGCTGGTACGAACCAGATCAGGTCCAAAGGGTTAAGAAGCCGCCGCTTCTCTCTCAGCCCGCTCAGACGGGCACCCCCAGTAACTATTGATTTCGCTCTCATCGTAACATAAGTTGTGTACAAAAAAAAGCATATTATCAAAATTCAGATAACGGGACAGTCATAAGCTCTGTTTCCCGAACGCCTTCTTCGGTATTAAAAACCCGATAACCCTTTGCGGTTTCCCGGGAAGAGACAGTCCGGATCAGCTGACCGTCTTTATAATGAAGCGCAGCGCCGTCATCAGCGGCATAGCCCTCCCTGAGTTTCTTTTCTGAAATCAGACGGTGATACACCGGCCGGCGCTCCGCTTCTCCGTCATAATGCGGACAAAAGCTGCCCGGCAAAAATCCTAAAGCTCTTAACTCTCTCAAACCTCCAGCTGAATCCGTCAACCCTTCTTCATACCAGCAAATCGCCCCGGCGCTGAGACCCGCCAACATGATGCCGTTTTCCCAAGCCACACGAAGAATACGGTCAAGCCCCCATTCTTTCCATAAGACAAGCATATTGCGCGTATTTCCGCCGCCGACATATATAATATCTTTCTTCATGAGAAAGGATCTGAGATCAGAACCCGGCGGTTTAAACAACGACAAGTGATCCGGCTCACACCGCAGCTTTTGAAAGGCCTGATAAAACCTGCCGATATAATTCTCCGAATCTCCGCTTGCCGTCGGCAAAAAACAAACTTTCGGCTTTGACCGCGCCGACTGCTCTAAAATATACTGATCCAGCACAAGATGATCCGGCTCCATGGAAAAGCCTCCGCCGCCCATTGCAATAATCTGCTTCACGTCATCACCTCTTTTTTTCTCTAGTATAACAGCTCATAAAAAGGCGTTATCCCATTTTCGGATAACGCCTTCAAAAAGTATTTGTTATCTGAAAAATGAAAACGCACCGTATAACACAACGGAGATCCCTGCGGCGATAAGCGCCGGAACAAGCTTCGAACGGGCATACTTCACAACATCGATCCCCAACACCGTACAGGTTGTCACCGTATTATCACTGAGAGGAGAAGCAAACGCTCCAAATGTTCCGCTCGCAAACACAGCCCCGATCGCTAATAATAAGCTGGTATGTGACTGAACCGCCAGCGTTACGCCGAGCGGCATTAATAGCCCCCAAGTCCCCCAGGATGACCCGATAAAATAGGATATAACAGCCCCCAGTATAAAAAGAGACGGCGCAATAAACATATGAGGGATCCATGACGTTAAATGAGAAGTAACATATTTCGAGAATCCCAGATCTTCAGATACTGCTGTTACGGCCCAAATCAGCGATAACATAATAATAACGTTGACCAATTCGTTTCCGCCCTTAATAAAATGGGTAACAAGCTCGCCTGCATGAAAACGCTGAAACATAAAAAGAGCAAATGCTGCAATAACCGCTGCCAATAATGCGGTTAACATGACGCCAAGCATATCACTTTTGATAAAAGCATTCAAAAACCCTTGTGCTTTTGAATGACCGTCCCACCAGCTGAGAAAGAGTGTTAATAGCAAAAACAGACCGATCGGAATGATTAAATTCCAAGGCCGAATCGGTGTTTCCTTAATATAACCACGGTGCGCCGAATCCAGCTCCTCCTGCTGGTCAGCATTCTCATCACTTTCGAACATTCCCGTATGTCCACCGTGAATATCTGAGATCGTCCCTGTTTCCATGTTGAATGAACCTGAGCCTTTTGAAAGCAACACACCGCTGTTCCGCGGAATCGGTTCCGTATTTTTGCTATGTTTGCGAGCAGAAGTTTGTCCGCTCTTTTCTGTTTTTTTTAAGCTTTCGTCCGCTTTTTGTTTCTTAAAAAAGCAGTAATAAATTCCGACTAATATAATCACAATGGAGAAAAAATTGAAGGGAATACTTTTCACATACACCGTATAAGCCGGCTGATCTATTCCTGACGTTTTAAGGGCCTGTCCGATAATGGAAACCATGTAGCCGACAAATGCCGTTGCTATCGGAATCAAGGCAATTACAGGGTTTGCCGTAAACTCAATGGCATACGCAATTTTCTGTTTCGACAGGTCCAGACGCTTGCTTAACGCTTTCATGATCGGTGCAATTGTGACGATGCGAAAGTCCGGTTCACTGAACGTGCCAAATGTCGACAGCCATGCAAGCAGCATCGCACCTTTTTTGGTTTTAACCTTTTTACTGATCAAATGGACGAATCCTTTTATCCCGCCGGTCAGCTTTATAATCCCTACAAGGCCGGCAAATGAATATAGAAACACAATGATTCTAATATTATTGGTGACGACAATATTGCTGATTACATATTGAACCATATGTTCAATCCCGCCAAGCAAGCTGGGATGCAAAAGATAGCTTCCGACCAGCAAACCGATAAACAGACCGGACTGCACTTGCTTTGTAATGATTGAAATGGGAATGACCAGAATAAATGGGATAAGACAAGCCCAAGTCCCTTCCACTAAAAACACCTCTTTCAAAGAACTTCTTGTTAGTATCTTTGAAAAAAGCGGATTTATACAATCAGCAGGTATCATGTTTTCACAAGCCTTGGAGGATATTTTCATACAACAAAAAAGGCTTCTACATATTGTAGAAGCCTTTTTATACCGGTGGCCGGGGTCGAACCGGCACTCCAGAAGGAACACGATTTTGAGTCGTGCGCGTCTGCCAATTCCGCCACACCGGCATGTAATGCGTCGTGTTCAACCGACGTATATAAATATAACATGTATTTTATAAACCGTCAACGGTTTTAGCAAAGTTTTTTAAATGGTAATGCAGTATATCCGATACAAACAAGAAACTTATATTGATAGTCATTACGTTTTTATTATATAAAAAAAGTGATCTGCAATATGCAAATCACTCTCATATATGTTTTATAATGTGAAAACTGATGACCAATTTAACATAGTTCGTTCAAAGTTAAATTGGTGCCGAGGGCCGGACTTGAACCGGCACGGTAGTCACCTACCGCAGGATTTTAAGTCCTGTGTGTCTGCCAATTCCACCACCCCGGCAATAGAAAGGCGACACCCGGATTCGAACCGGGGATAAAGGTTTTGCAGACCTCTGCCTTACCACTTGGCTATGCCGCCGTAATTTGGAGCGGAAGACGGGATTCGAACCCGCGACCCCCACCTTGGCAAGGTGATGTTCTACCACTGAACTACTTCCGCAACATGTAAAAGAACTTAATACATCTTATGCTGTTGTTTTTAAAAAATGCAACTGGGCTAGCTGGATTCGAACCAACGCATGACGGAGTCAAAGTCCGTTGCCTTACCGCTTGGCTATAGCCCAATGATAAAATGGGGCGATTGATGGGAATCGAACCCACGAGTGCCAGAGCCACAATCTGGTGCGTTAACCACTTCGCCACAACCGCCATAATCTGAAGATGAATAAATAATATAGTGGCAGGGGCAGTAGGAATCGAACCCACACCGGAGGTTTTGGAGACCTCTGTTCTACCGTTAAACTATGCCCCTATTTATAAAATGGTGGAGGGGGGCAGATTCGAACTGCCGAACCCTGAGGGAGCGGATTTACAGTCCGCCGCGTTTAGCCACTTCGCTACCCCTCCATCATTTAGAGTGCCGGCCAGAGGACTTGAACCCCCAACCTACTGATTACAAGTCAGTTGCTCTACCAATTGAGCTAGACCGGC